>NZ_JBEWSZ010000001.1:2101950-2402229 GCF_040537815.1 Mesorhizobium shangrilense
AGCGATCAGCCCGGCCATGACATCGAGCAATTCCCCGCTGCCGGCAACCAGCGCTCCATGGCGAATGACTTCCCCACCGTAAAGAGGCGCGCGGCCATGCCGGTCGAGCAATCGGCCGCCGGCTTCGCGAAGGATGAGATCGGCGGCGGCAATGTCCCAGTCATGCGCGTTCGGCTTGACGAAGGTCGCATCCAGCGTGCCGTCGGCGATCATCGCCAGCCGGTAGGCAAGCGACGGGCTATAGGGAGCCCGCTTCAACCGAGACTGCCAGTCAGCCGGCATCAAGTCGACCATCGGCTTGGGGCCGGCAATCTCCGCCATCTGTCCCGGTTTGCGAACACCGATCCGCCTTCCGTTCTTGAACGCGCCTTCGCCGGGCAACGCCCAGTAGGTTTCGTCCATTGCGGGGCATTCCAGCACGCCGGCAAGCGTGCGACCATTCTCAACCACAGCGACGCTGACGCACCATGTTCGCTGGCCTTCGAGGAAGCCGCGCGTGCCATCTATGGGATCGACGACGAAGGTGCGGCGCGCGGACAGCCGTGCCGGATCATCGGCGGTCTCCTCGGAGAGCCAGCCATAGTCGGGACGTGCGGCCAGAAGCGTTTCGCGCAGATAGGCGTCGGCGGCGTGGTCGGCTTCGCTGACCGGCGAGGTGCCGCCCTTCATCCACACTTGCGGGTTGTTGCCGAAGTAACGCAAGGCGATGACGCCAGCCTCGCGGGCGGCATCGCGCAGCAGCAACAGGTCCTCGTCAACCCCTGCTGAAATGACCGGGTCAAGCTCCGGCAAGGGTCATGCCTTCGATCATGAGTGTGGGTGCAGCGGTGCCGAAATTGCGGTCGAGATCGCTCGCCGGAACCATGTTGAGGAACATCGTCTTCAGGTTGGAAGCGATGGTCACTTCGGCGACCGGATAGGAGAGCTGGCCGTTCTCGATCCAGAATCCGGAAGCGCCACGGCTGTATTCGCCAGTCACCATGTCGACGCCCTGGCCGAACACCTCCGTGACGTAGAAGCCGGTCTTGAGCGATGCGATCAGGTCTTCCGGCGACCGTTCGCCAGCTTCGATGGCAAGATTGGTCGATGACGGCGAAACAGATGAACCATTGCGCGATCCACGGCCGTTGGTGACCAGGCCAAGCTCGCGCGCGGCCGAGGTGGACAGGAACCAATGGTTGAGCACGCCCTTCTCGACCATGAACAGTTTTTCGCCTTCGATGCCTTCGCCATCGAACGGACGCGAGGCCTGGCCCCGGCGCCGGAGCGGCTCGTCGGTAACCGTGATCGATGAAGCCGCCACCTGCTTGCCCATCATGTCGCGCAGAAAGCTGGTCTTGCGCGCCACCGAGGCGCCGTTGATCGCGCCAGCCAGATGTCCGGCAATGCCGCGCGCGACGCGCGGGTCGAACACCACGTTGACCGGACCGGTCGCCGCCTTGCGCGCGCCTATCCGCCGCACCGCGCGCTCACCGGCCTTGCGGCCGATATCGTGGGGCGCATCGAGATCGGAAAAATGCTGGCGCGAGGAGAATTCATAGTCGCGCTCCATGCCGGTGCCCTCGCCCGCGATAACGCTGGCCGAGCGCGAAAAGCGAGAGGCGACATAGTGGCCAAGAAAGCCGTGCGAAGTGGCGAGAACCAATCCGCCAAGCCCGGCGCTGGCCCCGCTGCCAGCGGAATTGGTAATGCCCTTGACGGCAAGCGCTGCTTCTTCCGCGGCAAGCGCGTCTTCCTTAAGCCGGTCGGCCGAGACTTCGGTGGCGTCGAACAGGTCGAGATCAGGCGTTCGTTTGGCAAGCAGTGCCTGGTCAGCGAGGCCCTGATAGGAATCCTCCGGCGACACTTTGGCCATCGCCACGGCGCGTTCCGCAAGCGCTTTCGGATCGGACGCGGCCGTCGCCGACACGCTCGCCACGCGCTTGCCGACGAAGACACGCAGCGAAACATCTTCGCTCTCGGACGATTCCGTACCCTCGACCTTGCCCAGGCGCACCGACACGCCAGTCGAGCGGCCGCGCACTGCAACCGCGTCGGCGGCGTCGGCGCCGGCTCGCTTGGCAGCCTCGACCAGGGCCGCGACGCGGTCGGTCAATTTTGCTGCGTCGAGCGTGTTCGTCATGTTGATAATCCTGCTTTTCGGCCTGCTTCGGGTGCGGCCCGCTGCTGCACCATCTATTGTTCCGGTCCGGCTTGTGCAATGGGAGAAGCGGTAATCAAGATGCTTCGCTCCACCGACCACGACTGGGCCCAAGTATCGCCGCCCTGTTGACAGACTGCTCGGAGCACACGCCTTGACCCCCTTCCACCTCGCCTTTCCGGTCCGTGATCTCGATGAAACACGCGCTTTCTATGGCGACGTGCTGGGATGCGCGATTGGCCGCTCCTCGGCGACCTGGGTCGATTTCGATCTTTTCGGCCATCAGATGTCGGCGCATCTGCGGCCGCAGGCATCTCAGGCCGCCAGCGACGGCAAGGTCGACGGCATTGTCGTGCCGATCCCGCATTTCGGCGCGGTGCTGCTGATGGATGAATGGGAGCGCCTCGCCGCACGGCTCGAAGCTCGTGACGATGTTGACTGGCTGGAGCGGCCGATGGTGCGTTTCAAGGGCGAGCCGGGCGAACAGGCGACACTGTTCATCCGCGACCCCTCGGGCAATGCACTGGAATTCAAGGGTTTCCGCTCGCTCGAACAGATTTTCGCGCACTGAACTGTCGCGAACAGGCTGGGCAACGCACGGCCGGACCCCTTCACATAGCTGCGACCGGCGTCCAGATCACATCTTCGATTTTTTGCGCGCCGGTGGCGAGCATCACCAGCCTGTCGAAGCCGAGCGCAATGCCGCTTGCCTGCGGCATGATGGCAAGTGCCGCGAGAAAATCCTCGTCGATCGGATAGCGCTCGCCATAGATGCGCTGCTTCTCGTCCATCTCGATGACGAATCGCCGGCGCTGTTCTTCCGGATCGGTCAGTTCGCCAAAGCCGTTGGCAAGCTCGACACCGCAGCCATACAGCTCGAAACGCTCGGCAACACGCGGATCGCCAGCGCTTGGGCGGGCAAGGGCTGCTTCGGCGACCGGATATTCGCAAAGGATGGTGGCGCGACCCAGCCCGAGCGCCGGCTCGACCTTCTCCACCATGACCCGGCTGAACAGGTCCGCCCAATTGTCATCGGGCGCGGTTCGCAGCCCGGCCCGGTTCAAGGCGTCGTACAAGGCCTCGCGATCGGTGCTGCCGTCGGTAGCGATGGTGGCAAGCAGGTCGATGCCGGCATGGCGCGTGAAGGCGTCGGCGACGGTCAGCCGTTCCGGCTCGGCGAAAGGATCACAGTCGCGGCCACGGAAGCTGAAGCGCCTGGCCCCTGCCCGCTCCGCGGCAAGCGCCAGCAGGGCGGCACAATCCAGCATCAGGCTCTCGTAGCTCTCGCCCACCCGGTACCATTCGAGCATGGTGAATTCAGGATGGTGCAGAGGGCCGCGCTCACGGTTGCGGTACACCGGCCCAAAGCTGAAGATCCGTGGCTCGCCGGCGGCGAGCAGCTTCTTGCAGGCGAATTCCGGCGACGTGTGCAGATAAAGCGGTGAGCGCATCCCGTCCGACCCTATGGCCTCAGTAGCGAAGGCCGCCAGATGCGCTTCGTTGCCAGGCGATATCTGCAAGGCGGCAGTCTCCACCTCGACAAAATCGCGGCGTGAAAACCAGTCGCGCAGGCTGGCGGCAATGCCGTTGCGCAACATCAGTCGTGGGCGTCGGTCGGCGTGAACATGAGGCGTCCACCAGGGCGAAGCGTCGGTCATGGGACTATACCAATTGTGAATTGGGCTGGCGGGATCGCCCAAGATGCGCTACGGCGCACACAGGACGGCTCTCGCAGCCGATTATGACAATCAACGATTTCAGGATGTAAAGCCGTGGTGAAGGTTATCGCCAGTTCGCTCCGCAAAGGCAATGTCGTCGACAAGGACGGCAAGCTTTATGTGATCCTCTTTGCCGAAAACATCCACCCAGGCAAGGGCACGCCGGTGACGCAGCTGGACATGCGCCGCATTAGTGATGGGGTGAAGGTTTCGGAACGCTACCGCACCACCGAGCAGGTGGAGCGCGCCTATGTGGAAGAGCGCGAGCACACTTTCCTCTACCACGACGCCGAAGGTTTTCATTTCATGAACCCGGAAAGCTACGATCAGGTGGCGGTGTCGGAAGCCGTGGTCGGCGACATGGCGCCTTACCTCCTGGAAGGCATGGCCGTGCAGGTGTCACAGTTCAATGGCATTGCCATTTCACTAGTGCTGCCGCAACGCGCTACATTCGAAGTGGTGGAAACCGAGCCGACGACCAAGGGACAGACGGCCTCGTCGTCCTACAAGCCAGCCGTGCTTTCCAACGGCGTGCGCACGCTGGTGCCGCCGCACATCGCTCCCGGCACCCGCGTGGTGGTGATGACCGCCGACGGCGCCTATGTCGAGCGCGCGAAGGACTGAGGTCCTTCGTAGCTGCCTCCGGTCGATGGCCCGCGGCAGACCGACCTGAGGTGACGAAATCGCCTCATTGCCGGCTGAAGCGTTTTCAATTGCCCTTGATGGCCAAAGCTCCTCAACTGACCGCCTGACATCAAACCTCGGCGGGGCAGGCATGCGAACGACGGCCAGAGTGCGCAGGGTGCGCGACGGCAGGCTGGAATTCTCCAGGGAGTGGCTGCAGCTCCGCAATCCGCATGCTCCGATCGAGGTGCTGACCGCGGAGCAGGTCGAAACCATCCACGACGCCTCGATGTCGGTGCTCGAAGATGTCGGCATGCGCATCCAGGACGAGGAGACGCGCAAGCTCTACGCCAGCGCCGGCTTTGCCGTCGACCATGCCACCGAGCGGGTCGTCTTCGATCGCGAGGGTCTGCTGGCGCTGGTCGCCAAGGCGCCGCCGGTCGTTACCGTGCGTGGCCGCGATCCGGCAAAAAAGCTTTTCATGGGCCAAGGCCAGGTCGCCTTTACCGCCGTCAGCGGCCCGCCCTTTGTTTCCGACCTCGATCATGGCCGCCGCGCCGGCACGTTTCGCGATCAGGAAAACTTCCTGAAGATGACGCATATGACCGACGTGCTGCAGATCGAGGGCGGCACCAGCGTCGAGGCCCAGGACCTGCCGGCCGACACCCGCTATCTCGATTTTTACCTGGCCTGCTGCAAGCTTTCCGACAAACCGTGGAAGCCCCTGACCATCGGCCGTCATCGCGCTCGCGATGCCATCGAGATGGCCAAGATCTGGTATGGCGAGGACGAAGACAGCCTCGCCGCCAACCCGGTGTTCTTCGTCAACACCAACACCAACACGCCGTTGGTTCTCGACGGCGAGATCGCGCAGGGCGTCATCGAATATGCGCGGCTGGGTCAGGTCGTCTGCGTCACGCCCTTCGGCCTGGCCGGCGCCATGGCGCCGGCGACGGTTGCCGGCGCGCTGGTCATGCAGAATGCTGAGACGCTGGCCTGCTGCGCGCTGACCCAGATCATCCGTCCAGGTTGCCCCTACATCTATGGCGGCTTCATCTGCAATGCCGACATGAAAACGGGCTCGCCGGCTTTCGGCACGCCCGAATTCACGCTCGGCGCGCAGGCCACCGGCCAGATGGCGCGCCGTTATGGCTTGCCATGGCGCTCGTCAAACGTGAACGCTTCGAACGCGCCTGACGCGCAGGCGGCTTATGAATCCATGATGTCTTTGTGGGGCGCGCTGACTGGCCATGCCAGCGTGTTCAATCATGGCGCCGGCTGGCTGGAGGGTGGCCTGGTCGGTTCCTACGAGAAGTTCATCCTCGACATCGAGATGGTCCGCATGATGTGCGCCTGGATGACGCCGCTCACCGTCAACGCCGATACGATCGGCCTGGACTCGATCAAGGAGGTCGGCCCCGGCGGCCACTTCTTCGGCACCGCGCATACGCTCGCCCGCTACGAAAACGCCTTCTACAAGCCGCTGGTTTCGGACTGGTCGAACTTCGAGAACTGGCAGGACAAGGGCAGCCCCGACGCCGCCCGCCGTGCCAATGGCATCTGGAAACAGATGGTCAACGAATATGAAGCACCGGCCATCGACCCGGCGGTGATCGAGCAGCTCGAGGACTATGTCGCACGGCGCAAGATCGAGATCGAAGCCCTGCGCTAGATGCTGCTTTCAGCCTTTTGCAAACATCGAAAAGTGGAATTCTGACGGAATGGATACACATGCCCGCGTGGTGGTGATCGGCGGTGGGATAACCGGCTGCGCCATTCTCTATCATCTGGCCAAGAAGGGCTGGAAGGACGTGGTGCTGCTGGAGCGCTCGGAACTGACGTCCGGCTCGACCTGGCACGCCGCCGGCAATCTGTTCTCGCTGACCAGGCCCTCCAACGCCCAGCGGCTTCAGGTCTATACGATCAATCTCTATCCGGAGATCGAGCGGGAAAGCGGCCAGGCCGTCGGCTATCACCCGACCGGCGGCATGCATCTGGCTGCCTCGAACGACGAGGTCACCACGCTGGCCATTGCCCGGGCCCGCGCACGCCGCAACGGCGTCGAGGCGGAATGGATCACCTTCGAGGAAGCCAGGGAGCGTGCGCCGGTCCTCGACACCAGGAGCCTCAAGGCGGTGCTGTGGGAACCGATCAAGGGCCATGTCGATCCGTCGTCGGCGACCAACGCCTTTGCCGCCGCGGCGCGCAAGCTCGGCGCGAAAATCCATCGCCACACGCCGGTGACCGCGACGACGCCTCGCGCCGATGGCGGCTGGGATGTCGAGACGCCAGGCGGCACCATCCATGCCGAGTTCGTCGTCAACGCCGCCGGCCTATGGGCACGCGAGGTCGGCGCGCTGGCCGGGATAAAACTGCCGTTGCTTCCGGTCGAGCATCATTATCTGGTGACCGAGGCAATTCCCGAGATCGAGGCGATGGACCATGAACTGCCGACGATCGGTGAAAGCGAAGCCGGCTACTATTCACGCCAGGAGGGCAAAGGCATCCTGCTCGGCGCCTATGAGAACAGGTGTCATCACTGGGCTTTCGACGGCACGCCGCTTGATTTCGGCCATGAGTTGCTGCCCAACGACCTGGCCCGAATGGACCGTAATTTCGAAGTGGCGATGGATCGCATGCCCTGCCTCGGCGAAGCCGGCATCAAGCGCGTCATCAACGGACCGATGATCTTCTCACCCGACCTTGGGCCCTTGCTCGGGCCACATCCGGAGCTGAAGAATTACTTCTGCGCCTGCGGCGTGATGAGCGGCCTGAACCAGGGCGCTGGCATCGGCAAGGTGATCTCGGAATGGATCGTCGACGGCGAGCCGGAGATGGACGTCAATTTCTGGGACGTCGCTCGTTTCGGCCGTTGGGCAGGCAAGCGCTTCACCTTCGAGCGGACCAAATATTATTACGAGAACCGCCAGGAGCGCCCTTACCCCCATCTCGAATGCGCCGCTGGCCGGCCGCTGCGGACATTCCCGGCTTACGCCGCGCAGAAGGCCAGAGGCGCGGTCTTCGGCTTCAACAATGGCTGGGAGCAGCCGCTGTGGTTTGCGCGGCCTGGCGACGAACAACGCGACGTCTTCGGCTATGCCCGGCAGAACTGGTGGAAGACGGTCGGCGAGGAATGCCGGGCGGTGCGAAATGCTGCCGGCCTGTTCGAGATATCGACCTTCGCCAAATACCGGATTTCTGGCGACGCCGCATCCGGCTGGCTGAAATGGGTGCTGGCCGGGCGGATCCCCGATCGATCCGGCACTGTCGCATTGTCGCCGATGCTGTCGGAAAAAGGCCGGCTGATCGGCGACCTGACCGTGTCGAGGCTCGAGGACGGCAGCTACCTGCTGCTCGGCGCCGGCACCATGCAGGGACAGCACATGCGCTGGTTCGATGCGCACAGGACGCCGGGTATTTCGGTCGAGAACCTGTCCGACAGCTGGAGCGGACTGATGCTGGCTGGGCCGAACGCGCGAAAGATCCTGGCCAGCGTGACGCATGGTGACGTCTCCAGCGAGGCGTTTCCGTTCCTGTCGGTCAGACGCCTGGAGATCGAGGGAGCCACCGACGCGATTGTGCTCCGGGTCTCGTTTTCGGGCGAGCTCGGCTATGAGATCTACACGCCGGCCATGTATCAGGCCGGCCTCTACGACGCACTGTTGCGAGCAGGCGCCGACCTTGGCCTTGTGCCGGCCGGCAGCCGGGCGCTGGCCAGCCTGCGGATCGAAAAAGCCTTCAAGAGCTGGGGCCTTGATCTCTCGCCGGACTACACCGTCATGGAGACGGACATGGACCGGTTCGTCGATTGGAAACGCTCCGGCTTCATCGGCGAACAGGCGGCGCGCGGACATCGCGCGCAAGGTGCGACCGAGCGCTTCGTCACGCTGGCCGTCGATGCCGATGATGCCGATTGCAGCGGCGGCGAGCCGGTGTTTCGCGACAATGTCTATGTCGGTTATGTCACGTCGGGCGCCTATGGCTACGCGGTCAACGAAAGCCTGGCGCTCGGCTATCTCAAATCGCATGTTGCCGAGGCCAGCGCGGGCTTCGAGGTCGAGATCAATGGCAAGCGTCGCGCCGCATCGGCTTCGGACGGGCCGCGCTACGACCCTCAGGGGTTACGCATGCGGATGTGAAGGTGCTCGACCAGACCATCCGTCGGGATGGACAGGTTCCGGCCCACAAAACCGAAATCTTCCACCGCCTCGTGAAAACCCCTATAGGTGCCGCGTCGGAGCAGTTGGTTCCGGCGCGTGGAGGAGCTTCCGAACATGGCAAGGCGGTTACCTCCCTTTGCCGCCTTGCGGGCCTTCGAGGCTGCCGCGCGGGCTGGCAGCTTGGCCGATGCCGCCGAAGAGCTGTTGATTTCAAGCTCCGCCGTCAGCCATCAGATCAAATCGCTGGAGACCTTCGTCAGTGCCAAGCTTTTCCTGCGTGAGCAGACCGGCCTGAAACTCACCGAGATCGGCGAGAAATATCTCGAGGGGTTGGGCGACGCGCTCGACCGCATCGAGGCGAGCACGCTGTCGGTAATGCAGGACACCAAGAATGGCGGCCTGACCATCCATCTTTTCCAGTCACTGGCGCAGATGTGGCTGATCCCGCAACTGGACGATTTCCTGTCATCCAACCCCGAGATTAGCGTCAAGCTGATCACCAAGCCGGACGACATCGAATTCTCCGGTTCCAGCATAGACATCGACATCCGCTACGCCATGACGGCGCCCGCGGAACACATGTGCGAGAAGCTGATCGACGAGGTCATCGCGCCCGTCGTGTCGCCGGACTATCTGCGCCACAACGGCCCGATCGAGACGCCGGAGGATTTGCTCGGGCGGCGGCTGATCGGCTGCGAATACGTGCCGCACGAGTGGGATTTCTGGTTCGAGAAAATGGGCGTGCAGGGCGCGAACCAGACACCGAAACTGATGTTCGATTCCCGCTCGCATGCCTTGCTTGCCGCCAGCGAAGGCATGGGCGTGGCAATGAACCGGCGGCCCTATGGCGATACCCTGTTGAAACGAGGCTCGCTGATAGCGCCCTTCACTGACGAAGTGCCAACCGGCGGTGCCTACTACTTCATCGCGCCCAAGCGTTCGGCGGGGCTCGCCCGCGTCAAGCATTTCAAGGCCTGGCTGCTGTCGCTCAGCACTGGTCTTCGCAGCGACTGACCGGCTTTTGCCGCCGGTCCGAAATCAATTCATCAGCACCGAAATTTTATTCGATTGAGACGCTTTCGACGCGCCCCTACGGTCGCGCCAAAGGCGGGGCGATCTTGCGAAACGGTGGTCAGATTCTCATAAGCGCGCTGTTGCAAAACAGCTGCAAGGCCGTCTTCGGCGTGCCCGGTGAAAGCTATCTGACCGCGCTCGACGCGCTGTGGGAACAGGCCGGCCTCATCCGCTATGTCACCTGTCGGCAGGAAGGCGGCGCCTGCTTCATGGCGGCGGCCTACGCCGACGCAATCGGCGAGCCCGGCGTCTGTTTCGTCACCCGAGGCCCGGGCGCAATGAATGCGGCGATCGGCCTGCATGCGGCCTATCAGGGATCGACCCCGCTCATCCTTCTGGTTGGCCAGATTGCGTCCGCGCATCGCGATCGTGAAGCTTTCCAGGAGCTCGACTATCGCCGCGTGTTCGGCCCAATGAGCAAATGGGTGGCGGAAGTCGATCGTCCGTCGCGCATCCCCGAATATGTGAACCGGGCGTGGCGAACCGCGGTGTCCGGCCGCCCCGGACCGGTGGTGCTGGTGTTGCCGGAAGATGTGCTCAAGGCGGAAAGCGACACGCCCGACCTGAAGCCGGCAATGGCAACGCCTGTCGCACCATTGGCCTGCGACATGGCCGGGGTCGAAGCCATGCTGGCCAACTCGAAGCGGCCCTTGCTGCTGCTTGGCGGCGCCAACTGGACGCAAGCCGGCCACGACGCCATCATCCAGGCCTCGGAAACCTTGGGGCTTCCCGTCGCCGTTGGTTTCCGCCGCCAGGGCCTGTTTCCCAACGACCATCCGAACTACATCGGCAATCTTGGTTTCGGTGGCGCGCCGATGCCCAACGACTATTGCCGCGAGGCCGATCTCATCCTTGCCGTCGGCAGCCGGCTGGGTGACGGCACGACACTGAAATTCTCGCTGATCCCGGCGCCGACGCCGCACTGCCCGTTGGTGCATGTGCACCCGGGCGCGGAAGAGCTTGGCCGGCTCTATCAGGCGGACCTTCTGGTGCAGGCCGATCCCAGCGCCTTTGCAATCGCTCTGGCTGCTATAGCCCCGTCCGGCGGCAATCCGAGGCGTGGGGCAATTTGCGCCTCGGCACGCCGGCGCTACCTTGCCATGCTCGACCTTGCGGCGCAGCCTGGCCCTGTCGATATGGGCGTGGTGATGCGCTTCCTCAGCCAGCGGTTGCCGGCCAATTCCTTCATGACCACGGGCGCCGGCAATGCTTCCGACTGGCCCAACATCCATTTCCGCTATCGGCGGTTTCGCGGCGCGCTGGCGCCGGTCTGTGGCGCCATGGGTTTTGGCGTTCCCGCGGCGGTTGCCGCCAAGATCGCCGACCCCGACGCGCCCGCCATCTACATTGGCGGGGACGGAGATTTCCTGATGAACGGCCAGGAATTCGCGACCGCCGTCCAGTACGGACTCGACCCGATCTTCATCGTCGTTGACAACCAGTCCTACGGCACCATCCGCATGCACCAGGAGCGCGCTTATCCGGGCCGCAATTCCGGCACCGGTCTTACCAATCCCGACTTCGCCACCGTGGCGATCGGCTATGGCGGCCATGGCGAGACGGTGGAGACGACCGACGATTTCGCGCCGGCCTTCGAACGCGCGCTGGCGAGCGGCAAGGCCGCGGTGATCCACGTCAAGGTTGGCGTGGAGCATCTCGGTCCGAACATGACCGTGTCCACCTTGACTGATCGACAAACGCCCAGGCGGCGTCTGTCCTATTGAGATTGCAGGGAGGTTTTAGAGATGATCCGGTTTTCCGACTTTGCCCACAGCCTGACCTATGACGCCATTCCCGAAGAGGTGCGCGCCATCCTCAGGCGCAGTTTTGCCGACATTCTGGGAGTGGCGGCGGTCGGCTCGACGACGGAGATGTCGTCGATCACCAGGAAGATCGCCGACCGGCTGTGGCGTTCGTCACCCGAAATCAGCGCTGCGCGGATGATCTTCGACGGGCGTCCGGTCAGTCCGGTTGGAGCAGCGTTTGCCGGCGCCTTCACCATCGATTCCATCGACGGACATGACTCCACCAGCCCTTGCAAAGGCCACGCCGGTTCGGCGGTGTTTCCCGCACTGCTCGGCATCGCCGACTCGCTGCGTGCCTCGGGACAGCCGCTTTCCGGCAAGGAGTTCATGGTTGCGCTGACCGTCGCCTACGAGATTTCCTATCGCGCCGGCCTGACCTTGCATGGCACCGTGCCGGATTACCACACTTCCGGGGCGTGGACCGCGGTCGGTGTCGCCGCCGGTGTTTCGCGGCTGCTGCGGCTCAGCCAGGAGCAGACGCGCCATGCCGCGGGCATTGCCGAATACCATGGCCCGCGCAGCCAGATGATGCGTTGCATCGATTTCCCGACCATGCTGCGCGACGGCGTTGGCTGGGGCGCGCCATCGGGCGTGATGGCCGCCTATATGGCCGAACTCGGCTTCACTGGCGCGCCTGCAATCACTGCCGAGGGGGACGCGGCCGAACCCTGGTGGCGCGATCTCGGACAGGCCTGGCGCATCGTCGAAGATACCTCCTACAAACCCTATCCCGTATGCCGCTGGGCACACCCATCGATCGATGCCGTCCGTGACCTGATGCGTGACAACAAGCTTTCCAGCAAGGATGTCGCGCGGGTGCGCATCCAGACCTTCCACTATGCGGTGCGGCTTGCCGGCCATAATCCCAAGACGCTGGACGAGATGACCTATTCGATCGCGTTTCCTGTGGCGACAATGATCGTGCGGGGCACGATCGGCCCGAAGGAACTTTTGCCGGAGGTGCTGGATGACGCGGAGATACGCCGCATTTCCAACGCCACGGTGCTGGTCGAGACCGAGCATTACACCCGCATCAGCGTCGGCAAGCGCTGGGCCGACGTTACCCTCTACCTCAAGGACGGGCGCGAGATCATGTCGGAGCCGCGCACGCCGAAAGGCGACCGCGACAATCCGATGAACGCGGACGAGTTTCATCAGAAATATGCCACCTTCACCGACGGCCTCGTCGACAGGGCGCGCGCCGACGAGATGGAGGCGATGGCGCTCTCGTTCGATACCCTGGACAGCAAGGGACTTAGCCGGCTTATCGATCTGGCGGTTGCACCGCTGGACCACTGACACGTGCCACAGTGCAGGCGAACGCCACCAAGGAAATTGACGGAATTATTCTCAGTCGGCGCTGAATCCTTTTCGATCCCATCCTTCCGGCCAATGTCTACGATGAGCCGACAGAGCCGCTGAAAGCAACAGCGCGTCAGGGATTGAAACCGGTGGGAGAACGCAATGACAATGTTCAAGAATGATGGCGGCCGCATTTCCGATTTCGTCGCGGCGATGGCCGAGAGCGCCAGGGCCGGCGCGGTAGACCGCCGTGAGTTTCTGGCCATCGCCAGCGCTTTCGGCGCGACGACGGCCGCGGCTTACGCGATGCTGGGTCTCGCGGCACCGGCCGTGGCGCATGCCGGGGAACCGAAGAAAGGCGGCATTCTGAAAGTCGCGACGAGCGTCAAGGAGCAGAAGGACCCTCGGACCTACGACTGGTCCGAAATGGCCAATGTCACCCGGCAGACACTCGAGCCCCTGGTCAAATACACCAACGAATTCACCTTCAAGCCGATCCTGCTCGAAGGATGGGACATCAACGACGACGCCACCGAATACACGCTGAAAGTGCGGCACGGCGTCAAATGGAACAATGGCGACGATTTCAACGCTGACGACGTCGTCTTCAACCTGACGCGCTGGTGCGACAAATCGGCGGCGGGCAATTCGATGGCGGCGCGCATGGGCGCGTTGATCGATGCCAAGACGGGCAAGCTGCTCGCCGGCGCGATCACCAAGGTCGACGACTTCACCATCAAGCTGAAGCTGCCGGCCTCCGACATCTCGATCATCGCCGGCTTCTCCGACTATCCGGCCCTGATCGTGCATCGCGACTACGAGAAGATGGGCAGCAATTTCGTCGCCCATCCGATCGGCACCGGACCGTTCGAACTGGTGTCCTACGATGTCGGCTCGAAAGTCGTGCTGAAGCGCCGCGTCAACGGCAAATGGTGGGGCGGCGAAGCCCATCTCGACGGCATCGAATTCATCGACTACGGCACCGAAGCCAACGCGATGATCAGCGCCTTCGAATCCGGCGAGGTCAACACCAACTACGAGACCACGGCTGATTATGTCGGCATCCTCGACAAGATGGGACTGGTCAAGCACGAGGTGGTCACCGCCAACACCATCGTGGCGCGCACCAATGTCAACAACAAGCCCTATGACGATCAGAAAGTGCGCCAGGCCATCCAGCTTGCCGTCGACAATGCGACGGTTCTGAAGCTCGGCTACGGCGATGCCGGCACGCTGGGCGAAAACCATCACGTCTGCGCCATCCATCCCGAATATGCCGCGCTGCCGAAAGTGTCCCGCGACATCGCCAAGGCCAAGGCGCTGATGACCGAGGCCGGCCAAATGGATTTCGAACATGAATTGATCGGGCTCGACCAGGACTGGCACAAGAACACCGCCGATTCGATCGCGGCCCAGCTCCGCGAGGCAGGCTTCAAGGTCAAGCGCACCGTCCTGCCGGGGTCCACCTTCTGGAACGACTGGACGAAATATCCGTTCTCGATGACCAATTGGAACATGCGTCCCCTTGGTGTGCAGGTCATCGCGCTGGCCTATCGCACCGGCGAATCGTGGAACGAATCCGCCTATTCCAACAAGGAACTCGATGAGAAGATCGCCAAGGCGCTGACCGTCGCCGATGTCGACAAGCGGCGCGAACTGATGGTCGATATCGAGGGGATCCTGCAGGGGTCCGGCGTCATCATCCAGCCCTACTGGCGCAAGATCTACAACCACTCGACGAAGTCGGTGAAGAATTACGGCATCCACCCGACCTTCGAACAGAATTTCGAAAATGTCTGGCTCGACGAAAGCGCCTGAGCGAGATGATGCGACGGTCGGGATACGGCACGCCCGTCTTCCGACCTGATTTCTCAAGTCACTTCGGGGTGATCCACAGCTATCGGAGGACAGCTCAACCGGCGACGCGCTTGCCGCGTTTGCCCTTGCCGGCACGCGCCTGCACCGCCTTTTCGATCTGCCGCTTAAGCTCGTCCTTGATATCCGCCGTCTCGCTCATCAGGGCGTCGACTTTCATGAAATCGAGAACGCGGTATTTCGACACCGCCGGGCGGATCAATATGTCGGGCTGGCGCTGCTTCAGCTTGTTGGCGATGATCGACTGCATCAGCAGTTGCGTAGCGCCGAACATCAGGTCGACAGAGGTCGGCGGCTTGCCCCCGGCCTCATCCGGCGCGCCGACGACGTCAATGGCGATGATGATGTCGGCATCATACTCGATCAGGTCGAAGGGCACGGGATTGTAGATGCCGCCGTCGATCAGCAGCCTTCCGTCGCGCATCACCGGGCGAAACACCGCGGGTATCGCGGCCGAGGCGGCAAGGGCTGAATGCAGATCGCCGTCGCTGAACACAGCGAGCTTGTGGCCGAAATAGTCCGTCGCCGTCACCTTCAGCGGGATCTTCAGCTCGGCGAAGGTTTCGGGAACCGCTTCGGGCAGGAAGGCCTTGAGAATGCGCTCGACATTGAACTGGCTGACCCTTAGCCCGCCCTGCATCGCCTCGGCGAAGGTTTCCGGCCGCGCCCGCCACATGCGGCTGGCCACCTCGGTGCGCCGGCCGAGAATCGAGCGGGCATAATCATGGATTTCCCTGCCGGTCATGCCCGATGCCATGCCGGCGCCCATGATTGCGCCGATCGACGAGCCGGCGATCGCCGCCGGTTTGATCCCCAGTTCGTCCAAAGCCTCGATGACGTGGATATGCGCCAGTCCGCGCGCGCCGCCGCCGCCGAAGGCGATGCCGAAACTAGCCTCCATTGGCAACCTCGCCGAGCTTCGGCCCGACGACCATGATGGCCGGTTCCGCGGAGAGCAGCTTCTTGGCCGCGGCCTTGACCTGGTCGAGCGTCACGCCGTTGATGTAGGCCGTCCGCCGCTGCATGTAATCGATGCCGAGCTTGTCGACCTGCAGCTCAACCAGGGTCGCCGCGATGGCGCTAGAGGAATTCAGATTGTTGATGGCGTAGGCGCCGATCATGTATTTCTTTGTCGCCGCGAGTTCCTCCTCGGTCGGACCTTCCTCGGCCATGCGCTTCACCACATCGCGGACGATGCCAAGTGTCTGCGCCGCCCGGTCCGAGCGCGTCGCGGTGGTGATGATCAGCGCGTCGGCGTGGTCCTGGTTGATCAGCGACGAGTTGACGCTATAGGCTAGACCGCGCTTTTCGCGCACCTCGCTGAACAGGCGCGAGGTGAAGGTGCCACCGCCGAGGATCTCGTTCATCAAGGCGGCCGCGAAGAAATCCGGAGCATCCCGCTTCACGCCCGGATAGGCCAGCTGCAACGAGGTCTGCGGCAGGGCGTAGTTGACCTCGACATGCTGCGCCAGCCTTGGGTCGATATCGGCAACCGGCTTGAGTTGCTGCTTTTCCGGCAGGTCACCGAACAGCAGGTCGAGTTTTTGCTTCAGCGTTTCGGCGTCGATGGCGCCGACAACCGCGACATGCAGGCCGCTGCGGGCGAAGTTCGCCTTGTGGAAAGCGCGAAGATCATCCGGCGTGATCGTGGCGATGCTCTGCCTGGTGCCCTGATCGGATCGGGCATAGGGATGGGCGCCATAGATGGCTTCGGCCCATTTGGTCTGGGCAATCGTGTCGGGGTCGTTCTCGCCGGCAATGATGCCGGACAGAATCTGGGCGCGAATGCGGTCGATCGGCGCTTGGTCGAAACGCGGTTGCGTGATGGCCAGCCGCAAGAGATCGAATGCCTCGTCCTTGCGCTCGGCCAGCATGCGCATCGACCCATAGGTGCCGTCACGCCGCTCGTCGAAACTCATTTCCGCGCCGACGTCGTCAAGGCGGATCTGGAAAGCCTCGCTGTCGAGATTGCCGGCACCCTCGTCGAACAGTCCGGTCATCAGATTGGCAAGCCCCTCCTTGCCCGGCGGATCCTGCGTCGAGCCACCGTCGAAGACGAAGCGTATGGCGATGATCGGCACCGAATAGTCTTCCACAAGCCAGGCATCGACGCCCTTCGACGACTTCACATCCTGGATGGCCACGCTGGCGCGCGCGGTGACCGCCGGCAAGATCAGGAACAACACCGACAGGAAGAGGACCGCGATGTGCAGACGGAAACGAATGGTACCGAGCCGCGTCATCGATCAATTCCCCGCCTGGGTTTGCGGCAAGAGATAGCCGGTTGTCGAATGGTCGAGGACGAGATAGCGGGCGGCAACGGCCTTGACCTCATCGGCGGTGACCTTGCGGATGCGATCCGGCCATTGCTGGACATCCTGCACATTGCCGCCCGTGGCCAGCGTCGAGCCGTAGATGTTCGCCATCGAATCCTGCTTGTCGCGCGCGAAGATCATTGAGCGCACATATCGATCCTTGGCCTTTTCCAGTTCCTCGCTGGTCACGCCATCCTTGGCGATGCGCATCACCTCGGCGTCGACAGCCGCCTCGACATCCGCCAACTTGGCATCGCCGCGCGGCGCGCCGTAGACGGTGAAATTGGTGTCATCGAGCATGGTGCCCTGGAAAAAGGCACCGGCGTTGGACGCAATGCCCTGCTTGACCACGAGCTGCTGGTAGAGCCGGCTGCGCGTCCCGCCACCCAGGATTTCGGCCAGCAGGTCGAGCGCTTCCGCTTCGCCATCCTTGCCTGAGTGGTAGGATGGAACCACCCACTGCTTCGAGAAACTCGGCACGCTGACGCGGGCGTCGGAGAGCGTCACCGTGCGCTTGGTGTTCTGCTCCGGCTCGATCGGGCGAACGCGCGGTGGCAGATCGGGACCACGCGCCACCTTGCCAAAGGTCTTCTCGGCCAGCGCCTTGACCGCATCGGGCTCGACATCGCCGGCCACGATCAGCACGGCGTTGTTGGGCCTGTAGTATTTGTCGTAGAAGGCGGTGGCGTCGGTACGGTTCAATTGCTCCATCTCCTGCATCCAGCCGATGACCGGAATGCGGTAGGGCTGGTTCTGCCAGAGTGTGGCATCAACCTCTTCATCGAGCACCGCTTCGGGGTTGTTGTCGATGCGCATGCGACGCTCCTCGAGGATCACGTCGCGCTCGGTCTTGATGACATCGTCGGTCAGGATGAGATTGCGCATCCGGTCGGCCTCGAAGCTCATCATCTGTTCGAGCGCCTGCGGCGCGACCGTTTCGTGGAAGGCCGTGTAGTCGTAGGACGTGAAAGCGTTGTTGGAGCCGCCAATGTCGGACACGGCGCGGTCGAACTCACCGGCCGCATGGTTGGTCGTCGCCTTGAACATCAGATGCTCGAAGAAATGCGCGATGCCGGATTTTCCCGGCGGCTCGTCGGCGCTGCCGATCTTGTACCAGACCATATGGGTGACGATCGGCGCGCGGTGATCGGGGATGACCACGACTTCCATGCCATTGTCGAGCAGGAAATCCGTCACCTTCCCCTCGCCCGGCGCGGAATCGGCCAGCGTCGGACCGGTTGCCGCGAAAACCAGCGATGTCGACAGCAACATTGCCCGCAGCCATTCAGCCTGAAATGTCATCAATGGCTCCGGTTTTCATGGTCGGACGATAGGCAGGTGCCTGCGACATGCAAAGTGAATTGTTGGTCATGTTGCCGGCAAAGGAGGCCGTAAAGAGGCCGAGTTCAGCAGGCCTCGATGAAGCGGATGACCGTCTCGCCATAATTGCGCTCGTCGATGACAGAGAAGCCCGGGCCGGCATCAAAGGCCGCCGCCGCAGCCTCCTCGACAACGCAGAGCGCGCCGGGACGCAGCCAGCCGCCGGCCTTCGCCGACTGCAGGGCGCGTTCGCCAAGGCCCTTGCCATAGGGCGGATCGGCGAAGACGAGATCGAACGGGGCAAGCGTGCCCGCCTCGCCCAGCGCGGAGGCGTCGCGGCGAAATATCTTGGTGCGCCCAGTCAGGCCAAACGTCTCGACATTGTCGCGGATCAGCCCACGGCCTTCCGCCGATTCCTCGATGAAGACGCCGTAAGCCCCACCGCGCGACAAAGCCTCAAGGCCGAGCGCGCCAGTACCCGCGAACAGATCCAGCACGCGCCCGCCCTGCAGCTTGTCGGAAAACCGATGCGCCAGCACGTTGAAGACGGCCTCGCGGGTGCGATCGGTGGTCGGGCGGATCGCGTTGGTGCGCGGCGTCGCCAGCGGACGCCCGCGAAACTCACCGCCAACGATTCTCATTTTGCCCTGAACCTCATTTCGCCCTGGGCCTCATCTCGTCCTGGGTCCCTTGGGGCCGCTGCGCGGCCGCTCACCGCCACCGGCGCCGCCCGGACGCTCGCCACGTGGCTTGCCGAACGGCTTTGCACCAACCGGCTTGCCGTAAGCCGGTTTGAACGAGGCCTTGCGCGCCTTGGCATCGGCCGCCTTGGCCGCATCGGCCTCGGCCCTGCCCTTGCCGATCGGCCGCGCGCCCGGCGCCATCCAGACATTGGCCTTGCGCTGACCCGGCGGGTCTATCGGCTTCTGCTCGCGTTCGGATTTCTTGCCGCCAAAGCCACCGCGCGGCTTGTCGCCAAAGCCGCCACGAGGTTTGTCGCCGAAGCCACCACGGGGTTTGTCGCCGAAACCGCCGCGCTCGGGCCTGGGGCCACGCTCGCCAAAGCTCTTCTCCGGCCCCGCGCTTCTGTCGGGACTTGTCGACAGCTTGCCCAGCGCTTCGTCGCGGCTGTTCTCGCGGCGCTTGCGGTTCTTGATCAGGCCACCCTCGCCGATCGGACGACGCTCACCATCGCGGGTGAATTTCGGCCGCTCGGGCTCTTCTTCGCGCACCGCCTCGCGCCGCACCGGCTTGTTGGAAAACGGCTTGGTGATCTCGGCGTCGAAATTGGCCCCGGATTCCTCGACCAGCCGCTCACCGAGCTGGTCGCGCAGCACGCGGCCCTTGATCTCCAACACATGGCCTTCGCGCAGATCCTCGAGCTGGAACGGTCCGTAGGAAATGCGGATCAGGCGCGTCACGTCGAGACCAAGCGCGCCGAGAATGTTCCTCACCTCGCGGTTCTTGCCTTCGCGTAGGCCAAGCGTCAGCCAGGCATTGGTGCCCTGCTCGCGGTCGAGCGTCGCTTCGATGGCGCCGTAGAAGACGCCGTCGACGGCGATGCCTTCGCGCAGGCCGGCAAGCGCGCTTTCCTCGACCTTGCCGTGGACGCGCACGCGGTAGCGCCGCAGCCAGCCGGTGGCCGGGAGTTCGAGCACGCGCGCCAGTCCACCGTCATTGGTGAGCAACAGCAAGCCTTCGGTGTTGATGTCGAGCCGCCCGATTGTCATCAGTCGCGGCAAATCCGTCGGCAGCACGTCGAAGACGGTCTTGCGTCCCTCGGGGTCGCGGTTGGTGGTGACCACGCCGGCCGGCTTATGGAACAGGAACAGCCGCGTCCGCTCGATTGGCGGGATTTCCATGCCATCAAGATGGATGACGTCGCCGGGCATGACATTGAAGGCCGGCGAGGACAGTGCCTTGCCGTTGACCTTGACGCGGCCAGCCGCGATCAGTTCCTCGGCGTCGCGGCGCGAAGCAAGGCCGGCGCGGGCCAGCCGCTTGGCGATGCGCTCACCGGCTTCCTCGGTCGCTTCAGCTGGGCGCGGGCGCGGCTTGAAGCCACCGGCTGATGCTCCTTGAGGCCGATCGCCGGCAAAATCACGCTTGGGACGATCCGCGAAGTCTCGCTTGGGACGATCGCCGGTGTCGTGCCGAACACGATCGCCGGTGTCACGCGGCGCGCGATCGCTGAAATCGCGCTTGGGGCGATCAAAGCGCCTTTCGCCACTCTCAGCCGCCGCAGCCGGCCGGTCGCCGCGCGGCGCGTAGGGTTTGCGTGGTCCTTCCCGCTTTTCATAAGTCTTGCCTTCGGGGCGTGGTCCCTTGTGGAACGGCCTTTCGGCGCGCGGTGCGTCGCCTTCGCCAGTCGCGCGCGGCTTGTAGGTGCGTGCCGGGCGCTCGCCGTCGGCGGCCATCGGCCGATCGCCACGTGGCGCATAGGGCTTGCGAGGACCCTCCCGCTTTTCATAAGGCTTGCCTTCGGGGCGTGGTCCCTTGTGGAACGGCCTTTCGGCGCGCGGTGCGTCGCCTTCGCCAGTCGCGCGCGGCTTGTAGGTGCGTGCCGGGCGCTCGCCATCGGCTGCAACTGGACGATCGCCACGCGGCGCATAGGGTTTGCGTGGGCCTTCGCGCTTTTCAAAAGGCTTGCCCTCAGGGCGCGGCCCCTTGCTGAACGGCTTGTCGCCGGCCTTGAAGTCACGCTTCGGCCGCTCGCCATCCGCCGCCATTGGACGGTCGCCACGAGGCGCGTAGGGTTTCTTCGCGCCGAAGGACGGCTTGCCGCCCTTGCCTGGTGCGCCGTCGCGGCTGCGCGGCCCCGCCGATTTCGTGCCGTGGGCCGGACCCTTTTTGGGCCGGAATTTCTTGTCGTTGTCGTCCATGTGGCCTTTGTCCGTTTGCGCTGCTACAGCGTGGCGCATCCTTTCGGACGCGCACAGGACGCCGTAGCACTTTTGATTTTGCGCATGATCCTTTCCGAAAACCGAGTCCGATTTTCGGATTGTGGGCTAGATAACAGGATCGCCGTCGAGTGGCGAGGAGATAATCGGAATGGAAACCGCGTGAAGCGGCCGGATTTCATGGCACTGGCGCTGAAAGAGGCCGAGGCCGCCGCCCTGCGCGGCGAAGTGCCGGTCGGCGCGGTCATCGCCAGCGGCGCTACCGTCATTGCCAGCGCCGGCAACCGCACCCGCGAACTTGCCGACCCGACGGCGCATGCCGAGATACTGGCGATCCGGGAGGCCTGCCGCAAACTCTCAAGCGAACGGCTCACCGGCCATGATCTCTACGTGACCCTGGAACCCTGCGCCATGTGCGCGGGCGCCATTTCCTTCGCCAGGTTACGCCGCCTGTATTTCGGTGCCACGGACGAGAAGGGCGGCGCGGTGGTCAATGGCGTGCGCTTCTTTGCCTCGCCGACCTGCCATCACGCGCCCGACATCTATCCAGGCATTGGCGAAAGCGACGCCGCACTTCTTCTGAAAGATTTCTTTCGCGAGCGGCGCGCCCCCTGACCGGGACAAGCAACGCTCCCTGCACCACGCTCTCTTAGAGCGAAGGCAGCCAGTCGAACCAGCCACTGCCCTTCTTGCCTTCCGCCTCCTTCTTGAGGCGACGTTCCTTCTTGTATTCATCTTCGCCGAGGTCACCCTGCGGCGCGGTGTCGGCGGCGACACGATAGGCCACCGGCGGTTCGCTGAGATACTTGCGGGTGTTCGGATCGCCCTGCTTGCTATCGGCGAGACGGCGCTGGATTTCGGCGGCGCGGCCCTTGTCGGAATCCGCCGGGGTCCATGCTGGCGGGTGGCTCGAGGCCGCATCCGCCATCGCTTTCTTCACCGAAGCCGGATCGGTCTGGACGTCATCGACCATTTGCGATTGATACGACGGATCGTTCTGGTGAGCGGTGGCATCGGCACGCAGACGTGCGCGACGCTGTTCGGGCGATTCGGGCCATTGAGCGCTGGCGGTCTGGATGCTTTCCTGCGGGGCCGGCAGCGCTTCCTTCTGCCCTGGCGCCGGCTTCACCAGCGTCGGACGCGGCTTGTAATCAATCGGGGTCTTGGTCTTCGGCGCGAATGAGAACGCACCGGTGATATCGCCAGCCAGCTGCGCGCCGGCGGTCTTGTCGGTTCCGTAGGTGGGCGACCCCACGCAACCGGACAGAGCGAGGCCCGATACGACAAGCGGCGCCAGCAGCGCAAGGCGCGCGTTATATCTCTCGGTCATATCAAAAAGTCCCACTCTAGACAGCCTCTCGATCGCCACCGGGCAAAGTCCGGTCCCCATCGCATATGCTCTTCCAACGGAAATCCGGCGACAATTTGTCTTCCGGAGTTTCGCCTATCTATCTCAACCACTCGTTAAGGGCAACGCGCGGACGGCCACAGGTCGCCCGCAGTGGCATTTGTGCACCTGTTTGGTGGCTCAAATCCGTCCCAACGCCTTCAGCTCATGCAGAACCGCGGCATCGCGGGCCGAAACATCCGGGAATTCCGCATCTTGCCCGACATCGGCGGTGTAGCGCCACGAGCGCGCGCACTTCACCAGGCCACGATCCTCGGCCTTCTCGACCACGACGGCAACGCCCTTGACGTCGTCGAGCGCGAAGGCGCCCGCAGGTGCCTTGCCATGAACGATGACCAGATCGCTGGTGATGGCCATCTCCGCCATGTCGACATCGGCGATCGCCGCTTCGAGCGCGGCATCGTCGAGCGCGACGACAGGCACCGCCTCCAGCGACGAACCGATGACCTTCTGGGCCCGGGCAATCTCAAGCGCGCCGGTGACGACGCGACGCACCTGCCGGACCTTGCGCCATTTCTCCGCCAGCGCCTCGTTCTTCCAGTTCGACGGAATTTGGGGAAACTGGTCGAGATGCACCGAGACGGCGTCCGGATGTCGGTCGAGCCAGGCTTCCTCGGTGGTGAAGGGCAGCATCGGCGCCAGCCACTTCACCAGGCAGTCGAACAAATGCCGCACCACCTGCACCGAGGCCTTGCGCTTCACGCTGGAAGGCCCATCGCAGTAGAGCGCGTCCTTGCGGATGTCGAAATAGAAGGCCGACAGCTCGACGACCATGAAATCGAGCAGTGTGCGCGTGACGCGCTTGAATTCGAAAGCGTCGTAGCCCGAGCGCACGACTTCATCCAGCTCGGCCAGCCGGTGCAGCATCAACCGCTCCAGCTCCGGCATTTTCTCCAGCGGCACCTCTTCGCCATCGTCATGGGCGAGCGTGCCCAGCATCCAGCGGATGGTGTTGCGCAGCTTGCGGTAGGCGTCGATGTTGGTCTGCAGCACGTTCTTGCCGAGCCGCTGGTCTTCCCAATAATCCGTCGTCACCACCCACAGCCGCAGGATATCCGCGCCCGACTGCTTGATGACGTCTTGCGGAACCACCGTGTTGCCGAGCGACTTCGACATTTTTCGCCCGTCCTCGTCCATGGTGAAGCCATGGGTGACGACGGTGTCGTAAGGCGCCCTGCCCCTGGTGCCGCAGCTTTCCAGCAGCGAGGAATGGAACCAGCCGCGATGCTGGTCGGAACCCTCGAGATAGACGTCGGCCGGCCATTTCAGGTCGGGGCGGTCTTCCAGCGTGAAGGCGTGCGTCGAACCCGAATCGAACCAGACGTCGAGGATGTCCATCACCTGCTTCCATTTGGACGCGTCGTGATTGCCCAGGAAACGCTCCTTGGCACCAGCGGCGAACCAGGCGTCGGCGCCTTCCGCCTCGAAGGCATCCATGATGCGCTGGTTGACCGCTTCGTCCTTCAGCACATTGCCGTCCGCGTCGGCGAACACGGCAATCGGCACGCCCCAGGCGCGCTGGCGCGACAGCACCCAGTCCGGGCGCTCCTCGATCATGGCGCGGATGCGGTTCTGGCCGGCGGCCGGCACGAAACGCGTGTCGTCGATCGCCTTCAGCGCGCGGCTGCGCAGCGTGGAGCCGTCGCCGAGGTCCTTGTCCATGTAGACGAACCATTGCGGCGTGTTGCGGAAGATGATCGGCTTCTTCGACCGCCAGGAGTGCGGATAGGAGTGCTTCAGCCGGCCGCGCGCGAACAGCGCGTTGCGCTTGATCAGTTCGTCGATGACGGCCTGGTTGGCATTGCCCTTCTTGCCGTTGTCGTCGATGACGCGGGCTGGCCCACCCTCACGGTCGGGGCCGAAGCCCGGCGCGTCCTTGGTGAAGAAGCCGCCATCATCGACTGTGAACGGGATCGCGGCGTCGATGCCGCGTGCACGCAAGTCCGACGCAGCATCCATCCAGGCGTCAAAGTCCTCGCGGCCATGGCCAGGCGCCGTGTGGACGAAGCCGGTGCCGGCATCGTCGGTGACATGGTCGCCGGCCAGCATCGGCACCGGAAATTCGTAACCGCCGCCGAAACCCTTGAAAGGATGCGAAAGCACAAGGCTTCCAAGCTCTTCGGTGCTGACGTTGCGAAGATGATTCAAGGTGACCTTGGCCTTGTCGGCCGACGCCTCGGCCAAAGCCGCGGCGAAGATCAGCTTTTCGCCGGGCTGCGGGCCGAAAGCATTCTCCGCGGCCGTGACCTCGTAGAGGCCATAGCCGATGCGCGGCGAATAGTTGACGGCACGATTGCCGGGAATGGTCCACGGGGTGGTCGTCCAGATGACGACATGAGCCTCCAGCAAGTCCAGGGACTGCCCGCTCAGGCCCGGAAACAATGTCGCGGATTCGGCATCCGGAACGCTAGCGATGGCGATATTGGCCACCGGGAATTTCACCCAGATCGTATCGCTTTCATAGTCCTGGTATTCGACCTCGGCCTCGGCCAGGGCGGTGCGCTCGACAACGCTCCACATCACCGGCTTGGAGCCGCGGTAGAGCTGGCCGGACATGGCGAATTTCAACAGCTCGCCGGCGATGCGCGATTCGGCGTGGAACGCCATCGTCGTATAGGGATTCTTGAAGTCGCCGATGACGCCGAGACGCTGGAACTCGCCGCCCTGCACCGAGATCCAGTGCGCGGCGAACTCCCGGCATTCCCTGCGGAATTCATTGACCGGCACCTCGTCCTTGTTCTTGCCCTTGGCGCGATACTGTTCCTCGATCTTCCATTCGATCGGCAGGCCGTGGCAGTCCCAACCCGGCACATAATTGGAATCATAACCGCGCATCTGGAACGAGCGGGTGATGACGTCCTTGAGGATCTTGTTCAGCGCATGGCCGATATGGATGTTGCCGTTGGCGTAGGGCGGCCCGTCATGCAGCACGTATTTCGTGCGGCCGGCCGCGCTTTCGCGCAGTTTTCGGTAAAGGTCCATGTCCTGCCAGCGCTTGACCAGCACCGGCTCCTTTTCCGGCAAGCCGGCGCGCATCGGAAAATCCGTCTGCGGCAAGTAAAGCGTCTTGGAGTAATCGATTGTCGAATTGTTGGGCGTTTCGTCGGTCATTGCTCTGCCATGTGCGTGCCCGGCCAGACGGCCTGCGGCGTTGAGGTCTTCGCTTTGGCGCATATCGATTCCCCAAAACCGGAGCCACTTTTGGGCGATATGCGTTGATGATCTGGAAAGCGCGAGAGGCCGCGCGCAAGATTCCCGGCGGTTCCGGCAGCACTCAGGCTGCCCGAAACACCGGGCCGGTAATTCGTATCGCAATGGCGATGAGACGCGAAAAGCTCGTCATAAGCGGGCTTTTAGCGGACAAAGAGGCAAGAATAAAGCGTCTCTTGCTGGATTCGGCTACATCGTGAAGTCGAAGCGATAGGTGGTCGACACGCCGATCGTGAACTGGTTGCGATCACCACGCTCCCTGACCAGGCTGGAATCGGCCGCCGGACCCATGAGGCGGGAGTATTCGCCGAACAGGCTGGCCGTCATCGGGTCGGTCACCTTCCACGTTATGGCGCCGCCAAGGCCTGTCGATTTCAGCCCCCCGCCCGGATTGTATTCGCTGAGGCCGGAGGCCGCGGCCTCCTGCGCATTGACGCCGTAATAGGCATCGAAATAGTTGGCGGAGGCGAACGAGACGCGCGGTCCGCCCGAAATCCTCACAGTGGGCGTCACGTCGTAGAAGGCGTCGGCGGCGATGTCGGCGACAAAGCCATTATGGGCGCGAATGCCGTGCCGCAACTCGGCGCGCGCGCGCAGCCAGTCCGTCGGATAGAATTCGAAGAAGCCACCGACCTCACCGCCCCAGCGCACCGGGTCGAGACCCTTCAGCTCGTCGTCGCTGCTGCGCGAGAACAGGAACTTGCCGGTCAGGCCGGCCCTCACCCCGCCGTCGTCGATCAGCGCCAGCGAGATGTTGTCGTTGCGGGAAACGAAGCGGGCCTGCGGGCCGGCCTTGCCCAACGAAATGATTGGCGAGGCGCTGAGCAGGTATCTCTTGCCGCCCTCGAAACTCGGCGCGACCATGCCGGTCGCCCCGAGCGTCAGGTACCAGTCGCCAGACATCCAGCCAAAGGCGCCGTCACCGGCCTCGGCGACGCCGGTCGCGCCCAGCATGAAGGTGGCCAAAACCACCGGAATCGTCCTGACAGAACGCATTGTCACTCCGTACACATACAAGGCCCGTCTTGATAGCAAGCCTTTGCGGTGGGTTGGTAAAATTTGATTTAAATTCGACAGGGATGCTCCGGCTTTTTTGGCGTGTGCCCGCCGCAAGACGCTCGCTGGACGGGCAAGGCCTTCGAGGCTAACCTCCGTATCGGCAACATGCCAGGACATTCAATGGAGATGGCGGCGATGACCCTGAATGGCGATGTTCTCAAAACTGCGATTGGCCAGACACGTGCGAAATGGGGATGGTTCGTCGCGCTCGGCGTGCTGCTGCTCATCTTCGGCGCCATCGCATTCGCCAATCTGTTCATTGCCACGGTCGCCTCGGTTTATGTGGTCGGCTGGCTGATGCTGATGGCGGGTGTCATCGAGATCGTGCATGCCTTCGGCGTGAAGACTTGGGGGCGCTTCTTCTACTGGCTGCTGAGCGGACTTCTCTATGCGGTCGCCGGCTTCTTCGCCTTCGACAATCCGTTGCTGGCCTCCACCGTGCTGACCTTGCTGCTGGCGGTCACACTCATTGCTTCCGGCGTGCTCAGGGCCTGGGTCGGCTTCAGCCACCGACCGGAGAGCGGCTGGGGCTGGATCGTCGCGGCCGGCCTCATCAGCGCGCTTGCCGGCCTGATCATCGCCATGGGCTGGCCGGTCAACAGCGTTTGGGTGCTCGGGCTTTTCCTGGCGATCGATCTGATCTTCCAGGGCTGGACTTTCATTGCCGTCGGCTTGGCCCTTAAGAAGTAGATCCCGCGCGGAAGAAACCGTTCAAAAAGCCATGGCGGCGTCGAGTTCGGAAAGCGGCTTGACGCCAGCCAGGAGTGCCCGCGCCTCGGCTTCGTCGCGCTTCATCTGCGCGACCAGAGCATCCAGTCCATCGAACTTCACCTCGGATCGCAGGAAGCCGAAGAAGGACACCGCACAGATCTCGCCGTAGAGATCGCCGGAGAAGTCGAAGACGAAGGTTTCCAGAAGCGGTGCGCCATTGTCGTCAACTGTCGGGCGGCGGCCGAAACTGGCGACGCCATCATGAAGCGTGCCGTCGGCGCGGCGAAAGCGGACGGCATAGATGCCTTCCTTCAGATTGGTTTCCGGCGAGAGCCTCATATTGGCGGTCGGGAAGCCGAGCGTGCGACCGAGCTGCTGCCCGCCGATCACCTGACCTTCAACTGTAAAACGGTAGCCGAGCAGCCCGGCAGCCTCGGCAACTTCACCTTCGCACAACAATGCGCGGATGCGGCTCGACGACACCACCTCGGCCCCCTCGTCGCGGAAGGCGTCGACCAGCGTGACGCCAAAGCCGTGACGCTCGCCAGCCGCCATCAGGTAGGCAGGGCCGCCCTGGCGATCCTTGCCGAAGTGGAAATCGAAACCGGTCACGGCATGGGTAACGCCAAGATTTCCATCCAGCACGTCGGTGACGAAAGACTCAGCCGACAAGGAAGCAAAGTCACGATCAAAAGGCTGCTCGACGAGCGCGGCAAAACCCAGTCTTGCAAGCAGCCGCGCCTTCATTTGCGGTGGCGTCAGCACGAAGAGCGGAACGTCCGGCCTGAACACCTTTCGTGGATGCGGCTCGAAAGTCAGCACCAGGGCTGGCGCGCCGCGCCGGCGCGCCTCGGCCAGCGCACGGTCGAGCACCGCCTGATGACCGCGATGAACGCCGTCGAAATTGCCGATCGCCACGACACCGCCGCGCAAATGCGCCGGCAGCGGCGAAACAGCCGAAATGTGTTCGAAGGCGTTCGTCATCGGCCGACCCTATCGCAGTCTCGGAATGACGGCGACGGGCCGATAGCCGTGCTTTTCGAGGAAAGCGGCGAGCATGACGGGATCAGGTCGCTGCGAATCCCCATAGTCGCGGGCATGGATGCCACCCGACACATAGAGCACGTCGAGGCCGTTGTCGGCGGCTCCTTTCACATCGGTCATCATGCCGTCGCCAATAGCCAGAACTTCCTTTCGTTCGATCGGACGGCCAAGAATGTCGGCGACCTCCGCCAGCGCAACCGCATAGATCGGCGCATGAGGCTTGCCCGCGATCAGCGTGCGGCCACCGAGTTGCGCATAGTCGCGAGCCAACGCCCCGGCGCACCATATGATCCGCTCACCGCGCTCCACCACGATGTCGGGGTTGGCGCAGATGAAAGGCAGGTTCCTGGCGCGCAACCGTTGCAAAAGCTCGGCATAGTCCTCGGGCTTTTCCACCTCGTCGTCGAACAGGCCGGTGCAGACCACGCCGGACGCCTCGAATTCCTCGACAAGCTCGACGTCGAGATCATCATAGATGGTCAGATCCCGATCGGCGCCGATATGGAAGATCTTTCGCGGCCCTTCAGCGATCAGGTCGCGCGTGACGTCACCGGAGGTCACCACACGGTCGTAAGCACCTGCGGGGACACCGATCGCGTTCATCTGCGCCACCACATCAGTATTCCTGCGCGGTGAATTGGTGATCAGGACAACAGGTATTCCCGAATTGCGCGCGGCCTCCAGAGCGGATGCCGCCACGGGGAAATGACTTTCGCCGTTGTGGACCACACCCCAGACATCGCAGAGGATCGCCGAATAACCCTTCGACACATCCGTGAGCGAGCCGATGATTTCAGGCGAATCCGCCATGTTGCTTCCTTGAATCGTGATCATTGCGAGAGCCATCGCCGACGGTCCGCCACGGCCCGGTTCGAATTAACCGAACCGCTTCACGCTGTCACCAGCTTTCACCAGACGACGTGGTGCGTCAGTGGTGGCATCCCGCCTTGGCCAGATGGAGGCGAAACGCGATATGGTTAGCGGCTGCTGAACAGCAGCACCGTTCTTCGAGGTATTTCAGCAACCTGAAATTTAATGATTAATGAGATTGTTGCGCCAGCAGGTGGGTCTTGCTGCGGGGCACTCAAGAACATGATTGGCAAATTCGGCCGGGATCGGCGCGGAAACTTTGCGTTGGTGACCGCCATCAGCCTGGTGCCGATCATGGGTGCTGTGGCGCTGGCGGTCGACTATGCGGAACTGGTGCGCCAGCGGCAGGTTACCCTGAACGCGCTGGATGCAGCCGGCATCGCGTCGGCCCGACAAATTGCATCTGGTGCCACTGATAGCGACGTCAAGGCCTATGCCAAGACCTTCTTCGAAACAAATCTGGCGAAAATCGACCCGGCCAACACGGCCCTTACCGTCACTTTGCCTAACAACAATACAGGCGGCGGAACCCTAAAACTCTGTTCTTCCCTGACATATCATCCTTATTTCCTGCCGGCTGCGGCCATGTTGATTGGTGGATCCGCAAACTCTACCCAATTCAGTTTCTCGGCATGCTCTGAGGTCCGCCTCAAGAACACGCTAGAGGTTGCGCTGGTGCTCGACAATTCCGGGTCGATGGACACTCTTGGCTCCGGGACCGGCCAGAAGCGCATAGACCTTCTGAAGAAAGCTGCAAAGCAGCTGGTCGATACTATGGCAGCTCAGGCTCAGCAGATGAGGCAGATCGACCGGCCAGTCCAATTTTCCCTGGTTCCGTTTTCGGCGTCGGTCAACGTAGGCCCCACGCACGATCAAGACGATTGGATGGACCGGGACGGCATCTCCCCGATCCAGCACGAGAATTTCGACTGGACGACGATGACCTCAGGCAACGATGCAAATAAATACGCCCAGAATGTCAACGGTGTCTGGTACAAGCGCGGTGCCAGCTGGGGCGACACCAAGGACCAGAAGCTGACCCGTTTCAGTCTCTATGCCGACATGACGGTCGAATCCGGCCGTGAGGAAGTGCCCAATTCAAAGCAGTATATCTGTGATACATACAAGAAAAATGGCACGTGCAGCAGCGGTCATTGGACCACCCCGCAGTACATCTACACCACCAGCCGCTACGCAAGCTGGCAAGGTTGCGTAGAGGCGAGGCCTTCGCCATACAATAACGACGACACCACGCCGGATGCTGCCAACCCGGCCACACTCTTCGTTCCCATGTTCGCACCGGATGAGGCCGGTACGCTATGGCGCGATTTCAACAGGGACGGCACCAACGACGTCGACAGCCTGTCTTACAACTACAGCAACAACTGGTGGGCTGATTGGCCCTACTACACCGGAACTCCGACCGCTGTGCAACGGCAGTCCGACATGCGCAAATATTTCCTGATCAAGCCCTATGGATCCACGTCTGCAGCCGCGGGGGATGGTCCGAATTCGGGCTGCACGACCAGTCCGATCACGCCGTTGAAGGACGTGACCCAGGCAGCGGAGAAACAGGAGATCGACGATGCCATCGATGCCATGGCGTCGACCGGCAACACGAACGTGCCAGAAGGCCTGGCCTGGGGTTGGCGGACGGTATCGAGTAACGAGCCCTTCACCGAGGGGCGGCCGAACACAGAAAGGGGCAACGACAAGGTAATCATTGTATTGACCGATGGCGCCAACACCTACAGCTCCGTCAGCGATGCCAGCTATGCGAAGAACAGATCGACCTACGCCGCCTACGGCTACACGGGTCTGACCTACCCGGGCTCGGGAAGCGTCACTCGCTTGTTCATGAACACGAGCACCGCGATCGGCAAGACCACCTACACGGATAGTAACTACACGGCGGCGTTGGATGAGCAGATGCAGACCCTTTGCACCAATGCAAAGAATTCAAACATTCTGGTGATGACGGTCTCGCTTGACCTCAGCACGACAAAAACCGCCGACAAGAAGGCCATAGCGGCGCTCACTGCCTGTGCTTCTGATTCTCGCTTCCGCAAGGACCCTGCCAATCCCAGCAAGCCAGCCAAGCTGTTCTGGAACGCGACCGGGGCGACACTGTCGGACAATTTCAAGGAAATCGCCGACGAACTGTCGAACCTGCGTATCGTCGGCTGACCCCGAGAAATCCTGCCGTGGACCACCCCGCTCCCGGCAGGGCGCTTCATCAAGGTTCGAAGACATCCTACACACGACCTGCCGCCGTGGTTAGCGTTGGGTGAAGCGCCGACCAAGCAATCGAGCATTTTCCCACACTCGCCCTTCAGCGTTTTCTGAGACCTTGCCGGCATTGCTGATACGACGGCGGGGGCCGCTTCAAGACATGTGGGAATTCTGGCGCCAGTTCTGCCGCGACAGGCGCGGCAACTATGCACTCATGACCGTACTGGCCATGATTCCGCTGGCGGGTGGCCTCGCGCTGGCGGTCGACTTCACGGAGATGAACCGGCAGAAGCAGATGGTGCTGAACGCGCTCGACGCAGCCAACGTCGCCACCGCGCGACGGCTGGTCGAGGGCGCCACGGACGACCAGTTGAGGGCCTACGCGCTCGACTTCTTCAACGCCAACCTCAACAAGGTCAACCCAGCCAACACCACGCTCAATGTCGTGCTGCCAAGCAACAGCACAGGCGGTGGCTTGATGAAGATGAGCGCGCGGCTGGACTACCAGCCCTATTTCTACCCCGTCCTTGCCCAGCTTGTCGGTCAATCCCAAGCGGATGGAAACAAGAAGATCAGCTTCGATGTCGCGTCGGAAGTGCGGCTGAAGAACACGCTGGAAGTAGCCATGGTGCTCGACAATTCCGGATCGATGACCACGCCGGGCACGGGTTCGGGACAAAAGCGCATCGACCTTCTCAAGACCGCGGCCAAGCAACTGGTCGATACGCTGGCCTTACAGTCCGCGCTGATCAAGCAGATCGACAAGCCCGTCCAGTTCAGCCTCGTGCCCTTCGCGGCCTCGGTCAATGTCGGCACCGGAAACGACAATGCGGCGTGGATCGACACCTATGGATTGTCGTCGTTGCACCACGAGAATTTCGACTGGTCTACGCTGAGCGCGGCGAACAAATATGCTCAGAAATCCAACGGCATCTGGTACAAGCGCGGTACTGGCTGGGGAGTGGAAGAAGGGCAGATGCTGACCCGGTTTTCGCTCTATCGCGACATGAAGGTCGTCACCAGCCACGAGCGCATCGTTGGAAGCAAGCGTGTCGTCTGCGACGAATATCGCTCCAACCACACATGTGCCCGCAGCCACGACGAGTTCGACTATATCGACACCTACGGGCCTTTCGCCAGTTGGCAAGGCTGTGTCGAGGTACGGCCTTACCCCCACAATGTCAGCGACACGCCGGCCTCCGGTGGTCCCAACAATACCGGCATTGGCGTCGGCGATCCCGCAACGATATTCGTGCCGATGTTCGCCCCGGACGAACCTGGCAACCATTGGAAGGTGACGCAAGATCCTGATGAGGACAGGCCGAAGACCTACGGCGCCGCGAACAGCTGGTGGAACGACGACCCGTCGAGCACCACCGGCAAAAACCAGCAGCGCAACATGGCCAAATACTTCATGCCGCGGCCGATCGATGCGCCCGTGCTCGGCAAGGGCGCCGGTCCCAACTACAGTTGCACGACAACGCCCATCACGCCGCTGACCGATGTCAGCAAACCGGATGGCCTGACTGCCATCAAGGCGGCGATCGACCTGATGACGCCGAATGGCAACACCAATGTGCCGGAAGGCATGGCCTGGGGCTGGCGCACCGTGTCCAGCGGCGAGCCCTTCACCGAAGGGCGGCCGGAGACGGAAAAGGGCAACGACAAGGTCGTCATCGTGCTGACCGATGGCGAGAACACTTATTCGGTTCCAGGCAGCGATCCCGCCGGCAACAAGTCCACCTATGCAGCCTACGGCTACACGGGCCTCGGCTACAACAGCACTTCGGTCACCCGGCTGTTTGGCGGCACATCGAGCGCCATCGGCCAGTTCAATTATTCGAACAGCAACTACACAGCCGCGCTCAACGAACAGATGACGACGCTTTGCAACAATGCCAAGGCAGCCAACATCATGGTCATGACGGTGGCACTCGACCTATCGCTGACCAATGCCGGCGACAAGAAGGCAATCGAGGCGCTCAAGGCCTGCTCCTCCGAGTCGCGATTCCGCAAGGATCCGGCAGACCCGACCAAGCCGGCCAAACTCTTCTGGAATGCCACCGGCGCTTCGCTGTCGAACGATTTCAAGGAAATCGGCAACGAACTGTCGAACCTGCGCGTCGTCGGCTGATCAGCCAACAACACCCTCTGGCGCAATGACTGGCGTCGCGATGTCCTTGCGCGCCGGCGCTGGCCCGGGCACATATCCAGCGCTCGTGAGATCACACTTTTTGGATTCCGCCTTGGTCGTCGGCGAGCGTGAACATGCTTCATCGCCACGCGCCAGACACGGCGTGGCCGGAGATCAAGGCAATGCCCGACACCGCCAACCATATCGCTTTCGCGCTGGTCTGCCTCGGCATGGTGCTGACGCCCGGCCCCAACATGATCTACCTGATCTCGCGATCGCTGTCGCAAGGGCCTAAGGCCGGGCTGATCTCGCTGGGCGGCGTGGCGCTTGGCTTTCTGTTCTATGTACTGTCGGCGGCGTTCGGCATCACTGCGCTGCTGATGACGGTTCCCCTGGCATACGACGCGCTGCGCTTTGCCGGAGTGCTCTATCTGCTGTGGCTGGCCTGGCAAGCGGTGAAGCCGGGCGGTCGTTCGCCTTTCCAGGTTCGCGAACTGCCGAAGGACGGGCCGCGCAAGCTGTTCGTCATGGGCTTGGTGACCAATCTGCTCAATCCGAAGGTGGCGGTGCTCTATCTGTCGCTGCTGCCGCAGTTCATCAGCCTCGGCAAGGGACACGTACTGTCGCAGCTTCTGGTGCTTGGCGCCACGCAGATATCGATCAGCCTCACCGTCAATTCCATCATCGCCGTGACGGCCGGCTCGATCGCGACCTTCCTCGCCGGCCGGCCGCTATGGCTGGTCATCCAGCGCTGGATGATGGGCACGGTGCTGACCGCGCTTGCGCTAAAGATGGCGACCGAGGCGCAGCGTTAACCTGCGTTCAGACGCGCGCTACATCGGTCGCCTGATTTGCTGCGCCCGCTCCGGCTCGACCACCTTGCGGTAGAGATGCCAGGTCGCGTGGCCGAGGATGGGCATGACCACGGCAAGCCCGGCAAACAGCGGGATCGAGCCGACGACCAGCAGCACTGCGACCAGAAGCCCCCACAGCGCCATCATAAGCGGATTTGCCATCACTGCCCGCGCGGAGGTCTCGATTGCCGACACCGCGCCGACATCGCGATCGAGCATCAGCGGAAAGGCGACAACTGTCGTCGCCAGCACGATCACGGCAAAGACGAAGCCGGCGGCGTTGCCGAGCAGGATCAGGGTCCAGCCGCGGCTCGTCGTCAGCACCTCGCGGATGAAGCCACCGATCGAGGCCGGCGGCTGGTCGCCAAACAGGCTTGTGTAGATCGATTGCGCGGTGAACATCCACAGCAGGAACAGCGCCAGCAGCATGATGCCGATCACCGCGATCGAGGGCAGTGCTGGCGAATGCCGGACATTGAGTGCGTGCCGCCAGGAGGTGTTCATGCCGAGCTCACGCCGGCGGCTGATCTCGTAGAGGCCGATCGCGGCGAACGGGCCGACGAGCGCGAAACCGGACATCAGCGGGTAGATGAGCTGGATGGCATTCGCGCCGGACGTCCACTGCGTTAGGATCAGGCCAACGATCGGATAGATCAGGCACAGGAACACGTAGTGCGAAGGTTTTGCCCAGAAATCCTCGGCGCCGAGACGCAGGGCGTCCCTCAAATCGTCAATGGTGATGCGTCGCACCGTGGGCTGCACGTGCATCCCACGTGCGTCCGCCATGACATGAAAGCCGGCCATAACCTTCCTCCCGTGTGTCGGGGCGGTCACCGCCAGGATGGCCGCCCATAGCTGCCACTTCTCGTACCAAGGGATGATAGCCGATTTGGCAAGGGTTGTCGCCAAATGCTTGGACAGATGGCGGCAAGACGTGCGATCTGCCGCGGACAAATCAACAGGCACCGCGCGGCGCAAGACACTGCAAGTTCCGCGCGGCTGAATGCGGCCGAGGTGTTCTAGGCGGCGAAGCGACCAATCACTTCGGCCAGCGGCACATGGCCAAGGCAGGCTCCCGAACCCGCCGGCATGGAGCCGTCCTCAACGGACTGCGCGTATTGCACCGCCGGATCGCTTTCGATCCGGCGACGCAAGGCAGCCAGTTTTGGATAGGCCGCCCCTTCGACCGCCTGGTGGAACTCAGCCCAGCGCGCCACGCCGATCAAAGTTGTGTCAGCCAGGGTCAGGTGCTCGCCGACCAGAAAGTCCGTGTCGGCAATCATTGCCTCAAGGCGGTCGTGGCGATCGGCGACACCCTTGCGGCCAAAATCACGCAGCGTCGCCAGCAGCGCCGGATCGGCCGAAACCATCTCGAATGCCACCCAGAGCGGACTGAAGGCCGCCGTGAAACCGGTGTTCACGAAAGCCATCAGTTGATGCATCCGGTCGGCATCGGGAGAGCGAGGATCAAAGCTGATACGACGCTGTGTATCACGTGCCTCAAGCCACGCGGCGATGGCCATGGTCTCGGTCAGAATTCGGCCTTCATCGGTGATCAGCACCGGCGTTTCCTGACGGCCGTTGATACGGGCATAGGCGTCGTTCTTCATGTCAGCGAGCATGTCGACACGACACAGACGGTAGGGTTGCCCGACGCGTTCAAAGGCAGCGACGAGACCCAGCGAGCTTCCCGCCGGGAAGCCATAAAGGAGGATAGGTTCCATTTGTTGTCTCTTCCATGATTCAGGGATCACGCCGCGCAGCGAAACTTGACCCTAATCACTGGTCGTCCCATGTAAATTACGCACTATTTTGTAACCAGGATCGGCCCATGAAGGATGTCGTCTCACGCTGTCCGATCGAAGAGGCGATGCGTGTGCTCAGCGGTCGCTGGCCGACATTGCTCCTCTACTATCTGAAGGATGGAACCAAGCGATTCAGCGAGTTGAGGCGCGACAATCCGACGGTGTCGCACCGCATGCTGGCGTTGGAACTGCGCAAGCTGGAGGATGCCGGGATCGTGCGACGGACCGCGCATTCAGGCTATCCGCTCCGCGTCGATTACAGCCTCACGGCAGCGGGGCGCAGTCTTGTTCCGCTCATAGACGCCTTGGGCGCATGGTGGGAGCGCACCGGGGATGATCGCACCGATCCGATTGCTTCGAACCAGGAAACAGGCCTGGGAACAGCAGCCTAGAGATTTTCAAGCCCAGGCGTCGAAACGCCAGAATCTAGCCTGGCGAGTTGAAAACCGCCTCGATGTGATGGCCGTCGGGATCGATGACGAAAGCCGCGTGATAGTGCGGGCCATAGTCTGGCCGGGGACCGGGCGCGCCGTTGTCACGGCCGCCATGAGCGAGTGCGGCGGCATGGAAGAGAGCAATGCTGTGGCGATCCGGGGCCGCGAAGGCCAGATGAAAACCCGGACCCGGCGGACGCTGGCCTTGCGGGCGAAGCTTGATCGCCAGCTTGTCGCCGCCGCCGGCAACGCCATAGCCTACGGCCTGATCGGGTCCATCAGGTCTGAGATCTTCCCAGACCCGCTGGTAGCCAAGCGGCGCAAACACTGCATCGTAGAATGCCACCGAGCGCTCGATATTCGAAACCCCAAAAGACACGTGGTGAAGCATGTTGCGGAAATCCTTGTCTTTGATCGGCACAGTCGATTGGTTTTTGCCGGCTCTCCCAGCCGACGCAGCCTAATTCAGTCAGCGTGATCGCCGGCGAGCCGCCCGAACATCCGGAAATCATGGAAGTCTCCCTTGAACCACGCTTTCTGCCGGAGTGTTCCCTCATAGCGGAATCCGGATTTTTCCAACACACGGTCCGATCCGGTATTTCCGGGCAGCGTCCATGCCTCGATGCGGTTGAGGCCGAAGAACCTGTGGCCGCAGACGGCGACCGCAATGGCGGCCTCGGTCATCAGGCCTTTTCCCCAAAAATCAGGATGCAATTCATAACCGATCTGGCCACACTTCCATTTTGCCTCGAAGTGGTTGTATCGGATCGCGCCAGCCAGCCGTTTCGACTCCCGATCCTCGATCATCCAGGCGCATCCCTTGCCGCTGCCGAACGCCTTTGCCATCCATTTCATGACCCGCTCTACATGGGCCTTGTTCGGTGTGGTCGGCCAGTTCGAAAAGCACGTAACATCGGGGTTCGACAGGATGCGGCCGAAAGCAGTGGCATCCTCCTGCAGAGGCGCACGCAACACCAAACGCTCTGTGGACAGGGTGGGAAATGTACGGACAGCCGTTCGCATCAGGTCCTCATATCGTATGAACTCTCGGGTCTGCTGGCGGATGCCAGGCGCGCGTCCAATCTATGCAAAGCGGCCAGCGGAATCTCCACTCGCCGCTTATTCTGGCGCAAATTTCGTCCCCTGCCCGCCAAAAGCCATGATCGCGGCTATGTGAGGCAGCCATGACCCCTGCAAAAAACGCTGATGACGCCCGCTCCCCCGTGAACAGACGAATGCTGATCAAAGCCGCCGGCTTTATCGCATTGGCCGGGCTTGCCGCGTGCGGCACCGTCTCGCTTCCGGCCGGCGAAGGCGCCGGCGCTTCATCGTCCGCGGCCGCCACGCTTGCCGGAATCCGGACTGCCGGCGGGCTTGGACCGCTGGCGCCCGATCCACAACTCGAACAGGCGGCCCTGCAACAGGCCAAGTACATGGCGCGCAGTGGCCGCATGAACCATACAACAGGCTGGGGCAAGGATTTTGCCTCGCGCGTCAAGGACAACGGCATCACAGGTGCGGCCGCCGAGAACATCGCCGAGGGGCGATTCGACCAGCAGAAGCTGCTCGATATCTGGATGAATTCGCCGGGCCACCGCCGCAACATGCTCGACCCGCGCTTCACGCGCTTTGGCCTCGCCTATGTCCGTGACGGGCGCGACAATGCTGTCCGCTACTGGGCGCTGGTGCTCGGAAAGTAGGCTCCCGGTAGGGGTGCACAGTCGGCCCTACTTGGTCGTCGCCTTGAACTTGCCCATCAGATGCGGACCGGAAATCCTAGTCCATGTGCACGGCAGGCGCCCCGCCGCCGGCCGGCGCCCGCGCCGGCTTGCGCAGCAGGAAAACAAACGGGATGGCAAGCAGCGTCATCATCATCAGCAGCTTGAAGTCGTTGACGTAGGAGATCATCATCGCCTGGATATTGACCATGCCATCCACCTGTGAAAGCGCTGTTGGATCGCCGCCGGCGGCGGCTGGCGAGGCCGCCCACAGATTCGGGTTGAACGGGTTGATGAAGGCTGACAGCTCCGCGTGATTGACCTGCGTGTTGCGGACCAACAGCACCGTCACGACAGACACACCGATGGACGAGCCAAGATTGCGCACCAGGCTGAACAAAGCCGTGGCATCGGTGCGGAAGCGCGCGTCGAGCGTGGCGAAGGCAATGGTGGACAGCGGCACGAACACCATTCCCATTCCCAGGCCCTGGATGACGCCGGAGCTGATGATCAGCCAATTGTCCATCTGAGGCGTGAAGCCCGCCATCGTATAGAGCGATTGCGCGGTCAACAGAAAGCCGATGACGACGAGAATCCTGGCGTCGATCTTGGTCATCAGCCGCCCGACGACCAGCATCGAAACCATCGTGCCGACACCGCGTGGCCCCATGACGAGACCTATGGTGATGGTGGGATAGCCGAAAATGACCGACAGCATTGGCGGCAGCAGCGCCATGCTCGCCAAAATGAGCACGCCCATGACGAAGATGAACGCCAGCCCGGTCACGAAATTGCGGTCGACGAAGATCTTCGGGTCGATGAAGGGGTGTTCCGCCGTCACCGAGTGAATGATGAACACCCAGAAGCCGGTTATGGAAAGACCGAGCTCGATCCAGATCTCGACCGAGGAAAACCAGTCGACCTCGCCGCCGCGATCGAGCAGCAGCTGCAGCGCGCCGACACCAAGCGAGAGCATGGCGAAGCCGAAGAAATCGAAGCTTCGGATGCGCCGGGCAACGCTTGGAAGATACGCGGCCATGCCGAGGAAGGCGATGATGCCGACCGGCAGGTTGATGAAGAACACCCAGCGCCAGTTGAAATTCTCGGTCAGCCAGCCACCCAGGGTCGGGCCAAGGATCGGCCCCAGCATGATGCCGGCGCCCCAGATGGCCATCGCCTGGCCGTGGCGCTCCTTCGGGTTGATGTCGAGCAGGAAGGTCTGCGACAGAGGCACGATCGCCGCACCGAACACGCCCTGCATCAGCCGGAAGAACACCATGGTCTCCAGGCTCCAGGCGATGCCGCACAGCATGGAGAAAACGGTGAAGCCGACCACTGCCGTCAGGAACAGTTCCTTGCGGCCGATGCGGTCCGCCACCCAGCCGGTCACCGGCGTCATGATGGCGGCGGCAACGATGTAGGAGGTGAGCACCCAGTTGATGTTGTCCGGAGAGGCGCCGAGATCGCCGGTCATGGTTGGCAACGCGACGTTGGCGATCGTCGTGTCGAGCGCCTGCATGATCGTCGCCAGCATGAGCGCGACCGTGATCAGGCCGCGGTGCGGCACTTCCTTGAAGGGTTCTGGCGTGCTCATGGTACGGAACTTCCAACCGGTAACAAAAACGTGTACGCTGGGATTCCGGGCGGCGAAGCCTTGCTTGTGGAAAGACACTCATCGCGGTGGGACGCGAGTATCGATGTGGGGGTTACATCGACAGAGTGGCTGTTCACATAGGGCGTTCGCCGCCCGGAAACCGAAGGCCCAAAGGGGTTGGCGTTGAACGGCCCAGGGCTCGATCAGGCACAACAGAGCCCAACTCCAGCACCTCTACCCTCCCCCGACCGCCCATCGGACCAATCCTGCCTTTCATCCGCGCTCGCGCGCAGCGTGCGTTCTGACCGCAGCCGACTATTCGGCCTCACTGGCGGTGGCATGACCGAATATGCTCGGAAACCCGCGGGAAACGCCGGTATCGACGGTGACGTCCGCGCTCATGCCCGTGCGCAGCATCATCTTGGATTCTGGATCAGTCAGTTCCAGGCGCACCGGGATGCGTTGGGTGACCTTGACCCAGTTGCCGGTGGCGTTCTGGGCCGGCAGCAACGAGAATTCCGCTCCGGTGCCGGCACCTATCGCCTTCACCGTCGCTTCGAATTTCCGCCCCGGATAGGTGTCCACGACGATTTCCGCCTTCTGGCCGGGCTTCATGTGGGTAAGCTGCGTTTCCTTGAAATTGGCGTCGATCCAGGTGTCGCCGGTCTCGACCAGCGAAAACAGCGGGGTGCCCGAGCCGACATACTGGCCGACCTTGAACGAAGACGCCCGGCTGATGACGCCGTCGGCGGGCGCCTTGACCGTGGTCTGCGCCAAGTCGTAGGCAGCCTTGTCACGCGCGGCCAGCGCGGCCATCACGGTCGGATGCTTGTCTGTCTCGATGTCGGGATTGCCGGCAAGTGCGGCCTTGGCGCTGAGAATGCCTTGCTGGGCTACAGTCAATTGCTGCTTGGCCTTGTCGAGGTCATTCTTGGCCTGATCAAGCGAAGACTTGGTATTGATGCCCTTCTGGGCAAGGTCCGAAGCCCGGTCGAATTGCGACTGTGCATAGTCCATTTCGCTGGTGGCGGACTTTTCCTGAGCCATCGACTGGCTGTAGGCGGCGCGAAGCTGCTCGACGCCAACGCGCGCGACCGCGACCGCCGCATCGGCCTGCGCCAGCGCGATCTGATAGGGGGCGGGGTCGACAACAAAGAGCACGTCACCCTGCTTGACGACCTGGTTGTCCGCAATGCCAACCTGAACGATACGGCCCGCCGTGTCCGAAGCGATCGCCACCTTGGCCTGCTGCAGATTGGCGTTTTCAGTCTCCTGGTAACGGCCACCGGTGACCCAGACATAGCCGCCGCCGGCAACCAGAGCCAAGGGGAGTGCAGCCATCAGCAGCAAACGGCCGAAACGGCGCTTCTTCTCCGGCGCGGCCGAGACCGGCTGCACTGGGGGAGCGACAGCCACCGGGGCAGCAGCCGGCTGGACCGGCGCTTCCATTTCCAGCTTGGTTGCGTTCTCATCTATCTTGGCTACCGCGTTCATGCTGCTGCGCCTTCCGCACTCTTGTTTTTGTCGCTGGACGGCTCGTCGTCAGCGAGATTCTGCACCATCGCCTCAAGTGCCGTGATGAGGACGCGGCGGGCTTCCGGCGATACGCCAGACAGCGACTCTTCATAGACTTCGCCGGCCATGCTCTTGATCTTGGCATAGGCCTCGCTCGCCTTCGGCGTCGGGAAGATCATGCGCACACGCCGGTCGGCGGCATCGGAGCGGCGCTCAATCCAGCCGCCTTCCTCCATGCGATCGACCAGACGCGAGACGCTGATCGGCTCTATTTCGAGCAAATCGGCAAGGCGAGCCTGCGTTATCCCCTCTTCCTTGGCGACACGGACCAGAAGCCGCCATTGCGCCGAAGAAAGCCCAAGGCCACTAGCCCTAGCCTCGAAGCGCTTGCGCATCAGGCGCTGCACATCGTGGATCAGGAACCCCAATCTGTCTAAACCATCAGAAACCATGAGCGAGATATATAATAAGCGTGCTTAGTATTCAAGATACCTATCGCGCCAGAAGCGGATAAATATGCACGGCAGCCCTGCAATCCGGCCGCACGTCATGAATGTCGGAGCGCCCTGCTCCAGGCAGGTAAATCCGACATCCGGCGGGGTTCCACGCCCAAAGAGAAGGGGTCGCTGACGCGCCGTTCGACAAAACCGCAGCCGCGGTTGCAGCAGCGGTTCCCGGTCGTGTATGGCGGTCGATGAAGACAGACTATCGGGAGGAAGACATGAAACTTGGACTACTGACTGCTCCGTTTCCGGACGTGCCGCTGGCCAGCGTCGCGGACTGGGCGAATTCCGCCGGCTTCGAGGCGCTGGAAATCGCTTGCTGGCCGAAATCAAGCGGTGCGGCCCGTCGTTACGCCGGCACCGCCCATATCGATGTCGCCGCGATTTCAGCATCGGAAGCACGCGATATCGCCGCTTCGCTCGAAGCGAAAAACCTGTCGATCTCCGCGCTCGGCTACTACCCGAACCCTTTGCATCCGGACGCCGCCCACCGGCAGGCCGTCATCGAGCATCTGAAGAAGGTCATCGTGGCCGCCGGCAGGATGGGCGTTGGCCTGGTCAACACCTTCTGTGGTGGCGATGCATCCAAAAAACTGGACGACAACTGGCAGGACGCGCTGACGGTCTGGCCTGATATCATCGCCTTTGCCCGCGACAACAACGTCAAGCTGGCGTTCGAGAACTGCCCGATGATCTTCAGCTACGACGAGTGGCCGGGTGGCCACAACATCGCCTACTCGCCACTGATCTGGCGCCGTATCTTTGAAGCCTGGGGCGGTGACGTCGGGATGAATTTCGACCCCTCGCACCTGATCTGGCAGATGATCGACCAGGACCGATTCATCCGCGAGTTCGGCGTCCACATCGTGCACGCGCATGCCAAGGACCTGATGATCGACCGCGACGGCCTTTACGAGCGCGGCATTCTCTCTGCCGGCATCGGTTGGCAGATACCGCGCATGCCGGGTCTGGGCGAAGTCGACTGGAGTGGATTCTTCTCAGCGCTTTATCGGGCGGGCTATGACGGGCCGGTCATTATCGAGCATGAGGATCGCCGGTTCGAAGGCAGCGACGATCTGGTAAAGCGCGGCTTTCTTTTGGCCCGTGACGTGCTGCGACCCTTCGTCAAATAACGACCGCGACCGCCGCGTGCCAACCAACATTGATGTTGCGCGTTCGCAGCCGCTGACTGATCTTTCAGAGGCGGTTGCGGACAAGCATCGTCACGACGAAGAAGGCGCCGACCGAACTGGTGATGATGCCGATCGGCAGTTCCTGGGGCGGCAGCAGTGTGCGTGCCAGGAGATCGCTGGCCAGCAACAGGATGGCTCCGAACACGGCGCAGGCCGCGACCAGACGCAGATGCAACTGGCCAGCCAGTGGCCGGGACAGATGCGGGATCATCAGCCCAACGAAGCCAATGACGCCGGCGACCGACACAAGGATGGCAGTCGAGAACGCGGCGACGAGGAACGTCGTCCTGCGCATCCGCGCCACCGGGACACCCAGACTCTCGGCTGCGTTCTCCCCGGCCAGGAAAGCGTCGAGCTTGCGGTGGTTCCACAGCGCGTAGCCGAGAATGGTGCCCGACCCCAGCACGGCAAGCGCGATATTGTCCCACCGCGCAAGCCCGAGCCCGCCCATCGTCCAGAACAACACCGAGTGCGCCGCGCGCTGGTCGCCGGCGAAGACGAGATAGTTGGTCAAGGCCGTGAAGATGAACGAGACGGCGAGCCCGGCGAGGATCAGCCGTTCAGGCCCTTGCCCTCTCACCCGGGCGACGAGCAGCAGGACGACGGACGTTGCCAGTATGCCGCCCGTAAAGGCCGCGACCGGTAGGGTCCAGATGCCAAAACTGTCGCCGAAGACGGTGATCACGGAAACCGCGCCGGCGGCGGCTCCCGACGAGAGGCCGAACAGGAATGGATCGGCGAGGTCGTTGCGCGTCACGGTCTGCAACAATGCACCGACGACGCCCAGTCCCGCGCCAACGCAAATGGCCATGATCGTGCGCGGCAGCCGCAGATCGACAACGATCTTTCCGACGGGGCCTGACACCGCGTGCCCGTCCAGCCCGACCGCATGTCCGAGCGCTGCAATCACGTCCGACAACGGTATCAGCGTCGAGCCATAGGCGATCGACAACAAGGCGAGAGCAGCGATCACCGCCGCTCCCGCCGCCATGGCCAATCCGAATGCCTTGTGGGGCAAGCTCAGAAGGCTTCCGGGTGCATCGCCTTGGCGATCTTCTCGATCGCCACGATGTTGGCTGGCCCAGGCGTCAGCTCGGCGTAGCGCAGGGCGACGAAACGCTTGTTCTTCACCGCATCCGTCTCTTTCATGGCCGAGTGGACCTCCAGGAAATCGAGCAGTTTCTGGTAGCCGCCGCCGTCCTGATAGTCGAGCAGGATCAGGAATTGCGGATTGCGCGACGCCACTGTTTCCCAGTCCGTCGTGCCCCAGCTGGTCTCCATATCGGCCATGACGTTTTCGCCGCCGGCGGCGGAGATCATGGCGCTGGGGATCGCGAACTTGCCAGCGGTGAAAGGCTTGTCGTCGCCGGAGTCATAAAGAAACACACGCGTGCCCTTGCGGTCACCGACCTTTGCCGTGATGTCGGTAAGCTGCTTCTGCCAGCCCGAAACAAGCTCTTGCGCCTTCGCTTCCTTGCCGAAGATCTTGCCCAGCTTTTCGACGTCACCATAGAGCAGGTCCATCGACGCGGCGGGGCGGTTCTTGTCGAGATGGACGCAGCTCTCCGTCAGCACCAGTGTCTTGATGCCGTACTGAGCGAGTGTTCCGGGCGTCACCTCGCCACCCGGCTTCATGCCGTAGTACCAGCCGGCAAAGAAGAAATCCGGATCGACCGCGACGAGGTTTTCCATCGTCGGGTACTTTGGCGCAAGTTCCGGGATCGAACCCTGCTCGGCCGTGAATTCGGGGCCGACCTTATACCATCCGGTGATGCCGGTGAGGCCGACGATCGAGGGCTGCAACCCGAGAGCGAAGGCCATCTCGGTCATGTTGAGGTCGTGGATGACAGCGCGCTTCGGCGCGGCGTCGAACGTCAGCGGCTTGCCGCAGCTGTCGACGGTCACCGGAAAGGCAAAGGCGGTCGTGGACAGCAATGACAAGGCAAGGGAGAAGACGAGGCGATTCACGGATGTAGCTCCTTTTGGGTGAGAATTCGGATCAGGATGGCGACAAGGCGCGGTTCGGCACTTCGAAGACCGTCAGTTCGCGATCTTCGGTTGGATGCCGCAGGCGAAACACATCGACGCCGAAAATCTCGCGGATCAGTTGCTGGGTCAGCGCCTCGCGCGGCGCCGCGAGCGCAAGCAGCCGGGCCCGATCCATGACCGCGACCGTGGTAGCGAACGGCGATACCAGCGACAGGTCGTGCAGCACCGCAATCACGGTCATGCCCAGCCCGGCGACGAGCTCGAGCAGCTCGCTGCGGGCGCGCGGGTCGAGATGGTTGGTCGGCTCGTCAAGGAACAGGATTCTTGGCTCCTGCGCGATGGCGCGCGCAAGCTGGGCACGCTGCCGTTCGCCGCCGGACAGCGATCCGATGGATCGGCCCAGCAGCGGTAGCAGACCGGTCCTGCAGAGCGCTTCCACGACGATGTCGCGCTCCTCGGCCCTTCGCCGCAGGCCGGCATGCGGAATCCGTCCAAGCTCGACATAGTCGATCACGGCTAACCGTGGATCGGGTTGATCGGTCTGGCCGACGACGGCCATGTGAAGCGCGCGCTCGGCCGCCGAAATCCTGTCCAGCCGGCGCCCGGCGAGCTTCACCTCTCCGGAACTTGGCCGCAGCATGCCGGACAGCATGCGCAGCAATGTGGTCTTGCCGGCGCCATTCGGACCGATGATGGCAAGCCGATCGCCGGCCGCCACCGAAAGGCTTACCGCGTCCACCAGACGCTGACCATTGGCTATCGCTGTCACGTCGCTCGCTTCGAGAAGAGCCACGGTCATATCCCGACGCCCGCCGCACTATTGGAGCCAGGGATGCGGGCCAGTGTCTTGTCGGCCAGCCCGGCCGGACGTTGCCCGGAATTGCACCAGCCGTCGGCAAGCGACGCGTAGAGTTTTGCGAATTCCAACAGTTCGACTGCATCGGTTTGCCGGTCGATGGGGCCGAAAAGATAGGACGCTTTTCCCGCCGCCTGAAAGGCGACCGTCAGCGGTCGGGCGCAGCCTGCCATGCAGGCGATGCCTTCGACCGCATAGTCCAGGAGAGCCATCTCGCTGTCAGCCGAGAGACGGGAACGCAAGTCCGCGCACAAATCCTCGCCCGTCCTGGTCCCGGTCGCGGGATCGCGGCAAAGCGTGCATACGATAATGCGGTGGATGGCCTGGGAGGCGTCCAACTTTCCGTCACTTTCTCAACTGGCGACGGAAGGAAGTCCTGGCAATCGGTCGACAAGACCGACGGCCACGTCTCCTCCCGGTACACCCCGTCCGGTCAACTCATGCTGATGGCAGGTCTCCTGGCTCGCGGGTCGTTGCGCCATCCTGCCTTCCCAGCCTTGCCGGCCAGTGGCATTTCGGATTTTGCTCGCCGCTTACAGTTGCGGGGGCAGCCACGGCCTCGATCCAGACGGATCTCACCGCGTTCCCTTTTCACCCCTCGCCTTTCGGCGCGGGGACCATCACCGCCCCACCGTAGTTTTCCCCCGAGCCCATCGCAATGATTTTTTGATGAACCGCACCTTCCGGATCGCTGGTTCTTCAAATTAATGTTATGTAATATTATTACTAAGACAATATTGCCTGCACGTCAACCCTTTGGTCCGTCGGGCGCTCGCTGAATTCGACCCGCGGCATCAACGCTCGTGCCACTCCGAGCTGTTGGGTCACGTGCCGAGATGGTTTCGATTTTGCGCGATGCGCAATTTCGATCAAACTGGCCGTGAGGCCGGGTGTCACAATGGCCGCGTCAATTGCGAGGAGATGCATGAACCCGACCGAAAAAGCATTGTGGTTCGTCGAAAGCCATCTGCCGGAAGCGGTCACGCTCGACGACATCGCTGAGAGGAGCGGTGTATCGCGCTTTCATGTAACGCGCGCTTTCGGGGCCGCCACGGGCCGCTCGGTAATGGGCTACATGCGCGCGCGCCGGCTGACAGAGGCGGCGCGCAAACTTGCCGCCGGAGCGCCGGACATCCTCTCGGTCGCGCTCGACGCCGGCTACAACTCGCATGAGGCGTTCACCCGCGCCTTCCGCGACCAGTTCGGCACCACGCCGGAACTGGTTCGCGCGCAGGGCAACCTCAAGAACCTCCATCTCGTGGAGCCAATCCTGATGGACCAGTCGTTCCTTGTCACTCTCGAACCGCCGCGCTTCGAAACCAGCCGCGCCTTTCTGATCGCCGGTCTAGGCGAGCGCTACAGCTGCGAGACCAGCGCCGCCATTCCGATGCAATGGCAACGCTTCGGCCCCTACATCGGCAACATTCCCGGCGAAACCGGCGACATCGCCTACGGCGTCTGCGTCAACGGCGATGACGCCGGCAATTTCGACTACATCGCCGGCGTCGAAGTGTCCGACTTTTCCGACCTGCCCAAGGAGCTTTGCCGAGTCCGGGTGCCGGCTCAGAAATATGCCGTCTTCGCCCATCGCGAGCACATCTCGACCATTCGCCGAACGGTCAATACGATCTGGAACAAATGGCTGCCGGTGTCCGGCCATGAGATCGCCGACGCGCCCGAATTCGAGCGCTATGGCAGGGAATTCAATCCTCGTAGCGGCGATGGCGGACTGGAGATATGGATACCGGTCAGGGGGTAGAGCCCCGCAGATCGTGTTCGGCCACAATTGCCGAAACACGATCACATTGCCGCCATTCATTCCACGGTGATGGCGACCTCATAGAGTCCGGGATGAGCCTGCCCTAATGCCTTGTTGCGCTCCAGAAAACCATTTTCCTGCAGATGCTTGAACACGCGGCGCATAGCCGCCTCGTCCCGCGCCTGGGCATAGTTGACGACACGACTGCCATCGAGGCCGCGGTGCAGGCTGGCCGACATCCAGCCGGGCACGGCGCGGCAGCTTGCGGCCGCTTCCCGCAAGAGGCCGATCAGCGCCTGCTGGCCGCCTTCGGGCACGGTGAAGACATTGATCTGGGTAATAACGCCGGTATTGGCGCGAATGATGGGCATGGACTTCTCCTTCGGTGAGCGCCTGGCACACGAAGGGACGCCGACAGGCGAAAACTCCGCACGCCAAGCTGGGCGTAAAGCACGCCCTCAGCTTGCCGTGGGTTCCCGCATGGGAGGGAACGGAGCTTCCATTGGTTGGAAGGGAGCGGGCTTACCTTTTGCCGTTCCAAGGTCCTTTTCGACGGCTTGTCGTAGCATGTCGAATTGTGGCCAACAATTACCCTGGATGGCCGAGGCCACGGCAAGATCGACATTTCAGCAGAGCCTATTTGGAGAAAACCATTCTTTGTTCGCAGAGTGTTGGCGCGCCTTGACTCTGGCCAGCCGCGAGCCTATTTCACCGCCACGTTAGCACTCGCCATTGGTGAGTGCTAACCACAGGTCCGGCGCCGCCGGATAGAGGAACTGTTCTCACCGTTCTCATCGAGGAAGAAAACATGGCAAAGTCGAAGTTCCGCCCGCTTCATGACCGCGTGGTCGTTCGCCGGGTCGAATCCGAATCCAAGACCGCCGGCGGGATCATCATCCCGGATACGGCAAAGGAAAAGCCGCAGGAAGGCGAAATCATCGCCGTCGGCTCCGGCGCTCGTGACGAAGCTGGCAAGCTCGTCCCGCTGGACGTCAAGGCTGGCGACCGCATCCTGTTCGGCAAGTGGTCGGGCACCGAAGTCAAGCTCAATGGCGAAGACCTTCTGATCATGAAGGAATCCGACATCATGGGCATCATCGGCTGAATATCGGCCTCACCGTCAACTGAATTTCGGGCTTGATCCCAAGCCCCTGCCAGGAGCTGAAAATGGCTGCTAAAGACGTAAAATTCTCCCGTGACGCCCGCGAGCGCATGCTGCGCGGTGTCAACATCCTCGCCGACGCGGTGAAGGTCACGCTCGGCCCCAAGGGCCGCAACGTTGTCATCGACAAGTCGTTCGGCGCCCCGCGCATCACCAAGGACGGCGTCACCGTCGCCAAGGAAATCGAGCTTGAAGACAAGTTCGAGAACATGGGCGCGCAGATGGTCCGCGAAGTTGCTTCGAAGACCAACGACATCGCCGGCGACGGCACGACGACCGCGACCGTTCTGGCGCAGTCGATCGTCCAGGAAGGCCACAAGGCGGTTGCCGCCGGCATGAACCCGATGGACCTGAAGCGCGGCATCGATCTGGCCGTCACCGAAGTCGTCGCGGCGCTCGGCAAGGCTGCCAAGAAGATCAAGACCTCCGAGGAAGTTGCCCAGGTCGGCACGATCTCGGCCAATGGCGACGAGTCGGTCGGCAAGATGATCGCGGAAGCGATGCAGAAGGTCGGCAACGAAGGCGTCATCACGGTTGAGGAAGCCAAGACCGCCGAGACCGAACTCGAAGTCGTCGAAGGCATGCAGTTCGACCGCGGCTATCTCTCGCCCTACTTCGTCACCAACGCCGACAAGATGGTTGCCGAGCTCGAGGACGTCTACATCCTCCTCCACGAGAAGAAGCTTTCCAACCTGCAGGCCATGCTGCCGGTCCTCGAAGCCGTCGTGCAGACCTCGAAGCCGCTGCTCATCATCTCGGAAGACGTCGAAGGCGAGGCTCTGGCCACGCTGGTCGTCAACAAGCTGCGCGGTGGCCTGAAGATCGCCGCCGTCAAGGCGCCAGGCTTCGGTGATCGCCGCAAGGCCATGCTGGAAGACATCGCCATCCTGACCGGTGGCCAGGTCATCTCGGAAGACCTCGGCATCAAGCTCGAGAACGTCGGCCTCAACATGCTCGGCCGCGCCAAGAAGGTGTCGATCTCCAAGGAGAACACCACCATCGTCGACGGCGCCGGCAAGAAGGCCGAGATCCAGGGCCGCGTCGCCCAGATCAAGCAGCAGATCGAAGAGACCACTTCGGACTACGACAAGGAGAAGCTGCAGGAACGTCTGGCGAAGCTCGCTGGCGGCGTTGCCGTGATCCGCGTCGGCGGTGCGACGGAAGTCGAAGTCAAGGAAAAGAAGGACCGCGTCGATGACGCCCTCAACGCGACCCGCGCGGCCGTGGAAGAAGGCATCGTTGCCGGCGGTGGCGTTGCCCTGCTGCGCGCTTCGGCCAACATCAAGGCCACCGGCGCCAATGCCGACCAGGCCGCTGGCATCAACATCGTTCGTCGTGCACTGCAGGCTCCGGCCCGCCAGATCGCTGCAAACGCCGGTGCGGAAGCTTCGATCGTTGCTGGCAAGATCCTTGAGAACAAGGGCGCGACCTTCGGCTACAACGCCCAGTCGGGCGAATATGGCGACATGATCGCCATGGGCATCGTCGACCCGGTCAAGGTCGTGCGCACGGCTCTTCAGGACGCGGCTTCGGTCGCCGGCCTGCTCGTCACCACCGAAGCCATGATCGCCGAAGCTCCCAAGAAGGACTCGGCTGGTGGCGGCATGCCTGGCGGCATGGGCGGCGGCGGCATGGGCGGCATGGGTGGAATGGACTTCTAATCCAGCCAACTGGCTAAGCTTGAGAGAAGGGCGGCAGAGATGCCGCCCTTTTTGTTATGTCGATAGTCAAGATCCCAGTTTTAAATCGCCGTTAACCATCAATCGCGAAACCCCTTCCCTCCTTGCGGCAAGTGCAGCGGGCAATCGATCGCGGTTATCTTGAACAACACCGGCTACTTATGCAGTTCCAGGTCAGTTGATGGCCCGCCTTTCGGGCCTTTTACCAACAAAATCAGTGGCGAAATCGAGCCCTCGTCAACGCACGAAATATGTCGCGAAGCCGATTTTTAACAGATGCGCGGTTACTAAAAGAGCAGTTCACGCCAAGGTTGCGTCGGAGTGCATCGCTTGTTCATCAAGGCAGACATCGCCCGGATTTTCGGCAGATTCGCGGGCAACCGCAACGGCAATGTCCTCATCATCTCGGCGCTGGTGATGCCGGTGCTGATCGGTATGGCCGCTCTCGTGACCGAATATGGCAGCGCCCTGGTCCAGCAGGCTCAGAACCAGCGTGTCGCCGACCTGTCGGCCTATGCGGGCGCGCTCGCCTACAACACGACGAAGTCAACGGACCAGATGACGGCGGCCGCGGTCAACGTCGCCGCTCTCAACGGTGTTCCGGCAGCGAGCGTCACGGCGTCGCTCATTGCTTCACCGAAAACCACCGGCGTCAACGCCGTCACGGTCTCGATCAGCACCCAGCAGAACCTGCTGCTGGCACGCGTGCTGCAAAGCCGGCAGCAATTGCAGATCACGTCGAACTCGGTTGTCGAGGTCGGTGCTCAGCCACAGACACCCGGTTGCGTTCTGGCGCTCAACGGTACCCAGACCGGTGTCACTTTGAGCGGTGGCACCACCATCACCGCGCCCAAATGCACTGTTTCGTCCAACAGCACGGTCACGGTCCCCTGCGGCACCTATATCTCGGCAATCGGCGTCAACTACAACTCCACGACGGCGCCCAGCCAGCCTTGCGGCGGCATCACCGGCCCGAACGGCGCGGCGGCGGTGATTGCCAAGAAGTCGACAGCCGATCCATTTGCCGGCAACGCAGCTGTAACCGCGGCTGTCGCCCGCATCGCATCCGTCACGGCACTTTCGGTGACCACGCCACCGACGGCGCCAACCAATACCACCGGCGGTGACCTGACCTTCGGATGGGGCACAGCCACAAACACGCAGGCGACCGCCATTGGCTGCACGGCAACCTTTTCCAGTTCAAGTTCGACCTGGACGCTCGATTGCACCGGCAAGAGCACGGTGAACATCGGCAACATAACGATTGCCGGCGGCATCAATCTCAACTTCGCCACCAACGCCGCGGCCACGACGACATACAACATCGCCGGGGACCTGACGACAAGCGCCACCACAAATTTCGGCCCTGGCATCTACAACTTCGCCAAGACGCTCAACACAGCCGGAAACACGACTTTTGGCGCAGGCACCTACAATATCGGCAAGCTGCTGACCACCACCGGAACCACGAGTTTCGGCGCCGGCACGTTCAACCTGACCAAGGGCTTGGCCGCCGCCGGCACCACCACCTTCGGTGCTGGAACTTTCAAAATCGGGATGAGCGACAACGCCTGCAGCGGCGGAGGGCGCGTGAGCGTGTGCAATGGCGGTGGCGGCAATCTGACTTTTGGGGGCCCAAGTGTCTTCGAGCTACCCGGAGGTTATAGCAATCAAGGGGGTGCGACAGTGATTTTCGGATCAGGCACCGCCAACAGCTTCAAGATCGGGCCCGGCAGCAATGGTGACGCGATAACGCTTGCTGGCGGAGCCACGGCCATCATGGCGGATACCACCGGCGGCAACGGCGTCTTCCAGGTCGTCGGCAATGTGAATGCCGGTGGCGGCGGCAGTTGCTTCGTCATCAGCGCGGCGGCCCAGCACGACATTTCCGGAAACTTCATGGCCTCCGGCGCGGTATTGATGGGCGCCGGCGTCTATACGGTTGATGGCTATTTCACCCTGGGCGCCAATGGCGGTGGCAGCGCCAATTGTGGCGGCAGTTCGATCAGCGTCAGCGGCACAAACGTCACATTGGTACTGTCGGGAAAAGCCAAGGCCACTTCAGGAAGCTGCAGCGGCTATGTCTTTTGCGTCGCCGCGGGCTACAGCAACATCGTGCTGACAGCGCCGCAGACAGGCGCAACGGCAAAACTGGCCGTGGTCGGCCCCACTTCGACATCCAACACCGGTGGCGCAACATTTACCCAGGGCGGTTCCAACACCCAGATTTCCGGCGCGTTCTATTTCCCCTATGGCCCGATCACCCTGAGCGGAGGGGCCAACATAGGCTCGACAACGGATACGACGAAATGCCTGCAGATCATTGGCTCGAGCATCACCCTGTCAGGCGGCACCGCCGCGACTTCGGAATGTATCGCCGCTTCGGGGGCAACCGCCAGCAGCAAAGTGAGCTTGGTTCAGTGAAGAAGATGCTATCCTTCAACTTCGACCTGTCTGGTGTATCGCAACGCTCATCGTTCTTGCGCTTCCTGTCTCGTGAGACAACCGGCGTTTCGGCTGTCGAGTTTGCGTTGGTCAGTCCGATACTGCTGCTCATTCTTGCAGGAACCGTCGATATCGGTGGTTCGCTGAAAGCAAAGTTCGAGCTGAGTACGGCGGTTTCCGCCGGATCCAACTATGCTCTGCTCAATGGCGCGAATGTCGGTTCCGCCGGCGGCAGCGCGCTGGCCAACAACATCGTCGCCGTGACCGCAAGCGGGCTCGGAAGCAATGGCGGCAACGTCCAGGTCGTCATCAACAATGGCGCATCGACGTCCCTCAACGCCAGCACCTCCGTCACGACCCAAACCGGAACCGCCTCCAATGCCGACCAGTGCTATTGCCCAACCAATTCTTCGGGCAGCATCACCTGGGGGTCTCCGATGACCTGCGGCAGCATCTGCAGCGGAGGCGGCATGGCCGGAAAGTTCGTGACGATCTCGGCAAGCAAACCCTATTCACCGCTCTTCGGCGGCCTCGGCGTTGTCCAGGGCGGCAATATTACCGTCCAGTCGGTCGTACAGCCACAATGAAGCGCCTCACGTCGTTTTTACCGAACACTTCAGGCGCTAGCGCTGTCGAGTTCGCATTGCTTTCAGTGCCGCTGCTGCTGGTATTGATGGGAACCATCGAGTTCGGCCGCATGTATTGGGCCCAGCACGTGCTGGAACAGACCGCAACCGCTGGGGCGCGTTGCGTCGGCGTTCTCCTGCCCGGGTGCACGCAGAACGGCGTCTATAACGCCGCAAGCACAATCACCTACATCAGCGGTATCGCCGCGACTGACGGCATTGCGCTGGCCAGCACGAACATCGCCGTCAACAACAACACCAGTTGCTCGGGTCTGTCCGGCTTCTCGACGGTCAAGATAACCTACACATTCTCGACCGCGCTGCCGAACTTCCTCACGTCCCTGGCGAGCGGCCCCAATCTCAGTGCGCAGGCCTGCTTTCCCAACCAAGGCGCGTAGAACCGTCTTCCAGCATATCGGCCCCGCGGACGGTCCTATCTATCCGCCAAGGTAAGCTTTGCGTCTGTCGCATCAACGCCCCGTGTCAGCCGCCCCGTGCCCAAGACAGCGCTTTCAATCAATGCGGCGACCTCATCGGCAACAGCCAATATCGGCGCACGATCGCGGGTGGCGCGCGCGATCACCATCAGCCCTTCCAGCGATGACTCGACAAGTACCGCCAATGCGTGCGCGCGGCGCTCGGCCACCCCTGCCCTGACAAAAGACGCCTGCAGAAGACCGATCCATTCCTGAAACGCCGATCGGCAAAGATCGGCCAATTCCGGCACATCCGTCGGCGCATCAAGCACCACGGGGGCGATCGGACAGCCAAGCGTGAACTCGTTCTCCTCCAGCATGCGGCCAATGGCCTGGTAGATATGGTGTACGGCGACCGCCGGATCGGCCTCGGCGGAGAGCGCCTGGCCCAGTCTTTGCGTTACCTTTTCAACGCTGTCGCGCGTCACCTCGATGACCAATTGGTCCTTGCCGCCGGGAAAGTGAAAGTAGAGCGACCCTCTCGGCGCGCCGCTGGCGCTCAAGATGTCGTTGAGCGACGTGCCGTGATAGCCGCGCTGCCTCAGCAGCAGCGCCGTGGCCTCGAGCATTCGGGTGCGGGTGTCCTTGGCCATGTCAACCTCTGTCAGGAGCTTCCATTATAGGCATTGCGCCTAATATGACAATCGGTCTACATAATATGCAGATCGGTCTACATATTGGAGGAGCCAACATGCTGAGATATCGCCTTGAAGGACCGGGCGGGATTGAACACCTGATGATGCACGAAGAAGAGCAGCCTGCCCCGAAAGCATACGAGATCGTCGTACGCATCCGCGCCACCTCCCTCAACCGCCGGGATACGATGATCGTCAATGGCACCTATCCGCTCACCCCGCGCAAAGACGTGGTTCCGTTGAGCGACGGCGCCGGCGAAGTTGTGGCCACCGGCGATGCGGTCACCCGCTTTGCCGTCGGCGACCGCGTGACCGGCAGCTATTTCGCACGCTGGATCGACGGCCAGATCAACGCCCAACTCATCGATCAGCTAGGCTGCACGCTGGATGGCATGTTGAGCGAATACGCCGTTCTCGACGAGCAATGGGCGGCAAAATTGCCCGATCACCTTGGCTGGCATGAAGCCGCGACACTCAGCTGTGCCGGAGTGACCGCCTGGAACGCCGTCACCGGCGCCAAGTCGCTCAGACCCGGACAATGGGTGCTGGTAATCGGCACCGGTGGCGTGTCGCTCTTTGCCCTGCAGTTCGCCAGGATGCTGGGCTGCCGGGTTGTCGCTGTGACCTCGCGCGCCGGAAAACAAGAGAGATTGCGGGCGCTTGGCGCCGACCACGTCGTCATCAGCTCGGAGACGCCCAAGTGGGGCGCTCTGGTGCGCGAATTGACAGGCGGCATCGATCTGGTCGTCGAGACCGGCGGGCCGGCAAGCTTCGAACAGTCCCTGATGGCAAGCACGCTTTACGGCCACATCGTGCTGCTCACTCTGCAAGACTCGAAAGGCGGATCGATCCAGCTGCCGGCGGCACTTTATCAGCGCAGCCTCGCCACCATCAGCCGGCTCTTCGTTGGCAACCGTACCAGTCTCGAAGCGATGCTTCGCGCCGTCGGCACGCACCGGCTATCGCCCGTCGTCGACAGCGTCTTCCCTTTCACCGAGGCCCGTCAGGCCTACCGCTATTTCCAGCAGGGCGACGTGTTCGGGAAGGTGGTCATCGACGGCGCAATCCCCACCCAACAGTGAAGTGAGGAGATAATATCATGAACATTCATGCAGACGACCAATCCACACAGACGGCCGAGATCATGCGCCGGTTCAACGATGTCTTTCAGCTGCAAGATCCGTCGGCGCTGCCCAGCCTGATCGCCGAGCACTGCGTGATCGAGAACACTGGGCCGGCGCCTGACGGCGCCCGCCATGTCGGGCGACAGGCCTGCGTTGGGCTTTGGTCGGCGATCGCCACCGCGCCAAATACACGCTTCGACCTCGAGGAAACGTTCGTCGCCGGCGAACGGGCGACGATCCGCTGGCGCTACTTCACGGCCGACGGCAATTCCTTGCGCGGCGTCAATCTCATGCGCGTCGAGAACGGGCTGATCGTCGAGGCGATGGGATACGTAAAGGGATAGGGGCTGAGCCCAGGCACGCGAGACTGCCACGCAAAGATTACATGACAGGGTCGAACGTCACCTGTGTGACCGCACGAGCCGTCAACGGCCTGGACCCGGAATCTCGATCAACAATTCGAGATTCCGGGCGAGTCCGCGTGATTATTGGACGATCCTGCGCAGTTTCACGGTGGTTTTGGGGCTGTTCTGTATTGTCTGAAAGATCACGCAATAGCGGTCGGTGAGTTCAAGCAGCTGATCAAGTTGATGCTGCGGAGCGTCGGTCATGACATCGAACCGCAAGCGGATCTCCTTGAAACCGACGGGGACACCTGCGGTCACGCCGAGCGTGCCACGAAGATCGACGTCGCCTTCTGCAGAGATCTCGGCCGATTTGATCGGAATTTCGAGCACTGCCGCAGCAGCCCTCATCGAGACACCGGCGCATGCGATCAGGGCCTCCAGAAGCATGTCGCCAGAACAGAGTTCGTGACCGCTGCCGCCGGCCTTCGGATGGATGCCAGCCAGCGCAAGTCCGTGTCCGGTCTCGACCTTGCAGGTCACGGTGGAGTCATCGGCGGTCCCTCTGGCCTTCAGAGTAAGAAACGCGGCTTGCGCATCGTTGCTGTAGAGATTCTTGATCGGCGCCTGTGTGGCGCGGAACGTCGCGATATCCATGTATGTTCTCCTGTTGTGAATTGTCATCGTCAAGAACGATGGCAAATCGCCTTGACGCTACTCCGGCACGGCCACGCCGGAGCCTCCGAGTTCGGCAGGAAAGTCCTTGAGCTTGGGTAGTCCGTCCTTCATCGGCAGTACCGTTTCGGCATAGTTGACATGGACCGCCGGGCTGAATTTCACGGTCGGTATCGTGGCCGCAAAGACGTCAACCAGTCCGAGCAGCGGATGCCCTGTCATCAGATGACCGCCACATTTCCTGCAGAACTGACGATCGCTCATCTCGGATTTTTTGAAGCCGGATAGAAACTCCGCGCCTTTCGTGACCTTGACGTTTTCAGGCTTCCACAGCGTGAAGGCATTTACGGGAGACGCCGACCACGAACGACAGGAATTGCAATGGCAATAACCCATTGCCTCGGCAGTTCCCTGCACCTCGATTTCGACGGTGCCGCAGAAACACCGGCCCTTATGTAACGCCATGACTTTGAATCCTCATCTTGTTGCTTTTGACAGCGCCCAGCACCTTCGTTGGTTTCAACCGCGCTCAGCGCCCCTGGGGATTTAAGACTTTTGGCCGCGAACTGAATGACTGGACGTCCGCGTTGCTTGACAGGGCGTCCGGAATTGGAAAGGGATGTCACACCGGGTTGCCAAGCGACGCGTGCGAGACAAGATAGAATGGCCGGGGACGCCCTGTCTGACCTATTGAGAACGGTACGTCTTACCGGCGCGACGTTTTTCGATATCGCGGCCCAGGACCCATGGGCTGTTTGCTCGCCTGCACCGTCCTCGATCTTGCCGAAGATTCTTCCCGGTGCGGATCACCTGATTTCCTATCACGTGGTGACCAATGGCCGTTGCTTTGCCCGTATCGTCGGCGAAGAGGCGATCGCCGTGGAGGCCGGCGAAGTCGTGGTCTTCACCAGAAGCGACCCGCACATCATGTCGAGCAATCCCGACCTTCGTGCCGATCCTCCGACAGCGGACGTTCTGGACATCGCGTCTGCCGGTCAGATGCCGTTCCACATCAACTATGTCAGAGACGGGTCGCTCTCGGCCAGGCTGGTCTGTGGCTACCTCGCCTGCGACGCGCAGCCGTTCAATCCCCTGCTCGAAGCGCTGCCGCCCGTAATCAAGGCTGGAGACTCGAAGGGCGATGCCGGCTGGCTCGGCCAGTTCATCAATTTGGCGGTGGCGGAGGTGGCGGAGAAGCGAGCAGGCAGCGAAACGGTGCTTACCAAGTTGAGCGAACTGATGTTCGTCGATGTCCTGCGCCGCTACGTTGAATCCTTGCCGCCGCAACATACCGGCTGGCTGGCAGGTCTGCGTGATCCGCACCTGGGCAAGGCGCTGGCGCTGATCCATGATCGGCCGGCATACAACTGGACGTTGGAAGCCCTGGCGAAGCAATCCGGACTATCGCGTACGATACTGGTCGAACGCTTTACCAGACTTGTCGGGATTCCGCCGATGCACTATCTCGCCAGATGGCGAATGCAAATTGCCTCGGAGCTCCTGAGCGCCGGCAACAGCAACATTGCAAGCATAGCGGCGAAAATCGGCTACGAGTCCGAGGCGGCGTTCAGCCGTGCCTTCAAGAAGGTGATCGGCGTTCCACCTTCGGCCTGGCGTCTCGGTATTCGGGCCGCAGGTAATGTTGAGTCGGCGGCAGGACCCAACGAAGTCTTGTGGACTGAAACTGAGATTGGCCCGGCCCGCGGGCCTGATCGACCCCAACCGTGACAGTGAGGGGTTCGGCACCGCTGCCATGGCGGGTGCCTCCCGCGGATGCGGTACCGACAGTCCAGCCCGCAGATGCCGTTTGCCGCGTCGAATGGAGGGCCAAATCAAGTGCAGGCCTCCAACCGGCGGTTGGTCAACATGCGCGATACTGCCGGTAGAGCACAAGATTGGGTCAGAAATAGCCTGGCCTGCCCGCCGTTGAACTCCGTGCCCGGTCGCGCTACCTGTCCGTCAGCGCCAGCTTGGCGCCAAGCATGACGAAGGCGCCGGCGAAGGTGCGGCGCATCCAGGTCATCACCATCGGCCTCGACACGACATGGCTGCGGATCGAAGCCGCGAAGATGCCGTAGCCGACGAAAACGACGAAGGTCAAAAGCATGAAAACGCTGCTGAGTTCCAGCATCTTCGACAGCGCGTTAGGCTCCGTGGTGCTGACGAATTGCGGCAGGAAGGCGAAGAAGAAGATCGACAGCTTTGGATTGAGGATGTTGATCAGGATGCCGGAGGTGATCACCTTGCCGGCCGAGCGTGGTGCGACGTCCTGATCGACGCTTAGGCCGCCCTTCTCCTTCAACGTGTTCCAGGCCATGTACAGCAGATAGGCGACACCCAGATATTTCAGCGTCTCGAAGGCCACCGCGCTGGTGTGCAGCAGTGCCGCAAGGCCGGTGATGGCGGCGGCCATGTGCGGGATGATGCCGAGCGTACAACCGAAGGCGGCGATGATACTGGCGCGGGCGCCGCGCGAGAGGCCGGCGCTCAACGTGTAGAGAACGCCAGTGCCGGGCGAAGCCACGACGATCAGCGACGTCAACAGAAATTCAATGCTCACGACGGCCCTCCAGAGCTCTGGCCTTGCCCGCGCGGAGCGTAGCTAGCGAAGGCGGCGCGCACAAGCGGCACAAACCGTCAAAGAAGCAATATCACAGAGTTGGCAGCCGATGGGCATGACGTGCCATCAGGCAATCGTCGTCGCCAGGCATGCAGGCGCGGCAGACATCGGGACGGACTTCGTAGATGCCGCAAGCTGTCACCTTGCCAACCTCGCCCGTCAGTGCCGAACAGCGCACGCCGTCACAGCGCATCCCGGATTCATTGGCGGCCACATATTTTGTGGGAATCAGATCAAGCTGCGCGTCATCTTCGGTGGAGAAGCGAGGCCATTCCGATGAATAGGAGCAGCACGCGCCGCAGGTCTGGCAGTCGAAGACGGCCATGCCTGCCCGCGACGATGCCGCGGCAGGATCGCTATGCGGCAAGGAGGTTATCTCTTCTTCCTTGTCTTGCCCTTCGGGGACTCGGCCGACGAAAGGAACAGGTCGGTCGCGCCTTCCGTGGATCCATCGGCCGGCTTGGGCGTCACAGCTGGCTTCTTCACGTCAGCGGCCGCCTTGGCAGGCTTCGTGGCCGCGGCCGAGACTGCCGGCTGATCCTTGGCGGAAAACTTGATGGCCATGTCAATCCTCGTCAGCGAAACGCGATGATGGTGCGCGCGGATTGCGAAGGCGGCCGATCAGCGCCGACACCGCGGTGATATTCATTTCCTCGGGAGACCAGTTCTTGACCGCCTCGATGTGATGGGGAGCCAGTTCGCGATGGGTGCTGCCACTATAGGCTGCGTCCTGGTGGGTAGTGCGCTCGTGGGTCTTGGCATCCTCGCGAACATATTCGATCAGATAATTCGGGCACTCGGCACGACCGCGCACACCCATCCGCACCTGGGCATCACCATGTGCCCGCTTGCAGCGCTCAAGTTTTTCGAGCACCCGCCGGACATATTCGATCGGCTTGTCGAGACCGTCGATAACGTCGGCGATGGTCGAGTCGGCGGCGATCGCCTTTTGAGGCACACGCTTGGTAGCCATCAGCGTTTACTCACTCGTTTCGGCAACGCCGCGAGCGCAGAGGCGGCAGCCATCTCTTCGGCTTCCTTTTCAAGACGCAATTCGCGCAGCCTTGCGGTCTTCGCCTCCCGCGCTTCGCTGACGGCATCCCGTTCGGAAATGATGCGGCCGAGAGACATGGACTGGGTCTGGGTCTTGCTGAAGAGGGATTCGGCGCGATCGCCGGATACCTTCGAAGGTGCGGTCAAAATCTTTCTCCCGTTCGGAGCCTGACGCCGAAAATGGCAAGGCCGGTCTTTCGGCCAGGACCATGCACAAAGCAATACGGCATCCCGGTTCTAATTGCTGGCCGATTCAGATTTCTGGCCAATTTTCAGATTTTCTGGAATGTCCTTAGCATGTCCGCGCGGCCGTGCAGCGCTCTTTCGGCAATCGGAGTGTAAAAATGGAAAAGGCCAGGCATTGCCTGACCTTCCGCCGAAGTGCCGCGCGTCTTTAGAGGCGCGACCCGAAATTCGCCATTACCGGTGCCAGTACATCCGTGGTCACCGGAAGGCTGAATTCCGTTTTTCAGGCCGCCTTCAACTGATCGGCGGACATCTTGCCCGACTTGTTGTCGCGGACCATCTCGTAGCCGAGCTTCTGACCCTCGACGATGTCGCGCATTCCGGCGCGCTCTACGGCCGAGATGTGGACAAAAACGTCGGCCGAGCCGTCGTCAGGCTGAATAAAACCAAAACCCTTGGTGGCGTTGAACCATTTAACTGTGCCGGTGCTCATAAACGAACCCTTTCCATGGCAAATATTCGTTCGCCGTCGCGCGACTGCGCAACAACGTTCGTCTCGATTTTTGATGGGGGAAGTTCGTCAAAGGCGCGCCTGGATGCGCGGATAACAAAAGTCGGTCAAACAAATATCGACGAATTTCTTCTACGCTTCAATTGGCGTCGTGTCAATTCTTGGTTCAGCCCGCCCTGGCGGAGGGGGCAGTGAGAGGGTCCGATGCGAAAAGATGCGAGCGCTTTTTGGCGTCGGCCTCACATCACCACGGTCATCAGCGGCAGGATTTCATAGCGAAAGCCAAGACCCGAGCGCACTGTCGGGTCGCCATCAGTCAGTACCCTGACGCCGGCTTCGTTATCGGCGCGCATAATGCCAAGACCCCACGGACCGGCCGGATCGGCAACCGGTCCGAACAGGATAACGCTCTCGCCAAGCTTGCCGCGCAGATAGTCGGAATGGTCCCTCATTAAGGCTCTTTCCTGGTCCGTCATCGTGAAAGCGAAGTCGGGCCGCGGAGGTATCAGCCGGCAGTGGAACACGCTCAACGCCTTGCCGCCTGCCTCCGCGGCCAGAAAGTCGTTCAGCCAGCCGAGCACACGCTCCCAGCCGGAGCCGTGATCGCGGCAGGCATCCTTGCGCGCGCCAAAGCCTTCATGGCGCATAGTCAGCCGCGTCCCGGGCTCAACCGCTTCGAGCATGTACGTAACGGTTGTCACGTTATCGCCGTCCCACGGCGCCTTCCACGTCATCACCAAAAGGTGCGGCGGATCAACCTGCAGATATTCGCCCTGGACATGAAATTCGTGACCATCGGCGCCCCTGCCCTCGGAGTACCAGGCACCGCCCGGTCGGACATCTGCCGTGTGTCTGGTCGTCCGGTAGAGCTCGTCCGAACCCCACCAGCGCGGAATCTGGTCCGCGGCGGTTAGCGCGCGAAAAACGCGCTCCGGCGGCACCGCGATCGTCACCGTGGCAAGGATGGTGCCTGTCGACACATCGGCTATCGCGCGAGGTCTGTCGTCTTTGGCCATCATTCATTCTCCAGGTAGGACTTCAGATTGCCGAGGCTCGCCTGCCAGAAATCGCGGTAGGGCAATATCCAGTCGGCCACATCCTTGAGTTCAGCTGGCTCCAACCGGTAGAGCCGCTCGCGGCCGAGCTTCTGCTCGGAAACGACGCGCATCTCACGCAGGATCCTCAGATGCTTGGAGATCGCCGGCCGGCTTTGCGAAAAGGCGGAAGCGAGTTCGTTGACGGGTGCCGGGCCGTACCGCAACCGGTCGAGGATGGCGCGGCGCGTCGGGTCGGCGATGGCGCGGAAAACGGAGCGATCAGGATCGGCCTGTGGCATAATGCGTATCCATTTGGTTACGTATTATGCCGATCTCTGCCCTTCGTCAACTCGTCCGACGTTCAGCGCTCCTGATCCGTCGGCCTGATGACGATCTCGTTGACGTTGACGCGAGGCGGCTGGCTCACGGCATAAAGGATGGCGGCGGCAACGTCCTCGGCGGTCAGTGCTTCCATGGTGGCGAGACGCTGATCAAGTCCCGCCTTCGATGCGGCGTTGGTGATGTGGCCTCCGAGTTCCGTGCGCACCAGCCCGGGTTCGATCACCGTGACGCGGACCTTGTCGGCATAGACCTCGCGCCTGAGCGCCTCCGAAAACCCGACGACGCCGAACTTGGTCGCCGCATAGCCGCTGGCGCCGGGGTTGGCGACACGGCCAGCGATCGACGAGACATTGACGACATGCCCCTTGGCCGCCTTCAGATGCGGCAATGCGGCCTTTGTGACGCCCATCAGCGCAAGCAGGTTGAGCTCGACCATACGTCGCCAGTCATCGAGAACCGCGTCGGCAGTTGGCGACAAAAGCATGATGCCGGCATTGTTGACGAGAATGTCCAGTTGGTCCCATTCGGCGATCACCTTGTCGACCATATCGGTGACGTCCTTGGCACGGGTCACATCGGCCTCGATGCGAAGTGCCGCGCCGCCGGCCTTCTCGATGTCTGCAGCCAGTGCTTCGAGACGATCGGCGCGGCGGGCAGCAATCGCCACCCTGGCGCCGCCGGCCGCCAAAGCCAACGCCGTTGCCTCGCCTATGCCCGATGAAGCGCCAGTTACGAGGGCGACCTTGCCCGCAAGCGCGGAAGAACCAGATGTCATTGCGAAATCTCCAGATCGAGCCCTACGACGTTCCGATTAGATAGGCTGCGCGAGGCGAAGTGGAAGCCCACCTCGCGAGCCTGACATTATTCGTCCGGGCCGGGCTCCGGCCACGCCTCCCTGGCCGCTTCCGAATACCAGTACCGCATCGCCGGCGTGGCCAGCATGGCATCGACATAGGCGCGGGTATCCGGCGCCAATGTGCCGCCATAGGTGTCGAAGCGGGTAACGACCGGCGCGTACATGGCGTCAGCGGCGGTGAAATGACCAAACAGGAAGGGGCCACCCTTGCCGTATTTTTCCCGGCACTCGCGCCACAGCGCCTCGATGCGGACGCGTTGCGCCTCGCCTTCCGCGTCGAGTGGCTTGTGGCCTTTTGGTCGTCGCAAGTTCATTGGCCAGCCATAGCGGAGTTCGCGAAAGCCTGAATGCATCTCGGTTGCCGCCGAGCGTGCCAGCGCGCGGGCACCAATGTCGGCCGGCCAGAGCTTTTTCCCGGGAAACAAGTCGGCGAGATATTCAAGGATGGCAAGGGTTTCCCAGATGATCCTGCCGTCATGATTCAAGACAGGCACCTGGCCGGTCGGCGATACCGCGGCCAGATCGGCGGCAGTCCCTGGCGTACGCAGCCGCACGAAACCTTCCTCGAACGGAATGTCCAGCTGCTTCATCGCCACCCAAGGTCTGAGCGACCATGACGAAAAACACTTGTTGCCGATGTAAAGCGTGAACTCAGCCATTGCCCCTCCCGGTCACCCAAAGCCTGTCCGCTATCCTGCACACCGCAGGGCCGAAAGCCATGCTCCTGTGCCGGCAACTGGCGTGCCGCCCGTGGAACCTAAATCGCGAATGCCCGTTTGTTCTCGCGGATGAAAACTCCAGGAGATGCGGAATTGGTGAACAGGGACCAGGTTGCGGGCGTTGCCAAGCAGATCAAGGGATCTGTCAAGCAGGCCGCGGGCAAGGCCACCGGCAACAAGCGCACACAGGTTGAAGGCATGGCCGACAAGGTCGCAGGCAAGGTGCAGAAGGCCTATGGCGACGTGAAAGACAAGGTCAGGAAGGCGTTCTGATCCTGCGACATCTGACGGGTCATGGAGGCGGCATGCAATGCCGCCTTCTTCACGTGCGCCAGCTCTTGCGGAAGGCGTTGGTGAAATTCACTTCGCCATGGTCGCCGCTCGCCTCGCCCAGCACCAGATCCAGGCCATCTCCCGAGACCCGTGCCAGCGCGAAGCCCCCCATATACACAGCCTTCGGCTTGAACAGGTCAAGACCGTCTCGGCTGTAGACCATCGGCGTTTCGTGCTGATGGCCATGGAAGATGCCGATGATATTGTAGCCCTTCAGCGTCGCCAGCAGTGCCTGCCTGTCGGCCTCGCTCCACCAGTGCGGTGAGCCGGCGCCGTTATCGTCAAAGGTGCTTTTGGCCGGATCCCACCGCTCCGTCGAAAAAGTGTCCCAACCGTAGTGCTGAAACAGCAGGACCGGTCGGCCGTCCGCGGCATAGGTCGCCAGATCCTGTTTGAGCCAGGGCAGAGCACTGCTGGCGCCGTGTCCGGTATCCCCGGCAAAGCGATGCGTCTGGATAAGATGGAGGCCGCCCCAATCCCAGGAATAGCAGTCGGTGTCGACATCGTAGCTGGTGGCCGGTACCGGCGGCTTGAAGAACACGCCGGCACGGTGATTGACCTCGACATAGTCCCGCATTTCACGCCGGTACCAATCCACATGCGGCGGTGGGCCATTCTGGTCGAGGTCATGATTGCCGAGCCCGACATAGACAGGCAGATGCACGCGATCGGGGCCAACGCCCTCCTGGTAACGCTGGCTGAATTGAAGAAGCTGTGTGCCCTCGCTGGGCTGCGTGATCTGGCCACCGCCATCGTCGGTCATGTCACCGCCGACGACAAGACCGCGCGGGATGCCGATGCGGCTGCCCGCCGAGCGCAGGCCGGTCGCTGCACCATCGATCTCAACAGGCCATTCCTTCTCGCCAATGTTGTTCAGCGCGGCGATGTTGCGCAGCAAGGCAGCGTCGGTCTTGCCTTCCTGCAGGCAATTCGGGCTGAGGCCACCCACCATGCGACAGGCATGAACGTCGCATACAAACAGGAAGGTGGCGTCGACATTGGGAATCTTCGCGCCGGCCTGTGCAAAGGCGGGTCGCGCGGCAAGACCCGTGGCCGCAAGCCCTGCGGCTTGCTGCAGGAAATCACGCCTGGAAAACAATTTTGGCGACAAGTGATTCATCTCCGAAATTCAGCACGAGAGGCACCCGGCCGTCCAGTTCCCGCACTGCGCGAGACAGCACCAGGAGAGCGGGCTCCCTGAGCATCGACAACATGTCGCGGGTCTGCCATCCCTTGGGACACGAACATTCACTTTGTGCGGCAATGGGGGAGCCATGAAGACCGCAGCTATACACGGAGTATTGACGATTCTGCTGTCGGCAGGGACCGCACACGCCGCTCAATGCGTCGACGCCAAATCCGCCAGGGAGGGTTTCGTTCTTGAGCGGCCTGGCATCCACAGCGAATTCCGACCGGTGGCGGGCGGAATGATTTCTGTCGCCAACAAATACGAATCCCAGTCGCCGCAGACGCAATTCCTGTTGGGCGGCCTGATCGAGGTTTTTCGGAACAGTGACACGGGCCAGATGGCGATGATCCCGCTGTCCGATGTGCGCAGGCTGTTTCCGCTGAAGGCTGGAGCGAAAAGCAAGACGCTGTTTGTCCGCCTGGCGCCGAACAAGCAGCCGAAGGGCACCGAAACCGTAGAGATCGTCGTCAAGGGCAAGGAAACGTTCAGCCTGGGTGACTGCAAGTACAATGTCCTGACCGTCAAGCAGACGATCACGAACGAGGCCGGCGAAACGCTTGATCAATTTACGGCGCTCTACGCGCCCGACCTGCAGGCGGTGCTGGCCAAGCGCTACGACGAGGGCACCAAGGCCGAAAGCGTGGTCGGCTACGAGACCATCAAGCCGCTGGCCGAATAGGCTCGCGGTTCACACCGTCTCCAGTGCCGCAAGGCAGTCGCGCAGCACGCTGGCATCCTGTGCTGTCTTGGCCATGGACATGGCGCCGGAATAGGTGGCCACAGTGAGCGCCGCAAAGCGCTGCGGGTCGGTGCCTTGCTCCCTGCCAGCCTGCTGGTCAGCCCTGATCTTGTCGGCGATCGCTCGGCGCCACGCCGAAAAGATACGGGCCAGCGCCGTACGGAAATCCGGATCGGCGAGCGACAATTCGTGCGCCAGATTGTTGAGCGGGCAGCCGCGCACGAAACCCTGCCGCTCCAGTTCCGCCGCCACCGCCTCGAACACTATCCGCACGCCCTGGCGCGCCGAGGCCGCTGCCAACACCGGCGCGATCCAGGTCTGTTCCACCGCCGCCGCCACACGCTCCTCGATCACCGCCATCGCCAGCGCCTTCTTGGTCGGGAAATGGTGATGCAGCGCGCCGCCGGTGACGCCCGCGGCCGTCATCAGGTCACCCAGGCTGGAGGCGTGGTAGCCACGCGCCTGGAACGCCTCTTCGGCGACATCGAGAACCTTTTTGCGCATGCCCTGAGGGTCGTTGATGCGCTTTCTCGGTTGCCGTTTCGGCAGGGCGACAATCTCTCCTGACATTCTCGAAAGATAGCAGATTAACAAAACAGGACAACCGGTCTGTTTTAAAAACAGGATGACCAACCTGTTTTGGAGATTGTTCGATGAAGGTTCCGCCAAAAGCCAACCTGTCCGCCTCGCCCGTCGTCGAACTCAGGCAATACACACTCAAGCCCGGCAAACGTGAAACGCTGATCGACCTCTTCGATGACAAGCTGATCAAGGGCCAGGAAGAAGCCGGCATGACCATCATCGGCCAGTTCCGCGATCTCGATCGCCCGAACATGTTTGTATGGCTGCGCGGCTTCGACAGCATGGAAGCGAGAAAAAACGCCCTGACCTGTTTCTATGACGGGCCGGTGTGGGCCGCGCACCGCGATGCCGCCAATGGCACGATGATCGATTCCGATGATGTGCTTCTGCTCAAGCCTGCATGGCCGGGCTCTTGCTTCAAACTGTCGGGGCTGCAACGGCCAGCCGGGCGACGTCTGGGAAAGGCAAGCGAGGGCAACCGCTTGGCCGGCTCTGTTGCCATCCAGATTCATCATCTGCGGCCCGGCACCGAGATTGATTTCGGCAGCCGCTTCAAAACCGAGGCTGTTTCCTTGCTGGAATGGCTCGGCGCGCACGTACTGGGAGCGTTCGTCACGGAGCACGCCGAAAACAGCTTTCCCCGCCTGCCGGTGCGCGCCGGCGAAAACATCTTTATTGCCGTCACCGGTTTCGTCAGTGCCGAGGCCCATTCCGGCCATGAGGCCGCCCTTACCGCCTTACCCGAATGGCAGGCGTTTGCGCAGGCAGCCCAACCGAACCTCGCAAAGCCAACCGAGTTCTTGCGGCTGTCCCCAACATCGCGGTCATTGCTGGGTCGATGACCGGCAGCCGACCCCCTCCAGGCAGCAGCCGTCCAGACTCTGCTAAGGGGTAACCGTGAACTCCGTCCACATGCCGGCGTCGAAGTGACCGGGCACGTTACAGATGAGCAGGTATTTACCTGGTACGAGAGTGACGGTAAGCGCCCCCGACTTGCCCGGGTCCAGCTCTGAAACCTCTCCCTTGTCGCCGGCCTTGTCCTCATCAACCCGGTTCTCGTTGCCGATGTAGGGAAGCGGCTTCCCCGGGGCGGCAAGATACATCACGATCATCTCGTGGACGGTATCCTTGGAACTGTTCTTGACCTTGAAGGTGACTTCACCCGCCTTCACCGTTGCCGGCGAAGCCTTCATCCCCATCGTTGCCTTGGTGGCGTCAAGACCCGGCGTCGCATAGGAAAAGCCCATCGGCATGGTCATGTCCGATCCCTTGTCCCACAGCGAGACTTGGACAAAAGTGGCGGCGAGCGACGAGCTTGCGCCGCCCGCCATCATGACCACAGCAGCGAGCGATAGCGCGCTGGTTCTCAGCATCTTTTGCATGTCGATCTCCCAAAGCCGTGAGCGCTCCCTCGACAACCGATCCAGAATTGGCCGACCGAGTTAGAACCCACCAAGCGGTGAGCGACACCAATCGCACGCACATCGACATGAGACCTTGCGCTAAATCAAACAGAGCGCGGCGGCGCGCGGGATCGCGTCATGATTCATTGAGGCCGCCTTGGCGCAACGTGGTATCCGGCTCGCCGTCACCGCCTATACAGCCGGGTGAGGAAGCAGGGGCTACCCCTTCAACCGATTTGCATCGTTCCGATGTGTATTCTCTGCTTGAAGCCATTTGTGCAACGCGATACGCCCTTGCCGACTTCGACAAGGAGAGACCTTCGTGAGCGCTGAGAAGACCAGAATCGAAACCGACACGTTCGGCCCCATCGAGGTCGCCGCCGACCGCTACTGGGGTGCGCAGGCGCAGCGTTCGCTGGGCAACTTCAAGATCGGCTGGGAAAAGCAGCCGAACTCGATCGTGCGCGCGCTGGGCATCGTCAAGCGGGCGGCGGCCGAAGCCAACATGGAACTCAAGCGGCTCGACCCGGCTATCGGCAAGGTCATCATCGAGGCCGCGCAAGAGGTCATAGACGGCAAGCTCAACGACCATTTTCCGCTGGTCGTCTGGCAGACCGGCTCGGGCACGCAATCGAACATGAACGCCAATGAGGTGATCTCCAACCGGGCGATCGAGATGCTGGGCGGCGTCATGGGCTCGAAGAAGCCGGTGCATCCCAACGACCACGTCAATATGAGCCAGTCGTCGAACGACACCTATCCAACGGCCATGCATATCGCCTGCGCCGAACGCATCGTGCACGACCTCCTCCCGGCGCTGAAGCACCTGCACAAGGCGCTCGCCGCCAAGAGCCGGGAGTTCAACCACATCATCAAGATCGGCCGCACGCACACGCAGGACGCCACGCCGCTGACGCTTGGCCAGGAATTCTCAGGCTATGCGGCGCAGGTTGCCTCGTCGATCAAGCGCATCGAGTTGACGCTGCCCGGCCTGCAGGAACTGGCGCAGGGCGGCACCGCGGTCGGCACGGGCTTGAATGCGCCGGTCGGCTTTGCCGAAAGGGTTGCGGACCGCATCGCAGATATCACCGGCATCGCCTTCGCAACCGCGCCCAACAAGTTCGAGGCGCTCGCGGCGCACGATTCCATGGTGTTCTCGCACGGCGCCATCAATGCCTGCGCCGGGGCCCTGTTCAAGATCGCCAACGACATCCGCTTCCTTGGCTCCGGCCCGCGCTCGGGCCTCGGCGAACTGTCGCTGCCAGAAAACGAACCGGGTTCCTCGATCATGCCCGGCAAGGTCAACCCGACGCAGTGCGAGGCGATGACGCAGGTCTGCGTGCAGGTGTTCGGCAACAATGCCGCCGTCACCTTCGCCGGCAGCCAGGGCCATTTCGAACTCAACGTCTACAACCCGCTGATGGCCTACAACTTCCTGCAGTCGGTGCAGCTGCTCTCCGACGCTTCGGTCTCTTTCACTGACAATTGCGTCGTCGGCATCGAGGCGCGGGAAGACAACATCAAGGCAGCGCTCGACCGCTCGCTGATGCTGGTGACGGCGCTGGCACCGACCATCGGCTATGACAATGCCGCCAAGATCGCCAAGACTGCGCACAAGAACGGCACCACGCTTCGCGAAGAAGCACTGGCCACCGGACTGGTCAGCGAGGCCGACTATGACCGGCTCGTGCGGCCGGAGGACATGACGCATCCCGGGTAACGCGATCCCGAGAAAGCCGGCGTCGGCTTTCCGGCCGGATATGCGTCCAAAGAAGTATATGGGGCGGTCGGCGATCTTGCGCCGGACGCCCCATATCATTTTTGGGTGGTAGAATTTCCTCGCCTCGCCATGGCGAGCGACAAGAATTTGGCGCCCGTTCGGCGATCACGGGAATGGACCGCCTGTGAACAATGTGTCGCCGTATCAGCGGCTTTGGTGAACAGTCGACATCGTTTATCTGATTGGCCATCAAACCCATTCGGAGCACCAAAATGTCCATCAACACTTCCATCGCCGGCGCCGGCACAGCATCCAACAGCTCTGTCACGATCCTGCTGGGCCGCATCCTGCTTTCCGTCATTTTCCTGCTTTCCGGCTTCGGCAAGCTCACCGCCATTTCCGGCACCGCCGCCTATTTCGGCGGCCTCGGCCTGCCGGCCCCGACCGTAACGGCGGTTGTCGTCGGCCTGATTGAATTGCTCGGTGGCCTCGCCATCCTCACCGGTTTCCAGACCAGGTCCGCCGCCTGGGTGCTCGCGGTCTTCACAGTCGCCACCGGGCTGGTCGCGCACACTGGCTGGGCCGACCAGATGCAGATGATCCAGTTCCTCAAGAACCTCGGCATCACCGGCGGTTTCCTGCTGCTGGCTTCATCGGGTGCCGGCGCCTATTCGATCGACGCCAAGCGCGGCTAGGCCATACATTCAATTCGCTGAATCAAAGGCGGCGCGGAATTTTCCGCGCCGCCTTTTCGTTGTCCATACATGTGTCCCAGTCTGCCGTTTCCTGCCAAGATCGCAGCGTTGGAATGGGCAACAGGGCCAGCCGGCCCGATCGACAACGGAGGTGACCATGCCCCGCAACGTGGTGCTTTTGCTTTCCCGATTGCTGTTCGCCGCCCTGTTCATTCCTTCCGGCTTCCATGCACTTTCCGACATTCCCGGCACGACCAGCTATTTCGCGGGCCTTGGCCTGCCGCTACCAATGCTCGCAGCCTGGGGAACGGGGCTGTTCGAGTTGATCGCCGGGCTGCTCATCCTCGCCGGCCTCAAGACGTCGATCGCGGCATTGCTGCTCGCCGCGTTCTGCATCATGGCCGGCTTCATCGGCCATTATGGCCAAGGTGGCGATGACCCGATGCTGACGTTCCTGCATTCGCAGATGCTGATGAAAGACATCGCCACCGCCGGCGGCTTTCTGGCACTGGCGATGGCAGGGGCCGGAGCCTTTTCGATCGACGGCCGCGGTTCGACCTGAATCCGGCGAACTCGACGGTGGACGCTACTTGACCGATACGCTCGGGCCGCCCTCGACGGCCAGCACCAGCCGGCGGTTCGTGATCCGTGCCAGTTGCGCCAGGCGGCCTGCGGGGCGCTCGCCATAGAGGTCGGCCAGCGATGCCGGCAGCACCAGGGCGAGCACGCCGTTGCCGCGGCTTTCCCATTTCAGCCGGGGCATGGTGCCTGGCATCGATGCCGTCAGCAGGTAGACGACGCGCATCATCGCCGCCAGCATGCGCGCACGTTCGAGATAGCGCGGTGTCGCCAGCGCCTTGATTTCCGGAGCGATGGCCTCGTTGAAGATGCCATCGTGGCGATAGGCATTGGTCAGCGCCAGGAAAGCGCGGCCGGGATGGTCTACGCCGTAGAAGGACGCGTGGGCGATGATGTTGAGCGACTGCCTGCCGCGATATTCGGGGTGCGCGCGCCAGCCAATATCGGCAAGCAGTGCCGCCGCCTGACGATAGCGGGCCTCGTCTTCGGTCTCGTCGATGCCGAAGGCGGCAAAGGTTCTGCCCGTCCATTCGACAAGCTCATGCGCATGGGTGACCGAGCGCGAACGCAGTCGTGCGAGTTCTTCCGAGGCCGAGATCAGCGGATCGGCCTTTTGCTCGGCCTCGTCGAGCAACGAATAGAGAAACCCCTCGCGCACGCCCAGTGCCGAGACGATGATCTTCGACGGCTGCATCGCCGCCATGATTTCCTGCAGCACGATGGCGCCGTAGGGCAGCAGCGAGCGGCGGTTCTTGGACACGCCTTCGATGCCCTTGACCTTCTCGATCTCGCCCTTCGCCACCTGCCGGAGAAAATTGGCAGCGCTTTCGATGCCGATCTCGTAGTGGTGCATGACACCGAGAGGATAGTTGGTCATCTCCATGTGCAGTCTGGCGAGGTTTCGCCAGGTGCCGCCAACCGCGTAGAAGGGCCTGCCCTGCCCGCCTTTCAGCAGCTTGGCCTTCGCCAACTCGTCGCGCGCGATCTTGGCCGCCTGGGTGAGCGAATTCTTCGCCATGTCCTGCAGGCGCAGGCCACCCAGCGGCAGCGTTATGCCGTCTCCGATCGCTTCACCATTGACGTCAACCAGCTCGAGGCTGCCACCGCCCAGGTCTCCGGCGATGCCATTGGCGGGGTGAAAGCCGGAAATGACGCCGAGCGCCGAATAATAGGCCTCCTGACGGCCGCTGATCACGCGAATCTCGGTCTTGAGCACGTCCTCGGCCCGATGGATGAAATCGGGACCGTTGACCGCCTCGCGGGCAGCGGCGGTCGCCAGCACATACATATGTTCGGCGCCGGCCTGGTCCGAAAGCGCGCGGAAGCGCCGGAACTCCTCCATCGATCGCGTCACCGCTTCCGGGTCGAGCTTTCCGGTCGAAACGATGCCGCGACCGAGCCCGGCCAGCATCTTTTCGTTGAACAGCATGGTCGGTGAGCGCGCCAGCCCCTCATAGACGACGAGGCGGATCGAGTTCGAACCGATGTCGATGATCGACAGCGGTCGGCGGTCCTGAAGCCGGCCTTGTGATGCTGAAATCATCAGGCGGACGCTGCCGCGTTCTTCTTGCGGCGCTTGAACTGCGCGATGCGCTTCGGCGCATGCGATTTCAGCGCGTCACCCCGTCCCGACAGGCTCGGATTGGTCATGAAATATTCCTGCGCGTTGAACGGTTCCTCGCCTTCCTCCAGCACGACACGACGGGAGGTCCCATCCGCCAGTACGTCGAAACTCTGCTGGTTGTCCATGATGTTGCCCAGCATGATCTGGCCCAGGATCTGTTCATGCACAGTTGGGTTGGTGATCGGCACCATGGTCTCGACACGGCGATCGAGATTGCGCGGCATCAGGTCGGCCGAGGAGATGTAGACGATCGCATCGTCGGACGGCAGGCCATGGCCGTTGCCGAAACAATAGATGCGGCTGTGCTCGAGGAAGCGACCGACAATCGACTTCACCCGGATGTTCTCGGAGAGACCCGGCACTTGCGGCCGCAGGCAGCAGATGCCGCGCACGACCAAGTCGATCTCGACACCGGCACGGCTGGCGTCATAGAGCGCGTCGATGATGATCGGATCGACGAGCGCGTTCATCTTCATCCATATGCGCGCCGGCCTGCCCTCCAGCGCATGAGTGACCTCGTCGGAAATGTGCTTGAGGATGCGGCTTCTCAGCGTGAAGGGCGAGATCGCGATCCGCATTTCGTCGGTCGGCTCGGCGTAGCCGGTGATGAAGTTGAACAGTTGGGCTACATCGCGCGCGATCGTCGGATCGGTGGTGAAGAAGGACAGGTCGGTGTAGATGCGCGCGGTGACCGGGTGGTAGTTTCCGGTGCCCAGATGGACATAGTTGCGCAGCCGGCCATCCTCGCGCCGCACCACCAGCGACATCTTGGCGTGTGTTTTCAGTTCGAGGAAACCGAACACGACCTGCACACCGGCGCGCTCGAGATCGCGCGCCCAGCGGATGTTGGCTTCTTCGTCGAAGCGCGCCTTGAGCTCGACCAGTGCCGTCACCGACTTGCCGGCCTCGGCCGCATCGACCAGCGCACGCACGATCGGGCTGTCGTTGGAGGTGCGGTAAAGCGTCTGCTTGATCGCCACCACTTCCGGATCGGCCATGGCCTGACGCAGGAACTGCACCACCACGTCGAATGATTCGTAAGGGTGATGGACGACGATGTCCTTCTCGCGGATGGCGGCAAAACAGTCGCCGCCATGCTCGCGGATGCGTTCGGGAAAGCGCGGATTGTAGGGCGTGAACTTCAGATCGTCGCGGGCGACCGAGACGATCTCGGAAATCTGGCTGAGCGCCAACGGGCCGGTGAGCACGCTGATGCGACTTGACGAGACGCCGAGTTCGCCGGCGACGAAGTCGCGCAGTTCGGCCGGCATCAGCATGTCGAATTCGATGCGGATGACCGAGCCGCGGCGGCGGCGCTTCAGCGCCGTTTCGAACAGCCGCACGAGATCCTCGGACTCCTCCTCGACCTCGATATCACTGTCGCGAATGATGCGGAACGTGCCTGAGCCCTTGACCTCGTAGCCGGGAAACAGCTTGCCGATATAGAGTCCGACGGCCTCTTCCAACGGAATGAAGCGGACATGGTGTTTGCGGTCGGGCAAGCGGATGAAACGCTTCAACGCCACCGGCAAGCGCAGGAGCGCGCTCATCTCCTCGCCATTTTTGCGGTGCCGCAATTGCAGCGCCATTGAGAAACCGAGGTTGGGGATGAACGGGAACGGATGCGCCGGATCGATCGAGAGTGGGGTCAGCACCGGAAACACCTGGTTCTGGAAGTGGTCCTCCAGCCAGGTCTTCTCGTCCTTGGTCAGCGCATCGCGGGTGATGGTTTCTATGCCTTCCTTGTTGAGCAGCACGGTCAGCGCCGAAAGGCTCTTCTGCTGGTCCTCCTGCAGGCGCTCGACCTCGCGCAGAAGCTGTTCGAGCTGTTGCTCCGGCGTGCGGCCATCCGGGCTTTTCAGCGCGATGCCCTCGCGAACCTGACCGGCAAGGCCCGCGACGCGCACCATGAAGAACTCGTCGAGATTGGCGGCCGAGATCGACAGGAAGCGGACCCGCTCCAGCAGTGGATGATGGGTGTTCAGCGATTCCTCGAGAACGCGCCGGTTGAACTGCAGCCAGGAAAACTCGCGGTTGACGAAACGGTCCGGGTTGCCTTCGGGGCTCGCCACCTCCGCATTGATGAATTCGCTCTGCACCGGCTTCAGTTCGTTCATGGTTCCTGCTCTTCCCACCAGCTCAGCCGGTTAACCGGCTTAACTTATCCTCTGACAGGGTTTTGCGACAGTTTCATTTCATCGATCTTGCAAAGAGATGGGTTATGATCCAGATGCAGACGATCGAAGGCCAAGGAGACGATGATGGCAGGCGGTTCCATTCCCCATTTCCAGAACGATGCGGGCCATCCGGCGATCGACATCGGCGTCAAGGAATTCATGTGCACCGGCGCCAACCCGCCTTTCGACCATCCGCATGTGTTTCTCGACATGGGCGACGACAACGAAAAGGTCTGCCCCTACTGCTCGACGCTCTATCGCTATTCGCCGAAGCTCAGGGCAACCGAGACATCGCCCGCAGGGTGCCTGTACATCGACCAGGCAGCCTGATTCGGCACGGCTGACCCAGTGGACGACACGAAGTTCCGGCAGATCATCATCGCCGGGGCCGGCATAGCCGGACTGACCGCGGCACTTGCTTTCGCCAAGCGCGGCTATCCGGTTAAACTGATCGAGCAGGCACAACGCCTCGAAGCCGTCGGTGCGGGCATCCAGCTTTCGCCCAACGCAACGCGAATCCTTCGCCAACTTGGCGTGCTCGACAAATTGCTGCAGGCCGCGGTTCGGCCGGACGCGGTCGTGCTCAAGGATGCCGCAACACTGCGGGAACTGGGGCGTGTACCGCTTGGGCAGGACGCCGAAGCGCGCTGGCAGGCCCCCTACCTCGTTGCCCACCGCGCCGATCTGCAGGATGCCCTGATGGCATCGGCCGCCGAGGCAGCCGGCATCGAGATCATAACAGGCGCGCGCGTTACCGATGTCGCGACAGCCCGCGACGGCATTGCAGCGACGGTTGAGACCGCGTCCCAAACCCATAAGACCGAAGGCTTCCTGCTGGTCGGCGCCGATGGCGTCTGGTCATCCATCCGGGGGCGGGTTTCGAACAAAGCTTCCAGCACAAGCCGGTTCTCAGGCGAGCTGGCGTGGCGTGCCACGATCGGCGCCGATAGCGTTGCGGGCAAAGCATTCGCGGCCGTCGGTGTCGTCAATTGCGTGACCACATTCCTGCATCGCGGCTTCCACATGGTCGCCTACCCCGTCAGCAAGGGCGCTGCGTTCAATCTGGTGGCCTTCACCAAGGGCGAGCGCATCGCAGAGGGTTGGTCCGGTGCCGCTGATCCAGCAATCCTCGCCAAAGCCATGCGAGGCACGGCGCCTGGGCTAATCCGGCTGGTCGAAGACGCCGGTAAGTGGATGGCCTGGCCGATCCACACTGTCGACCAGCAACAGCCCTGGACGACGCCAGAAGGAATTGCTCTGATTGGTGATGCCGCGCATGCGATGACGCCATTCGCGGCGCAGGGCGCGGCCATGGCGATCGAGGATGCCGCGACGCTCGCCGAGTGCCTGGCCACCTTCCCCACTGATCCGGCAACGGGCCTTCGCGTCTGGGAAAACTTGCGGCGGCCGCGTGTCGCCAAGGTTGCCCGTCGCGGCGCCCTCAATCACCTCGCCTGGCACGCCACCGGTCCTGTGGCGATTGCCCGCAATCTGTTCCTGAAGATGCGCTCGCCGGAGAAACTGGCGGCCGATCTGGACTGGCTTTACGGCTGGCAACAGCAGAAATTCATCCGGCGTTGAATGCCGTATGTCGGCCTGCTGACGCGGCGTTAATTGTAAAGCCGCATCGACAGGCCGAGCGAAACCGGCAGCGGATTCCACCAGCCGGTGCGCAGACCGGCGGTTCGTAGCGCCGCCGCCGTCCAGGTGTTGCAGCCGACCAGCGCGTTGAAATGACCGTTGGCTTCGAAGAAGCCATCGAAATTCGAGTATTTAGCGTTCTCGATATGGATGGGGCCGTTCGGCCCCTGCTGGAAACTCGCCTCGATGAAATCGAGCAGCGCCGCGAACCGGTCCTCGCCGATGTCGAAGCCGGCAACATCGGGATGAGGCTCCGAGATATCGCCGGCGACATCGACATGCATGACTGAGGTATCGACAGTCAGGGCCTTCATCACCGGCACGGCCTTCAGTTCCGACCAGGTCGGCGTCTCCAGATAGAAGGCGCGGCCGCCCCAGCCAAAGACGATGTAGCGGACTTCCGGCATGTCGGTGGGAATGCCGCCATCGATCAGGAAATGGAAGCGCTGTCGCACGCTGTCATCAACAGGAATCGCGATGTCGGTGTGGATGGGGTTCTTCAATACCAGGATATGACGCGTCGCTGTGGGTTTGTCGCCGGCTGTTGCCCAGAGCGGTCGCGGCACCAGCGTGCCCAGCGTCACCGCGAGCACTGCAACGATCAGCGCAAGGCCAAGAAACCGTGCCAGCTTTTTCATGAATGGCGGCCCTGCGAACGCATCCTGGCGCGACATCGACCGCCCGCCCCTGCTATCGATACGCAAAAGAGCCCGGCGCTGTTTCAGCCGGGCTCTTTTTAATCATCGACAGATCTAGTGCAGGATCTGCGACAGGAACAGTTTCGTGCGCTCATGGCGCGGATGGTCGAAGAACTCGGCCGGCGTGTTCTGCTCGACGATTTGGCCCTGATCCATGAAGATCACCCGGTTGGCGACCTTGCGGGCAAAGCCCATTTCATGGGTGACACACAGCATGGTCATGCCCTCTTCGGCGAGGCCGACCATCGTCTCCAGCACTTCCTTGATCATCTCCGGGTCGAGCGCCGAGGTCGGCTCATCGAACAGCATGATGCGCGGGTTCATGCACAGCGAGCGGGCAATCGCCACGCGCTGCTGCTGACCACCGGAAAGCTGGCCAGGATATTTGTTGGCCTGTTCGGGAATCTTGACGCGCTTGAGGAAATGCATGGCGATTTCCTCGGCCTGCTTCTTCGGCGTCTTGCGCACCCAGATCGGCGCCAGCGTGCAGTTTTCCAGGATGGTCAGGTGCGGAAACAGGTTGAAGTGCTGGAACACCATGCCGACCTCGCGGCGCACCTCGTCGATCTTCTTGAGATCGTTGGTGAGCTCCTTGCCGTCGACGATGATCTTGCCCTTCTGGTGCTCTTCCAGCCGGTTGATGCAGCGGATCATCGTCGATTTGCCCGACCCCGACGGGCCGCAGATGACGATGCGCTCGCCGCGCATGACCTTCAGGTTGATGTCCTTCAGCACATGGAACTCGCCATACCATTTGTGCATGGCGATGATATCGATGGCGACATCGGTGGTTGAAATCTGCATCTTGGCGGCGTTGACCTTGATCTCTTCCGCGCTGACTGCATTTTCTATGGCCATTTAGAAGGTTCCCTATTTTTTAGCGTTTGTGGCCGGTGTCGAGTCGGCGTTCGGTGAACATTGAGTAGCGCGACATGCCGAAACAGAACAGCCAGAAGATGAAGGCCGCAAAGACCAGGCCCGAAATCGGCGTCTGTGGCGAGGCCCATGCCGGGTCCGAGAAGTTCTGGCGGACCACTCCGAGCAGATCGAACATGCCGATAATGTAGACCAGGCTGGTGTCCTTGAACATGCCGATGAAGGTGTTGACGATGCCGGGAATGACGAGCTTGAGCGCCTGCGGCAGCACGATCAGGCCCATCTTCTGCCAATAGCCGAAACCGAGCGAATCGGCGCCCTCGTACTGCCCTTTGGGAATGGCCTGCAATCCGCCGCGCACCACCTCGGCCATGTAGGCCGAGGAGAACAACGCAACACCAACCAGCGCGCGCAGGAACTTGTCGAAGTTCACGCCCGGCGGCAGGAAATAAGGCAGCATGATCGTCGCCATGAACAGCACCGTGATCAGCGGCACGCCACGCACGGTCTCGATGAAGACAACACAAAGCGTCTTCACCACCGGCATCCTCGAGCGACGGCCAAGCGCCAGCACGATGCCGAAAGGCAAGGAGACGGCGATACCGACAAACGAGATCGTCAGCGTCACCAGGAGCCCACCCCACAACGACGTCTCGACATGGGGTAAACCAAACATGCCGCCGACCAGCAGGATGAAGGCGACAATCGGGAACACGAAAAACAGCACGATGGCATTGAGCCCCTTGCGCGGCACTTTGGGCATCAGCATCGGCACGAGCAAAGCGACGAACAGGATGGCGACCAGGATCGGTCTCCACCGCTCTTCGACCGTATAGCGTCCGAACAGGAATTGCGGGAACTTGGTGTTGACGAAGGCCCAGCAGGCGCCGGACCACCCGTTAGGCTGGATGCCGCCCTGCGCCACCGTGGCGCAGAAGGTGCGATCGTTGCCGGTCCATTGCGCCTGGACGAACGCCCAGTCCAGAAGCGGTGGCAGGAACAAAGCGACCAGCAAGATGCCGACTATGGTCAGAACCGTGTCGCCGGTGGAGGCAAAAAGGTTCTTGCGCGCCCAGGCGACAATTCCACGTTCGCTCAGCGGGGCGGTTTGCGCCGATGCCATCTCGGTGCGCACCCAGGACGTGTCATGTTCCTGCATGGCCCTACCTCTCCACCAGCGCCATCTTGGCGTTGAACCAGTTCATGAACGCCGAGGTGATCAGGCTGATGCCCAGATACACAACCATCCAGATCGCGATGATCTCGATGGCCTGTCCTGTCTGGTTCATCACCGTGCCGCCGGTCGACACCAGGTCCGGATAGCCGATCGCGACCGCAAGCGACGAGTTCTTGGTCAGGTTGAGATACTGGCTGGTCAGCGGCGGGATAACGATGCGCATGGCCTGCGGCACGATCACCAGCCGCAAGGCCTGTCCCGAACGAAGGCCCAGCGCCGACGATGCCTCGCTCTGCCCCTTGTTGACGCCCCTGATGCCGGCGCGGACAATCTCGGCGATGAACGCGGCGGTGTAGAAGGAAAGTGCAAGATAGAGGGACAGGAATTCCGGCTTGACCTGAAAACCGCCAGTCAGATTGAACGTCGACTGCTTCGGCATATCAAAGCTCAGCGGGAAGCCGCTGAGGACAAAAGCAAGCAGCGGCAGACCAACGATCAAGGCGACAGACGTCAGGAACACCGGAAACTGTTGGCCCGTCGCCATCTGCCGCTGATAGGCCCGCCTCGCGACGAACCATGACATGGCGATGGCGAGGACCAGGGCGACCGGGATCAGCCACGCCCCCTCGCCCCAGACGAACTTTGGAAAGTAGAAGCCACGGCTGTTGAGGAAGGAGCCGAACGGCAAGTGAATGCTCTCCTTCGGCAAGGGCAGCACGGACAGCACGCCGAAGTACCAGAAGAAGATCACCAGCAGCGGCGGAATGTTGCGGAAGGTCTCGACATAGACCGTGCAGATTTTTCTGATCAGCCAATTGTTCGAGAGCCGGCCAATGCCGATCACAAAGCCGACGACCGTGGCCGTGACAATGCCGGCCCCGGCAACGATGACAGTATTGATCAGGCCAACGACAAGGGCGCGGAGATAAGAGTCGTCCGACGTGTACGGGATGGCGCTGTCACCGATGTCGAAACCGGCCCTGTTGGTCAGGAAGCCGAACCCCGAGGCAATGTTGGAGCGCCTGAGGTTTTCGACGGTGTTGCCGACGATCCACCAGACCAGGAATGTCAGCGCCGCGACGAGGACCAACTGGACCACGATGCCGCGGACTTTCGGGTTGTTTATCAGTGAGCCGCGACTGGTTTCCTCGCGAAGGATTTCCTGCGATGCCATTCGACCATCCCCTGAAAAGAGAAACCGGAAGGCAACTCAGCTGCCTTCCGGATCACGTTTTCGATCAGCGGATCGGCGGAGCGTATTGCAGGCCACCCTTGGTCCACAGTGCGTTGATGCCGCGCGCGATCTTCAGCGGGCTGCCCGAACCGACATTGCGCTCGAACAGCTCGCCGTAATTGCCCACCGCCTTGACGATGTTGACGACCCAGTCATTGGAAACGCCAAGGTCGGTACCGATCTTGGTGTCCGCCTCCTGGCCGAGCACGCGCTTGATCTCGGGATTGGTCGAGTTCTTCATCTCGTCGACATTGGCCTGGGTGATGCCGAGTTCCTCGGCGTCCAGGAGCGCGAAATAGGTCCATTTGACGATGTGGTACCATTGGTCGTCACCCTGACGAACGGCTGGCCCGAGCGGCTCCTTCGAGATGATCTCGGGCAGCACGACGTGGTCGGCGGGCGAGCCAAGCGTCAGGCGAATGCCATAGAGGCCCGACTGGTCGGTGGTGTAGACGTCGCAACGGCCCGCATCATAGGCGGCGTTGGTCTCCTCCAGGCTTTTGAAGACGACCGGATTGTATTCCATCTTGTTCGCCTTGAAATAATCGGCGAGGTTCAGTTCCGTGGTGGTGCCGGTCTGCACGCAGACGGCCGCCCCGGAAAGCTGCAGCGCCGAATTCACACCCGGCAGCTTCTTGGCGTTGATCATGAAGCCCTGGCCGTCATAATAGGTGACGCCAGCGAAATTCAGACCAAGCGCCGTGTCACGGTTGATGGTCCAGGTGGTGTTGCGCGAAAGCACATCCACTTCGCCAGACTGCAGGGCGGTAAACCGTACGTCGGCGCTCAGCGGCGTGAACTTCACCTTGGTGCCATCACCAAAGACGGCAGCCGCGACAGCGCGACAGAAGTCGGCGTCGAGACCCTTCCAGTCACCCTTGTCGTCAGGCGCGGAAAAGCCGGCAAGACCGGTCGAGACGCCGCACTGGACAAAGCCCTTCGCCTTGACGTCGGCGAGCGTGCTGGCGGACGCGGCCGAAGCCATCAATCCAAGCGCGGCGGTTCCAAGAATGCCGATTGCAATGTGTTTCATGACCCACAGACCCTTTTCTGTTTTTCAGGCAAACCCTATTCTTTTTCCCGTGTGAACGCAGCTCCCATCCCGGCCCATTTCCGGGACCCCGCATCGTAACCGACGCGCCGCCTCCCATTCACAAAGTCCATCGAAGGCGATTATTCTTGTGAGGTCAAGGGAAATGACCGAATCCGAAAGAGTTTGAAAACCAATCGCCGGAAATGCGCGAATTGCAGACAAACGCGCCCGCAAATTAGTCATCCAAACCAACAAAGTCGGCAAAGTTGAAGCCGCGCAAATCCGCTGCGTACTCTCGCAACCGACGCTCCAGAACCGCCGCGCGTCACGGGCCTGGCCAGGGATGAATTGACACATCGGGCCACCGCTTGGCGGATACATCATTGCCGCGCCGAAAATGGGCGCGCGCCGAGAAAGTCTGGGCTCAGAACGCCCCGACGAGAAACCATGCGCCGACCGCCGCCATGAGCGCCCCGGAAACGCGCGCGATCAACTGGCCGGCAGGGGCGACTTTCTCCAGCAGGACGAGGAAGGCAATGCCGGCGATCCACAGCACGTTCATGACGCCGCCGACAAACAGAAGGGCCATCAGCGCCCAGCAGCAGCCGAGGCAATAGGCGCCATGATCGATGCCGAGCCGGAGCGCGCCGAGCGGAGCCGAGCGGAACCCGCCACGATTTGCCAGGAAGGCGATCGGCGCCTGGCATTGTCGCAGGCAGACGCCCTTTATCGGCGTCCATTGGTAGAGGCCGGCGGCGATCAGGATGAGGCCGCCAAGAACGCGGCTGTCGGCCGCCATCGCCGGATCCAGAAGGGCGAGACGCGCCAGGAGCCATTGCGCGGCGGTCGCAGCGATGCTGAAGGCGGTCCAGACGAGCAGATAGCCGCCGAAAAACCACATGGTGGACGCTATCGGCTGGCCACTCGCCCGGGCCTTGCGGCCGACGCCTGCGTAAAGCAACAGCATCGGCGCAACCGACGGTGTCATCATGCCGACCATCATCACGGCCCACATCGCGAAGGTGAATGCGAAATCGGCCGGCGACCACGCCTGGAACGCAGGCGCCATGGCAGCGCCCATATCCATGCCGGACATGGCCATGCCCGTCATGTCGGTGCCCGCGTCCTGCGGCACTGCCATATGGGTGGCGAGCCACAACACATAGGCCCAGGCGGCCGCGGCAATGACAAAGAGCGATGCCGCGACGACCGCGCGATCGCGCCGCAGCAACGTCTCGAGGGCTGTGTCGTTCATGGCGTCAATGCACGACGCCGCTCTGCGAAAGATGGATATCGGCGAAGTGACTGTGGGAGTCCGCCAACTCGAAGCGAATCGGTCCGGTCGCCTTGCTCCAGCCGCGCCCAGCCTCGGCGAGGGAGTATTCGAAGCCATGCGGGAGGTCGATGCGCACGCGATGCTCGGCGCCGGTGACCGGATTCTTGATCGGTTCGCCATGGCCGTCGGTCACGCCGTGCACCTTCAACCGGCCGGTGCGCGCATTGACGTCGACCTCGAAATCGATGGCAGCGAAAATCGGATCGTGGACCTTTTCAAAGGTGGTGGAGAAGACCTGGAATATCGTCGCGCCGGGTTCGGTATCCTGGCCGGTGAGAATGCGCAGCAACGCTTGGCGCTGCGGCTCGGTCGCCCGATGGTCGACAACCACCGCGGCTTCGCCCTTGCCTTCATGGATGGCGCCCGGCCAGCGAAAAATGCCAGCAAACCGCAAGCCGTCCAGTTTTGTATCACCGTGATGACCCTGCTCGATTTCCATGCCAACCACCGCCTGACATGAGCCGTATGTCGGCAATGCGTTGAACTGGCATGGGCAGCCATAGGCGCAGTTGCAGTTGACGAACTCGCGAGCCTTTATCATCCACTTAACGTCGGACATGGTGTCCCTCCCTTGGCTGTGTTCATCCTCTTTCTGAAAGCAAGATGCCAGCATTGCGGGGAACCGCTAACGCAGCCGCAAACACTTTCCGGCTGCCTTGATCATGGCGACCCGGCAACGATCTCGTATTAGGCAAGTATTATATATCCTTCTCCTTCGTCTTGATAGCCCGATCGTCCGAGAGGACCGCGGCATCCGTCAGTGCCTCGATTGGGATCCGACCTGTCGTGACGAATTGGCACATTCGAAGTCATTCGCCTGGCGGAGCCCGGCTGTTGCGCGGCCCATGCCGCCGCACTATGGCTAACCTCTCACCAAAGGGCACTGAAAACATGGCAAAAGACGGCAGCGAAATGGGCATCAACACGCGGCTTGCCCACTCAGGCAACAACCCGCACGACTATTTCGGCTTCGTCAATCCGCCGGTGGTGCACGCCTCGACGGTGCTTTTTCCCAACGCCGCGACGATGGCGGGGCGGAGCCAGAAATACACCTATGGCACGCGCGCGACGCCCACCACCGATGCACTTGCCCTGGCAATCGACGCGCTGGAAGGCTCGGCGGGCACCATCATGGTCCCCTCGGGCCTTGCCGCGGTGACAATCCCATTGCTGGCGTTCGTGTCGGGAGGCGACCATATTCTGATCGTCGATTCCGTCTATTTTCCGACCCGCAATTTCGCCGACACGATGTTGAAAAGAATGGGTGTCGAGGTGGAGTACTATGATCCCCGTGTCGGCGCCGGCATCGCGGCCCTGATCAAGCCCAACACCAAGGTCGTCTTCACGGAATCCCCTGCCTCTAACACATTCGAGATGCAGGACATCCCGGCCATCGCCAAGGCAGCGCGTGCCGCAGGCGCCGTCGTCATGATGGACAACACCTGGGCAACGCCGCTCTACTTCCGTCCACTCGATCATGGCGTCGACATCTCAATACATGCGGCGACGAAATATCCGGCAGGGCATTCCGACGTGTTGCTCGGCACCGTGTCGGCCAACGCAGCGTGCTGGGAGCAGCTGCGCGAGACGTTCTTCACGCTGGGCTGCTGTGCCGGACCAGACGACGTCTACCAGGTATTGCGCGGCCTGCGCACCATGGGGGTGAGGCTGGAGCACCACCAGCGCAGCGCACTTGCCGTTGCCAGCTGGCTGGAAGGCCAGGCAGGCGTGGCCCAGGTCCTTCACCCCGCCCTTCCCAGCCATCCGGATCACGCTCTCTGGAAGCGCGATTTCTCGGGGGCCAGCGGTGTCTTCTCGATCGTGCTTGCCGGCGGCGGACAGGCTCAACAACACGCCTTCCTCGACGCACTGCAGATCTTCGGCCTCGGCTATTCATGGGGTGGCTATGAGAGCCTGGCGGTGCCCGTCTGGCTCGGCGACCGCGTCGTTGCCAAAGGCTCCTATGACGGCCCTCTCATCCGCCTGCAAATCGGACTCGAGGATGTCGAGGACCTGAAGGCCGACCTGGCACGCGGACTGGCCGCGGCGGCGGCCTAGCAGACCGAGGCGTCGGCTTGCCGAACAGATTCAGCAAGCCGACGCAACCTGCCGGAAAGGTTGATGAAACGCCCGGCGAAAGCCGCATTTGCCGCCCCGATGCGCAGCTTAATCGCGCAATATTGTTCTTTGAAATCGAGATTTTCGAGATCGATTTGGCTTTCAACTTCCGGAATATCGCGCAATGCAGTGCGATCATTCTCACCTGACTTCGCAAGGGTCACAAACCCGTCATGGCCTTTCGCCTTTTTGTCCCCATTCTTGCCGGCGCCACCCTGCGCGAGCGCATTGTCGCTTGCATCGGCGCCATGATCGGCATTGCGCTGACGGGGGGGATCAGCGGCCTGACGCTTGGCGGCGGTCCGCATATACCATTGCTTGTGGCGCCGATGGGGGCATCCGCCGTGCTGTTGTTCGCGGTGCCGGCAAGCCCCTTGGCGCAACCCTGGTCGATCATCGGGGGCAACACAATATCGGCTCTGGTCGGCGTGATCGTCGTGCATTTCGTGCACGAGCCCGTCCTTGCCACCGGCATTGCCGTGGCGCTGGCAATCGCCGCCATGTCGTTCGCGCGCTGCCTGCACCCGCCGGGTGGAGCAGCCGCCTTGACCGCGGTGTTCGGCGGACCAGCCGTCATCAGCGCGGGCTTCCTGTTCCCGTTCGTGCCGGTGGCAGTGAACTCCATTTTGCTGGTCGCACTCGGCTACGGTTTCCATAAACTCACGCGGCGCAAATATCCGCATGTGCCCGGCCCTGTTCCGACAAGCAGCCACGGCACGATCGATCCACCGGCGCAATTGCGCGTCGGCTTCCGGTCCGAGGACATCGACGCGGCACTGGGCGCGCTCGACGAAACCTTCGACATCGACCGCAACGATCTCGATCGGCTTCTGCGGCAGGTCGAATTGCAGGCGATGGTGCGCGCCCACAAGACCTTGCTGTGCGAGGACATCATGTCGCGCGATGTGATTTCGGTCGACGAGCACACATCCGCCGACGCGGCGCGCCAGTTGCTGCTCGACCACAACATCCGCACACTGCCCGTTATCAATGCCGAAGCAAAGCTGGTCGGAACCGTCGGGCTGCGTGAACTTGCGATGGCCGCCGGCACAGTCGGACCCTTGATATCGCCAGCGGCAACCGCCGCAGCCAGCTCGGCCGCCATGGAACTGTTGCCTGTGCTCACCGACGGCCGCAGCCATGCGGTGATGATCGTTGATGACGAGAGACATGTGCTTGGCCTGATCACCCAGACCGACCTCCTGGCGGCAACGGCGCGGCTGCAAAATACGGACAGGCCATCAGCGGAAGCAGTATGATAAGCGCCGCCGCCTGCTGAATGACACTCGGCAAAGGCGATCGGGAACCTTTTCCTGGGAAAGTCATCCAATGTCCCGATGAGGAGATTGGCCATGCCTGTAGTCCATGCGGCACCGCCCGACGCCGCCAGTTCGGCCGACATGCAACTTGTCCGCCGCGCCCTGGCGCGCGAGGGCGATGCATTCCGCACGATCATGAAGACCTACAACCAGAGGCTCTATCGCATCGCGCGTGGTGTCGTGCGAAACGACAGCGAGGCCGAGGATATCGTCCAGGAAGCCTATGTCCGGGCCTTTGCCCATCTTGAGGCCTTTCGCGGCGCGTCCTCGCTCAGCACATGGTTGTCCCGCATCGTCATCAACGAGGCGCTCGGCCGCCTGCGCAAGCGGCGGCGAACGGCGGCGCGAGCCGTGCAGGACGCACAGCTCCACCAAGCCGAGATCATCCCGTTTCCCTTCAACACCAGCGACGATCCGGAGCGGACAATGGCGCAACGGCAGATCCTGCTGCTTGTCGAACGAGCCACTGACAATCTCCCCGATGTCTACCGGACGGTGTTCGTCGCGAGAGTCATCGAAGGCCTGAGCATCGAAGACACCGCCGAATTGCTGGGCGTACGGCCTGAAACCGTCAAGACGCGGCTGCACCGCGCCCGCGTCCTGGTGCGCAAGGCGCTGGATGACCAGATCGGTCCGGTTCTTCTGGATGCATTCCCCTTCGCCGGACGCCGCTGCGAAAGACTGACCTCGGCAGTGATGACGCGGCTCGGCTTTCCCAACTGATCGGCGCGTTGATTTTTGCGGGGAACTTTTCCTGCAACCCAGCATCCAATGACCGTCAACTGCAAACGATCCCGATGCCGTTCTGGCATTCGGGCCAAGGAGGTTCTCATGCTTATTCGCTCGACTGCGGCATTGGCCGCGCTTTTCCTGCTTGGCGTCGCCCCCCTGGCACAAGCCGCCGACAAGCCCACCGACCCGCAGATCGCCCATATCGCCTACACGGCCGGCGTCCTTGACGTCGAGGCAGCCAAGCAGGCCCTCAAGAAATCGAAGAACAAGGAGGTTCTCGATTTCGCCAAGGACATGGTTCGCGACCACGAGGCGGTCAACAAGCAGGCGCTCGACCTGGTCAAGAAACTCAAGGTCACGCCCGAGGACAACGACACCAGCAAAGCGCTGACCAAGGCGGCGGCCGAGGAACGGGCCAAGCTCGCCAAACTCAACGGCAAGGCCTTCGACAAGGCCTATGTCGACAACGAGGTCGCCTACCACAAGCAGGTGAACGGCGCGCTTGAAACGTTGCTGATCCCGTCGGCCAGCAATGCCGAACTCAAGAGCCTGCTGGAAACCGGCCTGAAGATATTCCAGGGCCATGAGCAACACGCCGAGCATGTTGCCGGCATGCTGAAGTAGGGACGGTCCCAATGTCGAAACGGCATCCGTGGATTGCATTGGCGCTGGCTATGGGTGCCCTGCCAGCGCAGGCTGAAACCGTCCAGGTCACGATCGACAAGCTGGTCTTTTCGCCGGCGACCGTCGAGGCCAAGGTCGGCGACACGATCGTATGGGTCAACAAGGACGTTTTTGCCCATACCGCCACCGTCAACGGTGACTGGGACGTGATGATCCCGCCGAAAAAGTCGGCGAGCCTGACCCTGAAGAAGGTGGAATCGGTCGACTATTCCTGCCGCTTCCATCCCAATATGAAGGGTCATTTGACCGTTACGCCCTGAGCACAGCACCAGAAACCGGTCGGCGCCGGAGCGGGAACCCTGCTTTGACGTCGACCAGTCCAGCGCGAAGCCCAGACGACCGCGCCAACCGAAAGAGAGCCGGTCAGAAACCGAATGCCAGCCAGGCGGTGCCGGCCGCGAGCGTGACCAGCGTCAGGGGCAGACCGACCTTGAAGAAAGCGCCGAACGACAGCGGCGTGCCGGCGGCACGCGCCTGTTCGGCGACGATCAGGTTGGCGACCGAGCCAAGCAGCGTGAAATTGCCGGCCAGCGTCGAGCTCATCGCCACGACCAGCCAGGCGCGCTGCGGATCTTCCAAGCCGGGTATGAACGGCCGCAGCGCGAGCACGGCCGGAACGTTGCTCATGATGTTGGACAGAACCGCGGTGAAGCCGGATAGCCGCCAGACATCGTCCAGACCGAGGTTTTTTGCCGAGGCAATCATGTCGGGGGTGAGCAGCGTCTTTTCGGCGCCGGCAACAACCACGAACAGCCCGGCGAACATGAACAGCAGTGGCCCGTCGATCTCGCGGTAGATGCGCGCCGGCTTGATGGCGCGCGTGAGCAGCAGGATGGCGCCACCGATAAGCGCTGCCTTGGCGACGGGCACGCCGGCAAAGAAAGCGATGGCCAGACCGATGCAGACGACCACCGCCTTGATGACCTGACCGGTGTGCATGCGGCCGCGATAGACTTCCGGAGAGAGCTCGACCCTCCGTTCGAATTCAGCGCGGAAGACCAGTCGAATGATGATGATGACGGCGACGAGGCCAAACAGGGCGACTGGAGCCAATGCCGCCGTGAAGGCCGGATAGGAAATTCCTGACAGCGCGCCGATGACCATGTTTTGCGGATTGCCGGTGATGGTGGCGACGCTGCCGCAGTTGGAGGCTGTGGCGGTGGCGATGAGGTAAGGAATAGGATTGCGCTTGATGACACGAGTGACGTGGACGACGATCGGCGCCATGACCAGGCAGATGGCGTCATTGACCAGGAATGCCGACAGCACGCCTGTCAGCAGCGTCACCATCACCAAGAGCATGAATGGCGCATGCGCGTGCTCTATCGCGTAGCCGCCGAGGCCGCGAAAGGCGCCGGAGACCTTCAGGTGCGCCACCACGATCATCATGCCGAGCAGCAGCGTGATGGTGTCGAAATTGATGGCGCGGTAGGCGTCTTCCATGCTCAGCGCGCCGATGGCGATCATCGCCGCCCCGCCGAGCAGCGCGATCCCTGCCCTGTCGAGGCGCAAGCCCGGAACGCGGCCTATGGCAACACCGGCATAGGTCAGGACCAGGATCACCAATGCCGCCGCGCCGATGAATGTCATTCGCTGAAAACCCCGCCGCAACCTTCCCCACGCAGCTTTTAGCGATGCTCCCGCAAAGAGAAAGCGCCGATCGCAGATTCGACCGATAAATCGGTGGGCCGGTGGCAAGGTCACTCGCGCCGACCTCGCTCTGATATCCGCGCTAAGAAACGACGACGGCCACTGAGCGGCGGTGGACCATCTTCATTGTTCCTCGAAAACCGGAAGCCCTGTGGCCAAGGCAGCCATCGGTTGTCAATTCAACGCGGGGTCGCCCAGCGCCTCGACAACGAAGGATGCCGCAATCAGGTCGTCGGCATCGAGGCGCAACGCGCCCTCACTTCCTCCCATGATGGCGGCGACCTTGTGAAAGGTTCTCATTTCATGCTCGGTGATATCAGCACTCCGCATTCTGGCTCTCAGATCGGCAATGCGCAGCCCTAATGTGTTGGACGTTGCAATTTCACGGTTCGACATGGCACGATGCTCCTCCCCCAACCCAGGCTTGTTTGCTTTCCCGCCCACCTCGCTCGTTGCCCGAACATGAGGATTTGCGAATGCAACGCCTTGGAACGGATCGTGCGCACGAAGGTTCCAGCGTCGAGTTCACGAAATAATACTGTCGAGCCCGCGATCGCCCAACGAAAGATCCGCCGCCATTGACGGCCGAGATGGCAAAAAGCGAGAGCGCCCGTCGCACACCAGACCGACAAATCGGCGGGCTTGCGGCACTGCGCCCATGCGCCCCAGACAAGCAATCCCGCTATGATCATTAGCCGGCTCAATGCGCATGCACCGGTTCCGATGCTTCCGCTTCCACTTTGCGATGGTTCTCGGCAAGCACCATGTAAACCGCCGGTACGACGAACAGAGTGAACAGCGTGCCGATGGCAAGGCCCGTGGCGATCACCAACCCCATATTGTAGCGCGACGCGGCTCCCGCGCCTGACGCCAGGATCAAGGGAGCGACCCCGAGCACCATCGCCCCCGTGGTCATCAGGATGGGTCGCAGCCGGATGCTGCACGCGCCCTCTATCGCCTCGCGCTTGGACTTGCCGGCGGCCTGCAAAGTGTTGGCGACCTCGACGATGAGAATGCCATGCTTGCTGATCAGCCCCATCAGCGTCACCAGCCCGACCTGCGTGTAGATGTTCATGGTCGCGCCGCCGATGCCCAGGCTGATGAAAGCCAGCGCGCCGGCAATCGACATCGGAACCGAAACCAGGATGATCAGCGGGTCGCGAAAACTGTTGAACTGGGCGGAAAGCGCCAGGAAAACGATGATCAGGGCAAGCGCGAAGGTGGCCGCCATGCCGCTTGATTCCTGCACGAACTGACGCGACTGGCCGCCATAGTCCACCGAAAAGCCCTGGGGCAGCGTGCGGGCCGCGATGGACCTCAGCGAATTCAGTGCATCGCTCACCGCGACGCCCGGCGCGGGGACACCGGAAATCGTGGCCGAGTTCAGTTGCTGGAAATGCGCGACCGAGCGCGGCGTCGCATCAAGGCTCGCGGTCGCGATCGCCGACAATGGAATCTGGGCGCCGTTCACGGTTGCGATCGGATAGTTCATGATCTGGTCGATGTTCTGGCGCGACCGCTGCTCGACCTGCGGTATGACCTGATAGGAACGGTTGGCGATGCTGAAATAGTTGACGTAGCCACCCCCCAGCATCGTGGCCAGCGCCGTGCCGACGCTGCTCATCGGCAGGCCAAGCGCCGCTGCCTTGTTACGATCGATCTTGATCGAGTATTGCGGGTTGTCGACGTAGAGATCCTTGGTCAGGAATATGAACATGCCCGACTTCTGCGCCTCCTGCATGAAGGTGGCGGACACGTCGTTCAACAGGTTGAAGCCATTCGTGGTGCCTATGGCGAACTGAACCGGCAAGCCGCTCGCTCCGGGGAGCGAGGGGAACTGGAAGGCAACCGTCTGGCCGCCCGCGATCGTGCTGAGGGCATTCTGGACCAGCGGCTGAAGCACGGCGGCCGTCCGGGTTCGTTCATCCCAGGGTTTCAGCACCATGATATCGAACGAGACGCCGGGTGCCTCGATCTGCAGCGCCTTGTCGGTCTCCGGAAAGCTGCGGAATATCTTGGTTACCTGATCCGAGTTGAGCAGTTTTTGTTGCAACGTGGCATTGGGCGCGTTCGTCACCTGCGCCGGAATGGCGCCCTGATCCTCGGTGGGAGCGAGTTCGCTCTTGGCGCTCGTGTAGAGGAAATAGATGCTGCCAAGGACGATCGTCGCGAAGACAAGGGTGACGGGTATCGTGTTGAGGCTGCCGTGAAGCAGATATTTGTACGGCCGATGGATCTCGGAAAAACGACGATCGATGAAGTCCGATATGCGTTCCTCCCAGCCGGATCGATCAGTCAGATGCGGCTTGAGGATGCGCGAGCACATCATCGGCGTCAGCGTCAGCGCGATGATCATCGACACGGTGACTGCGCCGACCAGGGTAAAGGCGAATTCGCTGAACAGGGCGCCGGTCAGGCCGCCCTGGAAGCCGATCGGCACATAGACGGCCACCAGGACGACAGTCATCGCCAGGATCGGCCAGACCAGTTCATGCGCTGCGTCAAGGGCGGCCTGCATCGGCTGCGCGCCCTCCTCGATGTGTCGATTGACGTTTTCCACGACGATGATCGCGTCGTCGACGACAAGGCCGATGGCGAGCACCAGCGCCAGCAAGGTGAGAAGATTTATGGAGAAGCCGAAGATCAGCATCATCGCGAAGGTGCCAACCAGCGAAAGTGGAATGGCGACGATGGGAATGGCGACAGAACGAGGCGACCCAAGAAACGCGAAGACCACGAAAATGACGATGACCAATGCTTCGACCAAGCTCTTGACCACCTCCGCGATCGACCTGGTCACGAAAATGCTGGTGTCGTAGACGATGTAGCCTTCAAGCCCGTGCGGCAACTGCGCCTGGATATCGGGAAAGATCGTACGGATGCCGGAGACGACGTCGAGCAGATTGGCCGTCGGTGCGACCTGGATGCCGACGAAGACACCCGTCTGTCCGTCGAAGGCGACCTGAACGTCCGGGTTTTGCGAGCCCAGCGACACGGTCGCGACATCCTTAAGCCGGACAATGGCGCCGTTGACCTGCTTGACCACCAGCTGGCTGAACTGCTCGGCGGAATTCAGTGTTGTCTGCGCGGTCAACACCGTCTGCGTCATCTGGCCCCTGGTCGTGCCGATGCCCGAGATGTAGTTGTTGCTTGCGAGCGCCGTCCAGACATCCGCCGCCGTCAATCCGTAGGCCGCCAGCCTGTCCGGCTTCAGCCAGGCCCGGAGCGAGAAGGTCTTGCCGCCCAGGACTTCCGCCGTCTGCACGCCGTTGACCGCCTGCAGCCTGGGCACGATCACCCGCGTCACGTAGTCGGTGATCTGGTTGGCCGCGAGCACATCGCTGCGAAAGCCCAGATACATGGCGTCGGTGGTCTGCCCGACCGAGACCGACATGGCCGGCTGCTGCGTACCGGAGGGGAGTTGATTGATTACTGAAGAGACCTTGGCATTGATCTCGGTCATCGCCGCGTCGGCACTGTAGTTGAGACGAAGATTGACCGTGATCGTCGACTGACCGCTGGTGCTCGACGAGGTCATGTAGTCGATGCCGTTGGCCTGGGCTATGGCATTCTCCAGCGGCGTCGTGATGAAGCCCGCGATCACGTCCGGCGCAGCGCCAGCATAGATCGTGGACACGGTGACGACCGCATTTTGCGTCCGTGGATATTGCCGCACCGTGAGCGAGCGGAACGCCTGGTACCCGATGACAACGATGAGCGCACTGACCACCAGGGCAAGAACGGGCCGGCGGATGAAGATGTCCGTGACGTTCATGGCCGCGCCTCAGTTCGGATTCGCCGGCGATGCATTCGGATCACTCGACGGCTGCACCGTATTGTTGACGATGACCGGAGTGCCGTTGTTGAGCTTCAACTGACCGGACGTGACGACCGTCTGACCTTCGCTCAACCCTTTCAACACCGCGATCTGATCGCCGCGGGTCTCCCCAGTCGTAACGAAAGTCTGGTTCGCGACACGTTGCGGCTTGCCGTCGGGACCGTTGCCCTTGTCGGTGACGACGAACACGACATTGCCATAGGGATTGATGGTCACCGCCGTCTGCGGCAGGGTTATGTAGTTCTGGGGCGTTCCCACTGCGATCGATACGTTGCCGAACATTCCGGGCAGCAGCTTGTCGTCAGGATTGGGAAAGCTCGCCCGAATGGTCAGGCTGCGGCTCTGGCTGTCGACCAGCGGACTTATCGCCGTGATCTTTCCATCGAAGGCCTGGGTGCCGTAGGTATCAACCGTTGCTGTCACCGCCTGTCCGACTTTCAACTGGGACAAGGCCTGCTGCGGCATGGTGAAGTCCAGTTGGATCGGGTCGAGCGACTGCAGGGTGACCACGCTGGTGCCGGCCGCCAGATACTGGCCGAGCGTGACCAGCCTGATTCCCAGCCTGCCATCGAATGGCGCCCTGATCGTATACTGGTCGATCAGGGCCTGCTGTGCCAGCACCTGAGCTTGCGCTCCCTTCAGGGCAGCCTGGTCGCTATCGACCTGGGACTGTGCAACGGTGCGTGTCTTGAGAAGCGATACGTCGCGGTCATAGGTGACCTGCGCATTGGTCACGGTCGCCTGGAACTGCTGCAGGGTGGCGATCTGCTGGTCGGCCAGGAGTTGGATCAGGAGTGCGCCCTTCTTCACATCCTGCCCGTCCTCGAAGCCAATTTTCTGCACGATGCCCGGCACCTGGGCCGACAAATTGGTGCCCTGGACGGCCGTGAAACTGCCTACCGCACGCGACACGGTCTGCCAGGGACTCATCGGCGCATCGATCGTCGAAACGGTTTGAGGCGGGGCTTTCAGATTGGCGATATAGGCGGCGATCATGTGGTTCTTGAAAGCCTGGAATCCGAAGATTCCCGCCAGGATCGCGCCAATCACGATCAGCATGATCGCCATGCGTAACTTCATTGCTGTGAACTCCGCTCCTCGCAACGTCTGCTGGAGAATGGCATCAAGGTCTGGCGTGCGCCGGGAAAAGGGGATTTTGACTTGTGGCGGCTCGTTCTCATCCTCTGCGTCAAGCGGGGCGGCCGATTGTATCGGCCCGCAGTATTAGCTGTGAGCCGATCCGGCATGCTTGCCAATCAAAATCCCGTGACGCAGCCGTGAGCAATTCAAACGGTAACGTCCGGCTAACAGGTTGTTAGCTTTCCCAACCTGGAGATGTAGCCTTCGAAGCCACCAGCGGCTTTGATGACGCCAGCCTCTCGGCATTCGCGAGGCGCGAACTTTGACACGGCCATGGGCGCGGTCAGCCCCAGGGAATAGATATCGCAGCCGAAGACAGAGTCCGCACAACTGCGTGAACCATCATACCGGGCGTTGCCACCATTGCCCAAGCCGACCTAAGCAAGACCTCGCTTTCTTCTCCGAGCCACCGAGTTTCGTTCCATGAACAAACAAGAGCAGCCAGGAACAAGCCGCAGACAGTTTCTGCTATCGACCACCGCGGTCATCCTTTTGGCAACGGCGGGCAAAGCTGGAGCCGTCATCATCAAGGGCGCGGCACCCTGGGCGCCCTTCGACTACAGCCCGCCGCAAACGCTCGAACCCGGCGGATGGTATTTTTTCACGCCCCAGGAAGCCGCGGCGGTGGAGGCAATCGTCGAGCGATTGATCCCAGCGGATGAACTCAGCGTCAGCGGCAAGGATGCCGGATGCGCGGAATTCATCGACCGGCAGTTGGCAGGCTCCTTCGGCACCTTCGAACGCCTCTATATGCAAGGACCTTTCCAGGCTGGAGCCCCCGAGCAGGGCGATCAGTCGTCGCTTGTCCCCCAGCAGCGATACCGCGTCGGTCTGGCCGGACTGGAATCGTACTGTCAGGACACGTTCAAACAGTCCTTCGCCAGCCTTTCCGCCGACCAGCGCGACAAAGTCCTGACCGGGCTCCAGAACGGCGACATCGCGCTCAAGAGCATCGATGCCAAACTGTTTTTCACCACCATTCTTACCAACACGATGGAAGGTTTTTTTGCCGACCCGATCTACGGCGGCAACAAGGACATGGTGTCATGGAAAATGCTCGGCTTCCCCGGAGCCCGTTATGATTATCGCGACTATGTGGAAATGCATAACCAGAAGATCGACCTGCCGCCCCTGAGCATTGCAGGCCGGCCCGAATGGAAAGCAAAGGGCTGATCGATGGCAACGAAACTTCCCGCGACAGACGTGGTTGTCATTGGCCTTGGCTGGGCCGGCTCCATCATCGCCAACGAACTGACCGATGAAGGGCTGGACGTCGTTGCCCTCGAAAGAGGGCCGTGGCGCGACACCGCGGCGGATTTCAACCTGGCGTCCGCTCCCGACGAGTTGCGCTACGTTCAGCGGCAGGAACTGATGCTGCGCACCGCGCAGAACACCATCACCGCGCGCAACAATCCCTCTCAAACCGCGCTGCCGATGCGCAGCTGGGGGTCCTTCCACCCGGGCAACGGAACAGGCGGCGCCGGCAACCATTGGGCCGGCATCACTTTCCGGTTCCAGCCATCGGAATTTCGGCTGCGCAGTCACCTGACGGAGAGATATGGCGCCGCCGCGATCCCGCAGGAACTCGTGCTGCAGGACTGGGGCACCGACTGGACGGAGATGGAGCCTTTTTACGACGCCTTCGACAAGATCACCGGGCTCTCCGGGAAAGCGGGCAATCTCAAAGGAGAAATCCAACAAGGCGGAAATCCGTTCGAAGGCCCGCGCTCGAACGAGTATCCCACCAGGCCTTTGCGGCAACCCTATGGACCGACGCTGTTTGCCGAAACCGCCCGCAATATGGGCTACAAGCCATTTCCAGTGCCTTCGGCGCTGGTCTCGGAGCCCTATACCAATTCGCTGGGCGTCACGATGGGCCCCTGCACCTTCTGCGGTTTCTGCACCAACTATGGCTGTGCCAATTATTCAAAAGCCAGCGCGATCACGACAATTCTGCCCGTGCTTGTGCGCAAGTCCAACTTCACCGCGCGCACGAATTCCGAAGTGCTGCGGATAACCAGGGACGCCAGCGGCAAACGCGCGACCGGCGTCGTTTTCGTCGACACGTCAGGTCAGGAGTGGGAGCAGCCCGCCGAGCTTGTCGTGGTCACGGCATTCACCTTCGAGAATGTGCGCCTCATGCTTCTGTCGGGCATCGGCACGCCCTACGACCCGCGGACCAATACCGGCACGACGGGCCGCAACTATGCCTACCAGACCGCCAATGGCGTCCAGCTTTTCTTCGACGACAAGAACTTCAATCCGTTCATCGGCGGCGGCGCGGTCGGCATGGGCATCGATGAGTTCAACAACGACAATTTCGACCATTCAGGCCTCGGCTTCTTCGGCGGCGGCAGCATACGCGTCACGCCGATCGGCGCGGCACCAATCAACAACCGCCCGGTTCCACCCGGCACGCCAAGCTGGGGATCCGAATGGAAGCGGCAGACGGTCAAGAACTATCTGAGCAACATGTCCATCGGCTGCGAGGCCTCCAGCTACACCACGCGCAACAACTATCTTTCGCTGGATCCGACATACAATGATCACCTCGGGCGGCCGCTGTTGCGATTGACGTTCGACTTTCCGGAAAACGATCTGAAGATGGCGCAGTATTGCACCGACAAGGTCGGTGAAATCGCTAAGGCCATGGGCCCGCGCCAGATCGTCAAGAGCCCCAGCAAGGGTCACTGGAACACAGTTCCCTATCAATCGTCCCATGTGGTCGGAGGCTTCGTCATGGGAGCGGATCCGAAAACAAGTTCAGTCAACAAATATCTGCAAAGCTGGGACGTCCCCAATGTCTTCGTCGTCGGCGCGTCGGCCTTCCCGCAAAATCCCGGCTACAACCCGACAGGCACCGTTGGCGCCCTTTCATTCAAGGCCGCGAACGCCATCCGTACCCTATATCTGAAATCGCCAGGCGCATTGGTGCAGGCATGAAGACGCTTGTTGCACTGCTTGCGGGTGTGGCCGGCCTTGTGGTTTCGCTAGCTCATGCGCAATCCGGCGACGCTTCCTTCGAGCAGGTCGAACGCGGCCGGTATCTTGCGGTCCTCGGCGATTGCGCGGCATGCCACACGACGGCGACAGGCAAGCCGCTCGCGGGCGGCGTCGTCCTGAAAACCCCTTTCGGCGATCTTGTCGGCGCCAACATCACGCCTGATCCGGATACGGGCATCGGCAGATGGACGCTGGACGATTTCCAGGGCGCGATGTCGCAGGGCATCAGTCGAGGCGGATACCACCTCTATGGCGCCATGCCTTTCACCGCCTATACAAAGGTTACGAAGGAAGACAACGCCGCGCTTTGGGCCTATCTGCGGACGATCGAGCCCGTCAACAATCCTGTCGTGCCCAATCAGCTCCCCTTCCCTTTCAACATTCGTTTGAGCCTTGTCGGCTGGAATTTTCTCAATTTCACCAAGGGCGAGTTCCAGCCGGATCCCGCGAAATCGGTGGAGTGGAACCGTGGTGCCTATATCGTTCAGGGCCTTGGCCACTGTGGCAGCTGCCATACGCCCAAGAGCCTGACAGGTGGCGACAAGAACGGCCAGTTTCTGCAAGGCGGGACATTGGACAACTGGTATGCACCCGACATCACCGCCGACGCCCACAAGGGTATCGGCTCATGGTCGTCCGACGACATCGTGCAGTATCTGAAAACGGGGGCAAACCGTTTCGATATCGCGTCGGGACCAATGGCTGAAATGGTCGAGAAGTCATCGCAATATTGGACGGACCCCGATCTCAAAGCTGTTGCGACATATCTGCTTTCTGTTGGCGGGGGCGGCACAAGCGCGCCAGCCCCTATCGCCGCCGACGACAAGGGCATGGCGGCTGGCAAGGCCATTTACGCCGATCGCTGTGCCGCCTGCCACATCGGCTCCGGTGAAGGGGTACCAAATCTATTTCCAAAACTCGCGAGCGCGCCGCTCGTCAACAATGATGATGCGACGACATTGATCCGGGTCGTGCTTGCCGGCGGCGTCGCAGGCGCCACCAACGCCGTGCCGACCGCCCCGGCAATGCCGTCCTACGCCTGGAACCTGAGCGACGAGGACGTCGCGAATGTCCTCACCTATGTGCGCAACAGCTGGGGCAATTCCGCGCCACGGGTAAGCCCGACCGATGTCGCGACCTTGCGAAAACAGCTGCAGCAATGATCGCGCTCGAAACTCGGCCGGGGTGAGCAACGTATCGAGAGACCGACACCCACTACTGATGAGCTGTGGGTCGCAATGATCGAGAATTTTGAGAGTTGGCGATCCCGACAGGATTCGAACCTGTGACCATCGGCTTAGAAGGCCGGTGCTCTATCCATCTGAGCTACGGGACCGCTAGCCGACCCAAGGGCCGGCCGATTCTTTTGTCCTGGCGCGGATCGGATTTTCCGATCAGTGCGTCCAGGGCGTCCTGCGGTCATAGCGGAAATTCTCCGCATAGGAAATCTGGCGGCGCTTGGTTTCCTTCGGCTCCTCGACGCGGAAGGCGAGACCTTCCTTTTCGGCATAAGCCACCGCTTCTTCCCTGGTGTCGAAAGAGAGCCGGATCTGGCTTCTCATGTCGCCGGAGGTCGTGTAGCCCATCAACGGATCGATCTTCTTGCGCATCTCGGGATCGAATTCGAGCATCCAATGGCCGGTCTTGGCCTTGCCGGACTGCATCGCGGTCTTGGCTGGGCTGAAAATGCGCGCGGACATGGCCACCTCATTGCTACGTGCTGACGGCACCGCCGCCACAGAATCACCGGGCCGCCCCATGGATGCTCCGGCATTTTTCGATCGACACAGACCCTGAAATCCGATTCCGGTTTTCCAGGCCCCGTCCATGCCCGTCCTTACTGCGCAATGCAGCTCGCGGCAAGGCCGATGCTTTTTACACTTGCCATGCAACGCCGAAATGAATAGGCAACAAACCGTTCGGAGTGTAGCGCAGGCTGGTAGCGCATCTGGTTTGGGACCAGAGGGTCGGGAGTTCGAATCTCTCCACTCCGACCATTCTTTCCTTCCCCTACAGACAATCGTTGCCGAGGCGCCTGGTCCGCCTCCGAATTGGCATGCGCCTTATCCCACCCCTTGCTGTCGATCCGTTTTTGGTGCCAGTCTCGAAACGTAGATGGCCAAGATGGCACATTGCCGACGGCAGGGTTTTTAAAAATGGCAGCCAATGACCGGCCGGTGATCACCAGAAAAGGCCAGGAGAGCAACAAGACGAGCCAATCCGGCGGCATGGCGCTGGTGACTGGCGTTGGGCCGCAACATACCTCGGCGGCGAAGCTGTGGTTTGGCAAGGCCAGCAACGCGCCGGGCTTCCGTTCATTGCCGCACCACCATGGCGAGGCCGAAACCGGGGCCTATCTGCTGTCGGGCAGCGCCCGTGTCTATTTCGGCAAGGACTACCAGGAATTTGTCGAGCTCTCGGCGGGCGACTTCATGTTCGTGCCGCCGTTCCTGCCGCATCTCGAGGCCAATATGAGCACCACGGAAGAGCTGTGGTGGCTTGCGTGCCGTACCCCGGAAAACATCGTGGTCAATTTGCCCGACGTCGACGATGCCCAACTCATCGGCTATCGCCGCCTCTGAACGCGGTTGGATTGACTACCAACCATCCGAAGACGCATCGGTGTAGGATGCATCGGATTTGACAACAGCTCGCCGGGAGAGAACCCCAACCGCCCCAATCCCGGCGAGCCTACACCTGATTTGGAACGCAATCAGGACCGGGGGTTAAGCCGGCAAGCTGTTGCTGCAAGATAAATGCCAGCGTTGTTTTCCCAAAATGGAACAGCATCCAAGAGCTCTTGCGACACACTACATGTCGAACTCGCCCTGCCCTTCGTCCATGGCGCTGATGGTTTCAGAAGCCAGCGCACGCGTGATCGGCGTCTTGCGCTCGAGTGCGGTACGATCCAGCCGCTCGACGACGCGCATCGCGGTCGCCAGTGAGCGCTCGATGCGCCGCACCAGATACTGGACGACATGCGGCTCGACCTGGACCTGGCGGTCGGCGAACAGCTTTGTGATGACGCCGGCAAGCAACAGGTCATCGGGCTCGTGGATCTCGACGGTCGCCGCGGCCTTCAGCCGCGAGGCGAGATCGGGCAATCTGACGCCCCAGGCGGAGGGAAAGCGCCGTGCCGTCAGCAGCAGATGCGAGCCTGCGCCGCGCACGGCATTGATCAGGTGGAACAGCCCGTGCTCGTCGACGGGACCTGCATCGACATCATCGATCAAGGCCGGGCGCGCGCCGAGATTCGCGATGCAGTCGCCGATGCGCCTTGCGTCAACCCTCAAGGCACCGGCGCGGGCCTGCCAGATCGATGCCAGATGCGTCTTGCCTGAGCCGGGAGGACCCGCCAGGACAACGACCGCCGATGGCCAGTCCGGCCAGCGGTCGACCAGCGCCGCCGCCTGCTCGTTCGTGGCGGAGACGACGAGTTCGTCGCGCGAATAGCCGGTGCCGTGCCCGAGATCGAGAGGCAGCTGGCGCGGTTGTTCTGTTTGATCTGCCATCGGGCTCAGCGCGGTTGCGCGCCCTTGCCGCGGCGTGTCCGCAATGGCGGGGGGGGCTCGGTCCCTCGGCCTTTGTAGAGGGGCGATTCGAGATAGCGCGCTATGGCGAAGCGCACAAGCACGGCCATCGCGGCCGACGCCGGCACGGCGATCAGCAGGCCGACGAAGCCGAACAAGGCGCCAAAGGCGAACAGCGAAAACATCAGCCACACCGGATGCAGGCCGACGCTCTTGCCCACCAGCCTCGGCTGCAGGATGTTGCCCTCGATGAACTGGCCGACAAAAAACACGCAGGCAACGGCAACCACCATGGTCCAGTCAGGCCAGAACTGGACGAAGGCGACGCCGACGGCAAGCACCAGCCCCGTCAGCGATCCGACATAGGGAATGAACGAGATCAGCCCGGCGAACAGGCCGATGAGGATGCCGAAGTTCAGGCCGGTCAGGGTCAGGCCGGTGGCATACATGGCGCCCAGCACGAGGCAGAGCGTGCCTTGGCCGCGCACAAAACCAGCCGTCGCCGAGTTGATGTCGGCGGCGATTGCCCGCACCGTCTCGACATTGTCGCGTGGCACCCAGCTGTCGACCACAGCGACCATGCGGTCCCAATCGAGCAGCATGTAGAAGGCGACCACCGGCGTCACCACGAACAGGCTGACCACCGAGACCAGCGCCACGCCGGAGCTCCAGATGGATGTGAACACCGTCGAAAGGAGGCCGAAACCCGAGGTCAACAACGAACTCAGTCCGTCACGCAAGCCATTGGCGTTGACGCCGAATTTGTCCTCCAGCCATTTCGGGTCGAAGGAGGTGAGCAGAGTCTGCAGGCGCGTCAGATATTCCGGCAGCTTGCTGGCGAATTCGGCCATCTGGGTGGCCAGGACCGGGATAAGGACCACGAAGGCCAGCACCAGGACGACGAGAAAAGTAATGAGGATGACGACCGTCGCCATCAGGCGGGAAAGCCCGAGCCGCTCCAGCCTGTCGGCAACCGGATCGAGGAAATAGGCGAGCACCATCCCGGCCACGAAGGGCAGCAGGATGGCACTGAAAACATAGAGGAAAAGCGCAAGCAGGAACGCTCCAGCCAGCCAGAAGAAGACCTGCCGATGAATGCCGGAGGACGGCGCTGCCCCGGCGGTATCGCCGGCAGCCTCGTCAACCCGCGCCTGGTGTACTACCTTCGCCATAGCCGCTCATATGCCTCAGCCAAGCCACGAGATAGGCCGCGGCCGAAGCCACGGTCAAGACCCCGGACAGCAATATGAGCACCGGCCTCAACGGGTCGAGCTGAACGGTCAGGGCCAGTTCGCCTAGCACCACCGCGGCCAGAATGATCTGTATGGCCGTGTTCGCCTTCGATACGAACAGCGGTTTCATCTCGACCGGATGGTTCATGACGGTCGACAAGAGCACGGCACAGACGATCAGTGCATCGCGCGAGACCATGGTGACGACCAGCCACAGCGGCAGTTCGCCGATGAAGCCCATGACCACGAACACCGAGACCAGCAGCAGTTTGTCGGCCATCGGGTCCAGATAGGCGCCGAGGCGCGAATGTTGGTTGAAACGGCGGGCGATGAAACCATCGACGCCGTCCGAAATGCCGGCGATGAGGAAACCAGCGAAGGCCCAATCCCAGCGCATGTCCAGCATCGCCAGGACCACGGCCGGCACCAGCACTAGGCGCATGATCGTGATCATGTTGGGGATGGTCAAATGGATATCCCGTCGCTTTTGTTTTGCTGATACATGATGGAGACCATGCATGGCTGCAAGGACCAGCGGCGAAAGCCAGGCTGTCCACGCTTTTATCGGGGGCAAATGCCGGCCATTTCGCCGTTATCCTTGCGAGGCGCGAGCGTTCATGCGAAGAGCCCCGCAAAGCAGGGAAAGAGTGATGAGCAAGCGCAAGAACGGGCTCACCTACGCCGAAGCGGGCGTCGACATCGATGCCGGCAATCTGATGGTCGAGAAGATCAAGCCGCTGGTGCGCTCGACACGCCGGCCCGGCGCCGATGGCGAGATCGGCGGTTTTGGCGGCCTGTTCGACCTCAAGGCCGCCGGTTTCACCGATCCGGTCCTGGTCGCGGCCAATGACGGCGTCGGCACCAAGCTGAAGATCGCCATCGAGGCCGGCAAGCACGACACGATCGGCATCGATCTCGTTGCCATGTGCGTCAACGACATCGTCGTGCAGGGCGCCGAGCCGCTCTTCTTCCTCGACTATTTCGCCACTGGCAAGCTCGATCCCGACCAGGGGGCATCGATCGTCGGCGGCATCGCCCAGGGCTGCCGGCAGGCCGGTTGCGCGTTGATCGGCGGCGAGACGGCGGAAATGCCTGGCATGTATCACGGCAAGGACTATGACCTCGCCGGCTTTGCGGTGGGAGCCGCCGAGCGCGGCCAGTTGCTGCCGACCGACGACATCGTCGAGGGCGACGTGCTGCTCGGCCTCGCCTCCTCGGGCCTGCATTCGAACGGATTTTCGCTGGTCCGCCGCATCGTTGCCACCAGCGGCCTTGGCTGGGACGACCCGGCGCCCTTCGCCGACGGGCAGACGCTGGCCGAGGCGCTGCTTGAGCCGACGCGCATCTATGTGAAGTCGCTGCTCAAGGCGATCCGCGGCACGCACGGCATCAAGGCGCTGGCCCATATCACCGGCGGCGGCTTTCCCGAAAACATCCCGCGCGTGCTGCCGAAGGAGTTTTCGGCCGAGCTCGATCTCGACGCCATCGACGTCCCGCCCGTATTCTCCTGGCTGGCGAAGACCGGCGGCGTGGCGCCCGAAGAGATGATGCGCACCTTCAACTGCGGCGTCGGCATGATCCTCGCGGTCGCCTCGGGCCAGGCAGCGCAGGTCGCCGCCGTGCTGCAGGAGGCCGGTGAGACGGTGACGCCGATCGGCCGCATCGTGCCGCGCCGCGACGCCGGCGTCATCTATCGGGGCTCGATCGGCCTATGAGCAAGAAACGCACCGTCGTACTGATCTCGGGACGCGGCTCCAACATGACCGCGCTGATCGCCGCCGCCGGCGATCCCGCCTATCCGGCGGAGATCGTCGGCGTCATTTCCGATCGGGCGAACGCGGCAGGCCTCGGCATCGCGGCGGCGCGCGGCATCGCCACCAAAGTGATCACCCGGGCCGACCATGCCAGCAAGGACGCGCATGACGCAGCGATCGAAGCGGCGCTTGTCACCTTCGGTGCCGAGCTTGTGGCGCTGGCCGGTTACATGCGCATCCTCGGTGGTCGCTTCGTCGAGAAATGGAAGGGACGGATGGTCAATATCCACCCTGCCCTGCTGCCCGCATTCAAGGGACTGGACACCCACGCCCGGGCGCTGCGCGCGGGCATGCGCATTCATGGCTGCACGGTGCACTTCGTCACGCCGGACATGGATGACGGCCCGATCATCGCCCAGGCGGCCGTGCCGGTCATGATCGGCGATAATGAGGACACGCTGGCCGCGCGCGTGCTCAAGGCCGAGCATCGGCTCTATCCGCTGGCACTCGGACTGGTCGCGGAAGGCAAAGCGCGGATGGAAGGCGGCCACACCGTGTTTGCTCATTTCGTCGATGATGCCGATAACGGCACGTCGGTAGTCATGGCGCCCGATCCGGTGCGCGAGGAAGCCGATCTGGAACATCTGGCGCGGATCACGCCCTGAGCAGGGAGACCGGGATGGCGACAACGAGGCAATTGCTGCTCCTTCGCCATGCCAAGTCGAGCTGGGATGATCCCGACCTGACCGATTTCGACCGGCCGCTTTCGGCGCGTGGGCTGAAGACGGCTCCACTGATTGGACGCGAGCTTGCCAGGCGTGGCTGGCTGCCGGACATGGCGTTGGTGTCGCCGGCTCTGCGCACGCGCGACACCTGGAGGCTGGTGGCGGCGCAATTTCCAGCGAAGGTGCCGACCGAGTTTTTCCGTGCGCTGTATGACGCTTCGGCCGGGGATATCCTCGACCTGGTGCGGCAGGTGGATAACGCGACGGCCACCATGCTCGTGGTCGGCCACAATCCCGGACTGGAAGAATTCGCGCGCCTGCTTTCGGGTCCAGGCTCGAAGGCTTCGGCACTTCAAACACTGGCAGAGAAATTCCCGACTGCAGCCATTGCCCGTTTCGTGGTCAAAGGCGACTGGGCAACGCTCGCGCCGGGATCGGCCGAACTGACGCACTGTCTCAGGCCAAAGGATCTTGGCTAGAGGCCTGGGCGCATGCGTCCCAGCAAAAACAAGAACGGCGGGCCATGCCCGCCGCTCTTTGTGGTCAACGACGTTTGAAAATCAATGACCCCAGATGCCCTGGCCCGACTGAGCCGGCACATTGGCATTGGCGTCGCCCTGCGCCTGGTTCGGCTTCAGGATGGAGCCGGTAAACGAGTTGTCGATATTGGCATTGTCGAAATTGGCGGAATGCCTGATCGTCGACTGGGTGACAGCGGGCTGGCTCACATTATCCGAGCCATAATTGTCGCTACCTGCAAAAGCAGTGCCCGTGGCAAGGAGGATAGCGGCGGCGGTGAGTGCGATCTTGGTCATTTTAAGTACTCCTGATTCGAGATTTGGTTGAAGGGTTGAGCGCGGCGCGATCAGTGGTTACCGAAAAGGTCCCTGTCGCTGCCTTGCGTGACCGGCTTCTGGACGGCCGCGCCGTGATTCTGGATCGAGCCGGTGGTAGAATTGTCTATCGACTGCGTCACGGCAGGCTGATTGACGTTGTTGGATTGGAAATTGTCACTGCCGGCAAAAGCGGCGCCCGTGGCGACGAGCATGGCGGCGGCGGTAAGTGCGATCTTGGTCATTGTCGTTACTCCAGTATTCCGTAGTTCTGTCCGTCAAGTGGCGTGTGCCTTGGGAGGAATTCGCGTCGCTCGGACCACCCAGAAATGGGTTAGCCGGGCTGTTGGTTCCAATCACGAAGATGTTCCGGCGCCACCTGAATCCGGTTCTTGAAATGTCGCCAGGGGCTCCCAAGGCCCAATATTTTTCTATTTATTTCAACAGCTTAACTCTTACCAGTCACCCAAGCATCCCCGTGTTTTCTTGGCCGTCGTTCACCCCACGCTGCACGGTCCGTCAACAGAAACGAACCGTTCGGTTCGATTATTAAACATAAATGGACGTTGCGAGCCCGGGAACGCCTTTCCGCGGCGGTGAGAGCCGGGCATTTGCGTCGGGGCCTGATCAATATTATCGGTTATCGGGTGCGTTGATTTCCGGAACAGGCCGGGCCTCGCGTGCCGGCGTCCTTCGAAAGAGCAAAGGCCCACAATGGGCAGCACCCCGAAACAGGGATAGAAAATGCGGCTGCTGCTGGTCGAGGACAATCGTGAACTGGCGGATTGGCTGGGCAAGACCTTGCGGCAGGCAAACTACGTCGTCGACGTCGTCCATGACGGCGAGGATGTCGAGCATGCGCTGGCCGCCGGCGACCATGCGCTGGTGATCCTGGATCTCGCCTTGCCGCGCATGAGCGGCCTCGAAGTGCTGCGGACATTGCGGGCGCGCGGCAACCGGGTTCCCGTGATCGTGCTGACCGCCAATGCCAGCCTCGACGGTCGGGTCAAGGGCCTCAACGAGGGCGCCGACGATTATCTGGCCAAGCCGTTCCAGATCGAGGAACTCGAGGCGCGCATCCGCGCGCAGTTGCGACGCGCCAACGACCGGAGCGCACCCGTCGTTGCCTGCGGCGATCTCGTCTTCGACACCAACACGCGGCTGTTTTCATTGGCTGGCGAAACGCTGGCATTGACGCCACGCGAACATGCCGTGCTGGAGCAACTGATGGTGAAGGCCGGGCGCACGGTGAGCAAGGCGGCACTGTCGGCGGCGATCTACGATTTCGAGACCGATGCCGATCCCAGCGCCATCGAGATCTATGTGCACCGCGTGCGCAAGAAACTCGAAGGCTCGCGGGTTCATATCGTGACGCTGCGTGGCCTGGGCTATCTGTTGCGCCATGAGGATTAGCAGTCTCCGCCTGCAGCTTCTGGCCTGGGTGGTGCTGCCGCTGGCCGGGCTTGCCGCCATCAATCTATGGACCAGCCATGGCAATGCGCTGGCCACTGCCGATCTCGTCACCGACCGCATGCTGCTGGGCTCGGCACGGGCGATTGCGGAGCAGGTCACCATGACCGATGGTGTGCTGGATGCCACGATACCGCCGGCGGCGATCGAGATGTTCGATACCGGCGATCACGACAGCGTCTACTACCATGTCAAGACCGCACAAGGGCGGCTGCTGACCGGCTATCCCAACCTGCCGGAGGCAATGACGCCGCCCAGCACAGAAGCAACCTATCGCGACCATCGGCTGCGGCTGCTGAACTTCAGCCAGGCGGTGGTCGGCGCCGGCGAAGACTCGCCAATAACAGTCACCGTCGGCGTTACGCTTGCCGGGCATGATGCGATGGTGCGGCGGCTCTGGCTTGGCGCCTTCACACAGCAGCTGGCGCTGGTGGCGATTGCAGGCCTGTTCGTGCTGCTTGGTCTCCACCGGGGCCTGGGGCCGCTGATCAGACTGCGCGATGCGGTGCGTTCGCCAGACCGCAGCGACCTCGATCCGGTGGAAGTGCCGGGCGCTCAGAGTGAAATCCGGCCGCTGATCGACGCACTCAACGCCTATATGGCACGCGTGCGCGCGCAGATGGCGTCGCAGCGCCGCTTCATTGCCAACGCCGCGCACCAGTTGCGCACGCCGCTGGCGTTGATGTCGACGCAGGCGAGCTACGCACTGCGAGAAACTGGTCCCGATGCCCGCCATGAAGCGCTGGTGGCGCTGCAGGCGAGCTCCGGCCGCCTGGCGCGTCTGGCAGAACAACTACTGACCCTGTCGAGGGCCGAGCCAGGCAGCCGACGGCCGCGCGCCGACCGTGTCGACCTGACCGAAGCAGCTCGTCAGGTGCTGGAAACCCATGCACCGGTGGCCATCGGCCGCGATATCGATCTTGGCCTTGATGAGGCCGGGCCGGTTCCGGTGGTCGGCGACGGCACCATGCTGCGCGAGATGATCGTGAACCTGGTCGACAACGCGTTGCGTCACACGCCCCCCGGCGGCAGCGTCACCGTCACGCTGGCCTCGGTTGACGGCGAGGCCGTGCTTACGGTCGCTGACAATGGGCCTGGAATCCCCGAGGACGAACGAGACCACGTTTTCGAGCGCTTCTACCGCATCGCCGGTTCGGCCGAGGACGGCAGCGGGCTTGGGCTGGCCATCGTGCGCGAGGTTGTCGAAAACGCCGGCGGCCGCGTCACCCTTGGGGACGGCGCGACCGGCGGCCTGGTTGTCGAGGTGCGGCTGCCGCTGGCGGGCGGCTAGTCCCTTCGCGGTGCTTACTGTGTCTCGTGCAGCGGCTGGGGACGCCATTTCGCCAGGCGATCCTCGACCATCGTCATCAGATATTCCGCGCCGAGCGCCACCACCATGACAACGACGATCGCGGCATACATGCCGGCCGCGTCGAAGGATCCCTTGGCAATGTTGATCAGCAGACCGATGCCGTAGCGCGCGCCGACGAACTCACCAACGATCGCACCGATGATGGCGAAGCCGAAGCTGACATGCAGGCTGGCGAAGATCCAGCTCATCGCCGACGGGACGATCACCGAGCGCGTCAGCTGCCAGTTGGAAGCGCCGAGGATACGGGCGTTGGCGATCATCGCCCTGTCGGCCTCCCGAACGCCCTGGAATGCGTTGTGGAACACGACGAAGAAAACCATCACGAAGGCAAGCGCCACTTTCGAGGCGAGACCGAGGCCGAGGATCATGATGAAGATCGGCGCCAGAACCACGCGCGGGATGGAATTGATCACCTTGATGTAGATGGAAAAGATATCGGCCGCCATCCGGTTACGACCAAGCGCGACGCCGATAATGATGCCGGCGACGGAGCCCGTGACGAAGCCGATGACCGCTTCCTCCATCGTCACATAGAGATGGTACCACAGTGGGCCTTCGGACGTCCCTTCGGTCGTCCACTCGTACAGCCGCATCGCGATCGCGCTCGGCATTGCGTAGAAGAACGGATCGATCCAGGCCAGCCGCGCGGCAATCTCCCACAAGCCGAGAAAAGCCACCAGAATGGCGATGCGCCAGAACATTACGGAGCGGCGGCGGTGCTGGGCCGCCTTCGCGGCAGCGGCTTCGATTTCCGCGTCGGACGTGCCGGGCCTGAACGTTCCGGAGCTGATATCGATGGCGGCATCAGTCATGGCATTCCTCCTCAGGCTGCCGCACGCGCATAGCTGGTCTCGACCTCTTCCTTGAGATCGGCCCAGATCGTGCGCGAATAGTCGATGAACCTCTGTTCGTAGCGGATGTCGGCGACAACTCGCGGACGAGGCAGGTCGATGGTATAGACCGACTTCACGGTCGCAGGTCCAGCAGTCAGAACATAGACCTTGTCGGCCAACGCGATCGCCTCCTCCAGATCATGCGTGACGAAGACCACCGAGGCCTTTGCTTGCGACCACAGCCGCAGCAGTTCCTCGTGCATCAGCACGCGCGTCTGCACGTCGAGCGCTGAAAACGGCTCGTCCATGAGAAGGATCTCGGGTCCGTTGATGAACGTCTGGGCAAGCGCGACACGTTTGCGCATGCCGCCCGAAAGCTGATGTGGATAGTGATGCTCGAACCGCGATAGCCCAACGCGCGCCAGCCAGTCGCGTGCCGCGACGGTGGCGTCCGACTTCGCCTTGCCGCGAAAGAGAGGACCTGCCATCACGTTCTCGATCACAGTTCGCCAGGGGAACAGGGCATCGCTCTGGAAAACAAAGCCGATGCGCGGATCTATCCCCTTGACCGGCGCGCCCATGACACGAACCTCGCCGGCACTGGGGCTTGCCAGTCCTGTGACCAGGTTGAGGGTAGTGGATTTTCCGCAACCCGTCGGGCCGACAACAGCAACGAATTCACCGCGCTCGACGGTCATTGTGAAATCGCGCAGTGCCGTCAGCGATTTGCCGGTGGGCGAGAGGAAGCGACGGCTGACATTGATCAGTTCGATCGCCGGTGCATTTTTTTCTAGGGCCATGGTGGAACTCCTGGATACGAGCGGACGCCCGCCGTCGGCCAAGGCCGCCGGACGCGAAAAATGACAGGTGCCGGCGCGATGTCGTTCACCGCGCCGGCATCGCCTGCTACTTGGCGTTCTTGACGAATTCCGAGGTATAGGTCTTGGCGAGGTCGATCTGCTTGCCCTGCAGATCCTTCGAGAAGGCCGAAAGCACCGTCAGCACCGTCTCCGGTCCACCCTCGGGCATTATCCCGTCAGGGGTGAACATCGCCTTGCCGGCATCGAGCGCCTTCACATAGCCTTCCTTGTCGCCGACGTAGTAGTCCTTCGGCATCTTGTCGGCGATCTCGGCGCCGCTATGCGAATTGATGAACTTCTGCGTCTTGACGAACGCGTTGACCAATTTCTGCACGGTGTCCTTGTGCGCCTCGACCCAATCGGTCTGCATATAGAGGGAGGCGGCCGGGTATGTGCCGCCGAGAGCAGCCTTGGTGCCTTCCATCGTACGCATGTCGATAAGAACGGAGGCTTCGCCGGTCTTCAGCAGTCGTGTGATCGTCGGCTCGGTCGTCATGCCCGCCTGGATCTTGTCCTGCTGCATGGCGGCGATGAAGGTGGTGCCGGCGCCGACCGGAACCGAGGTGAAGTCACCGAGCTTCAATCCGTTCTTGACCGCGAGATACTGCGTCAGGAAATTCGTCGAGGAGCCAAGGCCGGTCACGCCAAGGCTCATGCCCTTGAAGTCGGCCGGTGACTTGATCTCGGGATGCTTTGTCGAAACGAGTTCGACTTCGCCTGGCGCCTGGCTGAACTGGACGATGGATTCAACGAACTTGCCCTTTGCCTGCAGGTCGATGCAGTGGTCGTAGAAGCCGACGACCCCTTGTACGGCACCAGCCAGCATCTCGTTTTCAGCATCGACGCCGGCGGGTTCATTCAGCAACTCGACGTCGAGCCCCTCGTCCTTGAAGTAACCGAGCGCTTCGGTCAGCTTGGCGGGCAGATAAATCTGTTTCTCGTAGCCGCCGACCATGATGGAAACTTTTTCGTCGGCGTGCGCGGACGGCGCGGACAAAGCCATGGTGGCGACGAGTGCGGTTGTGGCGGCTGAATCAAGCAGTATTCGCGCGAGCGACATGGCCTCTTCCCTTTGTTCGTTTCCCGCGCCCCTCCTCTCTCCCGTCGCTTGCGCGACAAATATGGGGGCGCTTGCCAACAGTTATGGCACCAACCTTTCATCCAGCTTTCAAGGCGATACCTGAAGTCACTTCAAACCTTACGAATCAGTAAGCTGTTATTCGCAGGCTGTGCGGTTCGCTCAACTGCTGACGAGGCAAGCTGTTCGTGTTTGCCCAGTCCCAGCACATCTAGCATATCGTATTCGCCGGGCGAGCGGCCCATCACGAAGAGCGCCGCCGCCACGGCTCCATGGGCGAACATGCCGCGGTCGCCCGCCGAATGCGACAACGTCACGGTTTCGCCCTCGGCGCAGAAGCTGACACTGTGATCGCCGACGATGCTTCCGCCGCGTATCACCGCAAAACCGATATCGCCGGGCCGCCGGGCGCCAATCATGCCGTCACGAGACCTGACAGCGACGACGTCGATGTCGACGCCACAGCCCTTGGCGGCGGCTTCGCCAAGCATCAGAGCCGTGCCCGACGGCGCGTCGACCTTATGGCGGTGATGGGCCTCGAAAATCTCGATATCCCAATCTTCGGGATCGAGCGCCCTCGCCGCTTGCTCAACCAACCCTATCAGCATGTTGAGCCCGAGCGAAAAACTGCCGGAGCGCACGATCGGGACGACTTTCGAGGCGTCGGCAATCACGGCAAGCTCGGCCGCGTCGAAGCCTGTCGAGCCGATCACCAGCGCCGGGCCGCCGCGCTCGGCACAAACGCGCGCCAGCGATGCCGATGCGGCAGGCGCCGTGAAGTCGATGACCACGTCGGCGACGGCAAGCGCTTCGTCCCGGCCGACCAGCCCCGCGCCGCTGGCGTCGGATCGATGGAAGCGAGCGACCAGCGCCAGTCGGGAATCGGCCTCGACCACCTCGGCCATTTGCCGGCCCATGCGGCCCAGCGCGCCGGCAATGGCAATTTTGATCGGCTGGGGCAAGGCGAGCTCTCCGAAGGCGTTCCCGATCATGATCCCAATCGGTCGATAGGCAAAGATCATGATCAAACAAGATGATAGAGCCAGGCTCTGTGAGAATGATTCAGGTGGAACGGAACCTGATCAACTTGTCGCGACCTTCAGTTCCGCACCGGCATCGGCTCGCTTCATGCGCTCGCTTGCCAGGAGGACGATCGGGCAATTGCAAGACGCTACAACAGCTGTCGCCGTATCGCCGAAGAACAGCTCGTCGCCCGGTCGTTGAGTGACGCCCATGACGATCATGGCGGCATTTTTTGAGGCCTCCCTGACGATTGCCTTGTCGGGAGTGGCACGTGTGCGGATCGCAGTGTCGACGGCAACGCCGTAGCGGTCAGCCAAATCGGCTATGTCCTTAAGAACGGCCTCTTCGCGGCGATGCGAAACGGAGGTCGACCTTCCGCCTCCGGCAGCGCCTTGCGAGACATAGAGAACCTTGACCCTCGCATGATGGGACCGCGCCAGCGCCAGCGCGAAATCGGCGGCACGGCGCGACACTTCCGTACCATTGACCGGAACGAGAATGCTGGTTCCCGCGCTCAGCGTCGGCATCTTGGCCGCGCCGCTGGCACCGTTCAGAACCAGGCAAAGCGGTCCGTCAAACCCTTCGGTGATGCCATTGAGTGCTTTGGTGAACGACCTCTTTTCCGTCAGCACGTCCTCAAGGCCGATCAGCAGCATTCCGTAGCCCTTGCGTGCTTCCTCGGCGATGGTCTCGCGCGTCGCCTGGGATTCGGTGCGTGCCGTCAGATGCACCTTCTCCACAAGTGTGTCTTCGGCCTGCTTGACCGCCCTGGCGCTCTTTTCCGCCCCTTTCTTGATCTCCTTCAGCGTGCCGTCCGGCACCCTCGCATCTTCCGACCTTGCGACGTGACCATCCTTCAGCCGCAGCAAGGTGGTGGGCATGCCGCTGCTGCCGCCGACCAGTCCCGCGAGATAGGCGGTGAACTTGCCAATCCGACTGTCGTCGACCAGCACCAGCAGCCGCTCCAGTTTCGAGACGAAGCCGCGTTCGTCCAATGTCTCGCGCTCGACCCGCTGCTTTTCCGCATGGCCGACCGGCAACCGGCCCAGCGCCCAGCGCAACATTGGCGGCATGGCCAGTGTGGTGAGCACCGCCATCGTGACGATCATGGTGAAGAGATTGTGGGAGAGAATGTTCATCGACAGGCCGATGCTGGCGACGATCACCTCGGTCGAGCCGCGCGCGTTCATCGCGCTGCCCACGGCGGTGGCCTCCTTGATGGACATTCCGGCAAGCTTGCCGCCGATGAACGCGCCGCCGAACTTGCCGATACTGGCAATGACGACAAGACACACCGTGAGCATGGCCAGGGTCGGGTCGGCAAGCACGGTAAGGTCGGCCGAGAGCCCGGCCATGCCAAAGAAGATCGGCATGAACAGCGCGGTGATGACTCCTCGAAGCTGCTCCTCGATATGCCCAGAAAGTATTGGCGACTCGCCGACCAGTATGCCCGCGACGAAGGCCCCGAGGACGGTGTGAACACCGATCAGATTGGTGATCAGCGCCATCACCCCCATGATGATGAGGATCATGGTGATAACGGCATATTCGCTGCGAAACGTGTCGTTGGTCCAGCGGATCAAGGTGAAGACCAGACGCCGGCCTATGGTGAAAGAGAAGAGCATAAAGGCAGCGACTTCGACGATGGTCGTTACCAGGGGCACCAGTTGCACACGGCCATTGGTGGCAATGCCGAAGGTAATGGCGATGATCAGCCAGCCGATCGTGTCCTCGATGATCGCCGAGGAGATGATGACCTGGCCGAGGTTGCGGCGCATGAAATTCATCTCGCGCACCACCATGGCGACGATCTTGACCGACGAGATCGACAGTGCGGTGCCGAGGAAGAGCCCGGCGACGACGCGTTGCGTCGGCTCCGGCAGCAGGCTTTCTGGCAGGAACTGCGCCAGCGCGAACCCACAGACGAAAGGCACGATGGTGCCGGTGATCGAGATGGAAAAGCAGGCGGCGCCAACCCTGCGAACCAGGCGCAGATCCGTCTCCATACCGGTCAACAGAAGCAGCATCAGGATGCCCAGTTGCGAGACCGCATCCATCATACTCTTCTGCGCGGGGTCGCTCGGAAAGATCAGATGCTGCGCCGAGGGCCACAGCCAGCCGAACAGCGACGGACCAAGCAGGATGCCTCCGATCAGCTGACCCATGATCGCAGGCTGTCCGTAACGCTGAAGCACTTCGCCCAAGCCACGCCCGACGACCAGCAGAAGAACGATCTGGGCGACAAAAATTCCTTCGCCCGAACCACCCATGCCTGATGTGTGGCTGGTCTCGGCCCCCCAGGCGCCGGTTGCAAACGCAGCCACCAATGTCCCCAGCAGAAGCGGGACGAAGGGTCGGGTCGACGTATGGGAAATCATCAAGCCCTCACCGCACGATGCGCGTGTCGCAATAACGCGCGACGCGCCGTTGCGTTGCCGATTTGCGTGAGTGAGTTGCTTCAGGTCACGACAAGGTCATCGCGTCGGCAATTCGATTGCGAATGTCGGCTGCCAGAGCGCTGGTCTCTCATTGCGCCGGGCGCAACCAGACCTTGTTGTCGTGGAAGGCGGCGCCGCCATAGGGGGCGGGCGCATCGGCGCCGGTCAGCACATTGATGCCCTCGCCGCGCTCATGGGCGCTGTTTGGCCATATGCCTTCGGCGATCACGACGCCACGCTTGATGCCGTTGAACAGCTTGGCATGCAGCACCACCTCGCCGCGCGTGTTGCCGATCTCGACGCGGTCGCCGTCCGCCAGACCGTGCGCCGCCGCATCATCGGGATGCAGCAGGAGCTCAGGGCGGCCTTCCTTGGCCTTCGACACCGGCGTTTCCGAAAAGGTCGAATTGAGGAAGTTGCGCGCCGGCGATGTCGTCAGCCGGAATGGATGCTCCTCGTCCGCCACCTCGATCAGGTCGACATGGTCGGGGAGTTCCGGCAGCTGCGCCACTGGGCCGAACAGGCCCATGCTCTTCGGCGGACGGTTGGGCGCCATTTGCCCGGTCCAGTTGGCGCGAAAGTGGAATTTTCCATCCGCATGGCCGAAGCCGTTGATGAAGTGTGCTGCCTCGAAATCCGGCTGCAGGTCGATCCACTTGTCTTCCTTCAGGCTGTCGAAGCTGCCCAGCCCGCGCTTGCCGAGGATGATGTCGATATGCTGTTGCTCGGTCAGACCGAAGCCCGGACGGTCGGCGACGCCGAGACGGCCAGCCAGTTCCTCGATGACGAAATGGTTGGTGCGCGGCCCTTCCGGCGGCTCGATCAGTTTTGGGCCGAGCGTGATGTGCTGGTTGCCGCCGCCCTTGTAGATGTCGTCGTGCTCGAGGAACATCGTCGCCGGCAGCACGACATCGGCGAGTTTCGCCGTGTCGGTCATGAACTGCTCGTGCACGCAGGTAAAAAGGTCGTCGCGTAGAAAACCCTGCTTCACCAGCCGCTGCTCCGGCGCGACATTCACCGGATTGGTGTTCTGGATCAGCATCGCCGTCACCGGCGGCCCGCCATAGAGCGCATCCGCCGCGCCGGTCAGCACCGGGCCGGTACGGGACTGGTCGAGATAGCGGATACCGGGATCGCGCATCTTCGAGCCTTCCAGCACATCCTGGTTGAGCTTGAAGATGCCGGAATTGGAATGGAAAGCGCCGCCTCCCTCATACTGCCAGCTGCCGGTAACAGCGGCGATGGAAGCGGCCGCGTGCATGTTGACCGAGCCGTTGCGCTGGCGCGCAAAACCATAGCCGAGGCGGAAATAGGTCTTTTTCGTCGTGCCCACGAGACGGGCGAAAGCCTCGATCTCGGCGACCGAAAGCCCGGTGATGGCAGCCGCCCACTCCGGGGTGCGCGTTTTCAGATGTTCCTCGAGCCCCTTCGGGTCATCCGTGTATTTTTCGAGATAGGCGCGGTCGGCCATGCCTTCCCTGAACAGCACATGCATGATCGCGCAAGCCAGCGCGCCATCCGTGCCGGGCTTCAGCACCAGGCCGAGATCGGCCTGCTTCATCGTCGCATTTTCATAGACGTCGATGACGACGATCTTGGCGCCGCGTTCCTTGCGGGCCTTGATGGCATGGGTCATCACATTGACCTGCGTCACCACCGCATTGGTGCCCCAGATCACCACGCAATCGGACTTCGCCATCTCGCGCGGATCGGGTCCGCGCAGGGCACCCGCTCCCATCATCCAGCCGGTCCAGGCCAGGTTGGTGCAGATCGAGCCGAAGAAACCGGAATATTTCTTGGCGTGACGCAGCCGGTCGATACCGTCGCGCTGCACCAGCCCCATCGTGCCGGCATAGTAATAAGGCCAGACCGTCTCCGAGCCATATTTTTCCTCTGCGGCGATAAACTTTTCGGCGACGAGGTCGAGCGCGGCTTCCCAGCTTGCTTCCTTCCAGATGCCATCGCCCTTGGCGCCCCCGCGCACCAGCGGCTTCAGCAGCCGATCGGGGTGGTGGACGCGGTCTGCATAACGGGCGACCTTGGCGCAGACGACGCCGGCCGTGTAGGTGTTGGCCTTGGCGCCATGGACGCGGCCGATGCGGTTGCCATCGAGCAGTTCGACCTCGAGCGCACAGGTTGACGGGCAATCATGCGGGCAGGCCGAATGGCCGATGCGAAGCTTGGCGTGCTGGTTCATGGGAGCATGTCTAGCGGGTTTCAAAGGGCGCGTGTAGGGCCAGATGATTAGCCAATCTCCCCACTCGTGATGGAGATTACGTTCTTCACTCCGCCGTGCCTTCCTCATATTCAGCCGACATGGTCAGCCACTTTTCCTCGTGGCCAGCCAGCGTCTGGGCGAGTTGTGAGCGCTCCTTGGCCAGCCGTGTCGCCGTCGACGGATCCTTTTCGTAGATCGCCGGATTGGCCAGCTCGTCCTCGATGCCGTCGATGCGCTTGCGGATGCGGTCCATCAGAGCTTCGGTGGCGCGGATTTCCTTGGCCAGCGGCTCGAACGCAGCGCGGCGCGCCGCTGCATCGCGGCGGCGGTCCGCTTTTGACGCCTTCTCGGCCTCGCGCTTGCCGCGGCGGTCGCCGGACACGCCGGTGACCAGCGTCTTATAGTCCTCCAGGTCGCCGTCATACGGATTGACCGCGCCGTCCTTGACCAGCCACAGTCGATCGGCCGTCGCCTCGAGCAGATGGCGGTCGTGGGAGATCAGGATCACGGCGCCGGGAAACTCGTTCAGCGCATGGATCAGCGATTCGCGGCTGTCGATGTCGAGATGGTTGGTCGGTTCGTCGAGGATAAACAGGTTCGGCCCCTCGAAGGCCGACAGGCCCATCAGAAGGCGCGCCTTCTCGCCACCGGAAAGGTCCTTGGCGGCGGTGTTCATCTTTTCCGTGGTGAGACCGAACTGGGCGACGCGGCCGCGCACCTTCGATTCCGGCGCCTCCGGCATCAGCCGGCGCACATGCTCGTAGGCGTTTTCCTCCGGTCGGAGATCGTCTAGCTGGTGCTGGGCAAAGATCGCCACCTTCAGGCCCGGCGCCACCGTCATGGTGCCGCTCTCCTGCTTCAGCCGGCCCGACAGCAATTTGGCGAAGGTCGACTTGCCATTGCCGTTGGCGCCGAGCAGCGCGATGCGGTCATCGGCGTCGATGCGCAAGGTCATCTTCTTCAGGATCGGCTGGCCTTCGGTATAGCCGACATTGACGTTGTTCAGCGCCACGATCGGCGAGGCCACCGTCTTCACCGGCTCCGGGAACGAGAACGGTCGCACCGCATCGTTGACGATGGCCGCGATCGGCTTCATCTTCTCCAGCGCCTTGATGCGCGACTGCGCCTGCCTTGCCTTGGAGGCCTTGGCGCGGAAGCGCTCGACGAAGGATTCCATGTGCTTGCGGGCGGCTTCCTGCTTGACGCGGCCCTTCTCCTGCAATTCCTTCTGCTCGGTATACTGCCGCTCGAACTGGTCGTAGCCGCCACGCCAGAAGGTCAGCTTCTTCTGGTCGAGATGGACGATCGAGTTGACGGCACGGTTGAGCAGGTCGCGATCATGCGAGATCAGAAGCACCGTGTGCGGGTATTTCGACACATAGTTTTCCAGCCACAGCGTGCCTTCGAGATCGAGATAGTTGGTCGGTTCGTCGAGCAGCAGAAGGTCGGGCTCGGAAAACAGCACGGCGGCGAGTGCCACGCGCATGCGCCAGCCGCCGGAGAAGGACGAGGCCGGGCGCCGCTGCGCCGCGTCGTCGAAGCCAAGGCCGGCAAGAATCGTGGCAGCGCGCGACTCGGCCGAATGCGCATCGATGTCGGCCAGCCGCATATGGATATCGGCGATTCGGTGCGGATCGGTCGCCGTCTTTTCTTCTTCAAGCAGCGCGGAACGTTCGAGGTCCGCCTTGAGCACGATCTCGATCAGCGGGTCCTCGGTGCCCGGCGCTTCCTGCGCCACCTGGCCAATGCGCGTGCTCTTCGGCAGGCTGATCGACCCGGTCTCGGAAGGGAAGTCGCCAGTGATTGCCTTGAACAGAGTGGTCTTGCCGGTGCCGTTGCGGCCGACAAGACCGGCCTTGGTGCCGGCCGGCAATGTCAGCGAGGCGTGGTCGAGAAGCAGGCGTCCGGCCATGCGGAGCGAAAGATCTGATATAACAAGCATGGCCGGGCTTTTGCACCGGACATCCGCGCTTCGCAAGACCTGAGCCGCCAATTGACGGCATCCGGCATGAAAAGCGCGGGACCGGCGCTATGACAAGCGGCCATGTCGACGCGTAATCAGGCAGTTGCCTTGCGCTTTGTCGTCTTGCCTACGACGGCCAGCGGTACTGCCGGCTTGCGGCCAAGTCCGGAAGACTTTGCCAGCGCCGACCTTGTAGCCGAGTAATTCGCGGCCACCATCGGGTAGTCCGATGGCAAACCCCATTTGGCCCGATAGTCGTCGGGGCTCAAACCATAGGTCGTATTAAGGTGGCGCTTGAGGGATTTGAACTTCTTCCCGTCTTCCAGGCAGATGATGTAGTCTGGAAATACCGACTTCTTCGGATTGACGGCCGGATTCAGGCTTACGCTTTCCGGGGCGGCAGCGCCGCTCAACCTTCCAACCGATGCCCTGACGCTCGCAATCAGATCCGGCAGGCCGGATACCGGGAGTGGATTGTTGCTTACATAAGCCGAAACAATATCGGCTGTGAGTTCGTTGATCGTTCTTTCGTCTATATTGGACAAGTATTTTGACCTTGCTGACGAAAACGTCGCCGGCCCTACTGAAGACTCTTCTCGACGTCTCGGTTTAACTGCGATCCCCAACGGACCACCAAGCCCCGATAGACTACCTTGACTCAGTACATGTACGTTTCCATGAAAGACTGGAGTCGGGCAAATTAGAAAATCTAATACTTGGAAGCAGAGGCCTGGGCTGGTTGGTGGTCAGCCAGTATCTCAAGAACACGTTTCCACCGGGCACAACGACTGAAGTCCTTTTGTTCAATCGCTTTTTCGGCCTTCAGCGCGGCGTAGAGCGGTGCTTCCGCACCGAATTCCCTGACCAGCCAATGTGCTTCCTGTCTTGCGAGGCGTTCATTTTCGTCAAGCATGGTTTCCAGCCTCCGAACGTTCCGTGCCGACCGCTATACAACTACCGATGACAAGAACCGCGCCGACAGCGGCCGTCACGGTCAACCGCTCGCCAGACAGGGTCAAAAGCAGTGTCGAGGCGATCGGCGTGAGATACGCGACGACAGCAACCCTGCCGCCATCAAGCTTCATGGCACGCGACCAGAAGTAATAACCCAGACCCATCGGGCCAGCCCCAAGATAAAGCCCCAGAAATAGATCCGGTTCAATGCGCCAGGCGACAGCATCGTTAACACACCATAAGAATGTGATGACTACGCCGATCAGGGCAGACGGCAGCAACAGGCGCTCCGGCGAGGCTGCAAGGCGCCCGACGGCAATAGAGTAAAAGGCCATGCACACGGCCGAGCCGAACGCCGAGGCATATCCGATGACATTGCCTTCAGACCATGATGGGTGGCGGCCACCCGAAATCACCAACATGACGCCGATGAATCCGAGTGCGGAGGCAATAGCCAGCAATGCCGGGCGTCGCGCTGTCGCGAGCATGATCATCGCCGCGGCGACCATCAAGGGCCAAGTATAGGCGACGAGATTAGCTTCGATCACCGGCATCGACGCGAAGGCGATGTATTGCAAGACCATGGTGCCGACGAGGCCTATCAACCCGACCAAGATCGGAATGAGACCCGTCCTGGCGTCAACCAAGCCGACGCTCAACGAGACTTTTTCCTGGCTCATTAGCCTGATTGCGGCGAAAACCAGGGCCGCACCGACGAACTGCAGGAACTGCACCAGCGATACCGGATGACGTTCCAGCAAGGATTTGCCGACCAGGGCGTTGGTCGACCAGAGCGCGACCGCACCGGCGGCGAACGCCAGCGCGGATCCGTAGGCCGATCCATCCCGAGGGGCTCGGGATGGGGCTCCATCATTCTGTTTGGCCATGCTCTGTTGCGAAACCACGATTCCGCTTTCGCACCTGGCTGACCTTTGGTCCGCTGCCATGGCTCGCTACCATGTATCCCTTGCCGCGACCGGCACCGGCGCGTCGGCTTCCGCCGAAACATGAAGTTCCTCCTCATGACGGCGATAGGCAGGCAGTTGGTTGGTCCAGACATCTTCAGCCAGTTCGTTGACCCATTCACGGTCGTGATCGTTGTCGGCGGCAAGATAGAACATGCGGTTGTCGTCGATATAAGGCTTGGCCACCGATCGCTGGTTGAGCACCAGGGTGACGCGCTCGCCATGCTGGATGGGCGCGGTGCGGTGCAGAACGCCGAGAAACTGGCCAAGCGTCGCGTATTCCATCTTGTGGTCGATGCGCATGACGCGATTGCGCGGGATCTCGCGACCGGTTTCCAGGATGGCCCTGCCCTTTTCGCTGTTGTCGCAGTAGATTTCGAGGTGGCCACCGATCAATTGGTCGCTGATCGAGAGCGGAACGAGTTCGGTTACCGGAACGCCGTCGCAATGCCATTCGACGGCGCCGTCCCTTGGATTCATGAACGTAACGGTCGAACCGACGATCGACAGCGGATAAGGCTCGAGCCGGGTTCCCATCATGTCCGACAGCCGCTCCAGCCGAAGCTTGTCATTGATGAGCTCCCTGATTTCGGGGATGTAGCGGTCAGCGCCAGTTATGAAGGTCAGGTCGAGATGCTTGTGCACCGCGTGGCTGGCCTTGAGCTTCAGCGCTGCTTCCTCGATGGCGGCCAGCAGCGCAGGGTCATAACCGTGAAGATATTGCGCGACGCCGAAACTCGAAATCTTCCACGCCGTATCATGACCGATGATGGCTTCACGGCTCATCGCATAGCGCAGGTCGGGGATGGTGAGTGCGTTCATTCTACTTCTCCAGGATGTGGTGAGACTTGAACGACAGTCGATTATGTTAGCCACCCCTGTAAAATTAGGAATGCTGGTGCTACCCTAAGCCCAGCTTAAGGTCGAAAACCCGTGCGTCTGCTCAGTCAGGTCAACCTCAACTCATTGAAGATCGTGGAAAGTGCCGCACGGCACAGGAATTTCACGCGCGCCGGCGAAGAGCAGTTCATAACGGCCTCCGCCGTCAGCCAACGTGTCAAGAGTCTTGAAGACCAGTTGCGCTTCAAGATCTTCCTGCGCGGCGGCAATGCTGTTTCGCTGACGCCGGAGGGCGAGACCTACGTTTCACGCGTTCGCGAAGCGCTGGAGCGGATCGTCGCCGCGAGCATGGAAGCGACGGGGCAGTCACAGGAGCATGTGTTGAAAATATCCGTGTTGCCAACCTTCGCCGCGCGCTGGCTGTTTCCGCGCCTGCCACAGTTTCAGCAGCGGTATCCCGACATCGAGATGCGCGTTTCGACCTCTTATGCAACGCATGAGTTCGCAACTTCGGAGTATGATGTCGAAATCCGATATGGCGACGGCAGCTTTCCCGATCTGCGCTCCGAGCTGCTGTTCAAGGAAGACCTGACGCCGGTCTGCAGCCGAAAACTCTTCCATCAAGTGCTGGGCGACAAACCGGTTTCGAAGGTGATGCCGGAAGATCTGCGCCACTTCACACTCCTGCATTCCGACACCTGCACCCATAATTGGGAATCCTGGCTTGGTTTTGCCGGCGCCAGCTTCGTGCTCAGCGAAACCAAAAGCATCTATTTCGATTCATGCATGATGTCCTATGAAGCAGCCAATGCAGGAATGGGTTTTGCCGTCGCGAACCGTGCCTACATGGCCAGCGACATCCGCGCCGACAGACTGATGGCACCATTCGCCGTTCATCATCCGAACACAGCCGGTTGGTATTTTGTCTGTCCAGACAAGACGCTTGCCGCCCGCAAGGTGTTGTTGTTCAAGCAATGGATCATGGCCGAAGCCGGGTTGACGCAACGCCAGTTGGATATCGAGATTGGCGCCTGAGCGTCGATGATCCCTGGAGCGATTCGTTCCTCGAGTTGAGAGCTATCGGTTGATGGACGCCTACGCCCAAACCATACAGCCCGTGCTGGTCGGCAAGACCATTGAACTCAGGCCCCTTCAGCAAGAACATTCGCAGGGTCTTCTGGATGCGGCCGCGGACGGCGAATTGTGGAACATGACAACCACCGTCGTTCCTGCGCCCGGCACCATCGATGAATACATTGCCGCCGCCTTGGCGGGTCGGCAGGCCGGAACCGTGATGCCTTACGTCATAGTCATCAGCAACACGGGACTGCTGTGCGGAAGCACGCGGTTCTGGAAGATCGATCGCAAGAACAGAAAGCTGGAGATCGGGCATACCTGGCTTAGTGGCTCGGTCCAGCGATCAGGGGTCAACACCGAGGCCAAGTACCTTCTTTTGACCTATGCGTTCGAGGTCATGGAATGTGTGCGCGTACAATTCACCACGGACGAACTCAATGACAGGTCGAGAGCGGCCATTTTGCGAATTGGAGCAAAGCAGGAAGGGATCGTTCGCAACGAGCGGATCATGCCCGATGGGCGCAAGCGCAATTCTGTCCGCTTCAGCATCATTGATTCCGAGTGGCTCGACGTAAAGACGATGCTGCGGCAGAAAACGAGCCGACAGTGCGTGTCGGTCGGGAAGCTCGATCAATAGCTTTCCGACAAGCCGGCGAATAATCGCACCATGACGCAGGGGAAAGACTCAGCTAGCATCAGATTTGCGGCGGACCTGATTTCCGCTTGGCCGGCGCTTTTTCCTCCCAAGCGGCGCCGGCCTTCTTCCATGGCATTCCGACTTCAATGACATTCCGATGAAATCAGGCGAAGGCCCTGCCCTCCTCGGTGCGTTGGAACAATGCCAGATCCAATCCAAGGCTTGGCCGACCCAGGATGGTCAGAATGGTATGCGCCTGGCCGCGATGATGGGTCTGGTGGTTGAACAGATGGGCAAGCGCCGGCGCCTGCCGCTGCGAGACAGTGCGCATGTCGGAGACGGTCATGTAGGTGAAGCGACCCGAAAGCGCCTTGTCGCTGAGCCCCCCGACCCAGTCGATGATCCGCCTGTCCTCGGCCTCGCGCGCGCCACGCAATACGGGCAAAGCCCGGTGAAGAATCGCGTCCAGGGTGGTTGGCGCGTCGCCCTCGCCGGTGAAGCGCTTCATCCAGATGCGATCGGTGGTCAGGAGATGATTGAGAGTGCCCATCAGCGAGCCGAAGAAAGCGCCGGTGTGGCGATTGAATTCCTCGTCGTCGAGCTCGGCCGCCGCATCATAGATGCGGCCATTGGCCCATTGATTATAGGCCGCGAACATCATGAAATGCTGTTTCAATCTTTTTCTCCCGGCCCCGCATTCGGCTCGGGCCTACCTAAACCGCAGGAACGCCAACGCCAATGACCATTTTGCTCTATGATCTCGTCGGGCATGACGCCGCCCGTCCGTTCAGTCCGCATTGCTGGAAGGCGGCGATGGCGCTTGCCCACAAGGGGCTGGACATCTCGACCGTCCCGACGCGTTTTCTCGAGGTGCCAACCATCGAAGGCGGCGCGTCGAAAACCGTTCCGGTAATCCGCGACGGCGAGACGGTCGTTGCCGACTCCTTCGCGATCGCTGTCTATCTTGATGAGGCTTACCCGGAACGGCCGACGCTGTTTGGTGGTGACGGTGGCAAGGCGATGGCGCGTTTCATCGAACGCTGGTCGCAGCTGACAATCCATCCCTACGTCACCACTGCGGCGCTGATGGACCTTTACGGCATGCAGGACGAGGCGAACTCGGTCTACTTCAGGCAGAGCCGCGAGGCGCGGCTCGGCAAGAGGCTGGAGGATGTCACGGCTGCTCGCGATGCCGGACTTGGCGGCTTTCGCACCTCGCTGGAGCCATTGCGCTCGACGCTTGCCTATCAGCCGTTCATCGGCGGCCCGTCGCCGCTGTTTGCCGACTACATCGTCTTCGGTGCACTGCAGTGGGCACGCATTGCTTCGCCCTATCGGCTGCTCGACGACGGGGATGTCGTGGCACAGTGGTTTGAACGCTGCCTCGACCTCAATGGCGGTCTCGGCCGAAAGGTCTCCGCTGCGGCCTAGCGACATCTGTTCCACTCCCGCTTCGATCGGTGCCCGCACACGACGCCGGTCGACAGCTCTCGTCATCACGCCGAATTGAAGGGTGAGACAATCCGCTCCCCTGTGAAATGCGACAATGCGGCTGCACAAGCGTCGCTTCGGGCATCTCATTACAGGCCCGATCCAGGCAAGAGTGACGAACACCCAAATATACAAAGGCAGCGCGACGGCATGACGTCAGGCCCCGAATTCCTCGACGGCTTTCGCGCCGAGCTCCTCAACCTTTTCCTGTGGCGAAGAGACGTGCGCCGTTTCAAGCCGACGCCGCTTCCCGAGGGAGCCCTGGAGCGGTTGCTGGGCCTTGCCAGCATTGCCCCCTCTGTAGGACTGAGCCAGCCCTGGCGGTTTGTCGTGGTGCAAAGTCCGGAGCGCCGTGACGCGGTCAGAGCCAGTTTTGAACAGTGCAATGCGCAGGCGCTCGCATCATTCTCGGGAGAGCGCGCCTCGCTCTACGCGCGTCTGAAGCTCGCCGGCTTGACCGAGGCACCCTGCCAGTTCGCGGTTTTCGCCGACCGCACGACCGAACAAGGGCACGGGCTTGGCCGCCTGACCATGCCCGCCACCATCGAATACTCCGCCGTGATGGCTGTTCATACCTTGTGGCTGGCGGCGCGCGCCGAAGGAATAGGCATGGGCTGGGTCTCCATTCTCGATCCGCTTCAGATGACGAGGATACTGGAAGCGCCCCCCGAATGGACATTCATCGGCTACTTCTGCGTCGGCTACCCGACCGAGGAACAATGCACGCCGGTGCTGGAGCAGGAAGGCTGGGAGTTCCGGCGCCCCTCGACCATCATAACGCGCTGACGACAACGACGCCTGCTTCCCCTTGGCAATGCGCCGGGCGGCTTGTATAGAGCCCGCCACTCCTAACTCCATTCCTCATCACAAGGACGACCACATGGCGCTCGAACGCACCTTTTCCATGATCAAGCCGGACGCGACCCGTCGCAATCTCACCGGCGCCATCACAAAGATGCTGGAGGATGCAGGCCTGCGCGTCATCGCTTCGCGTCGCGTCTGGATGAGCCGCCGCGAAGCCGAGGGCTTCTACGCCGTCCACAAGGATCGGCCGTTCTTTGGCGAACTGGTGGAATTCATGTCGTCGGCGCCGACGGTGGTCCAGGTTCTCGAGGGCGAGAACGCGATTGCCAGGAACCGCGAAGTGATGGGCGCCACCAATCCGGCCAACGCCGCCGAAGGCACCATCCGCAAGGTCCACGCCTTGTCGATCGGCGAGAATTCGGTGCACGGCTCCGACGCGCCGGAGACGGCAGCAGAAGAGATCAAGTACTGGTTCTCGGACACCGAGATCGTCGGCTGAGCTGACAGTCCAGACAGTAAGTCATGATGAAAGGCCGGCGAAACGCCGGCCTTTTTCGTACCGGAGATAGCGCAGCACCCGTGGTGCCCCATATGAAGTCTTTCAAGCTGGTCTCACACGGGATGCATGCATAAACAGGGCATCGATATGGAGGTGACCCAACCTTGACCAGCGCCATTCCCGGATTCTTCCAAGGCACCGACATGCCGACCAGCGGATGGTGGGAAGTGCTCTGGCCTGACCCCGCTTCCGTGCTGGCCGCAACGGGGGTCAAGCCAGATATGGATGTGATCGACCTGTGCTCCGGTGATGGCTGGTTCACATTGCAGATCGCCAGAATCGCACGCCATGTCACGGCCATCGACATCGATGCCGAATTGCTTGAGGTCGCCCGACAGCGACTGAACGAAAGCGGCGCAACGAATTGCGACTTCGTGGCGGGAGACGCCTATGAACTCGCTGGGCTGGTGTCTCGACCCGCCGACTTCGTTTTCATGGCAAACGCCTTTCATGGCGTTCCTGACCGCCCTCGCCTGGCCCGCACCGTCCATGCGACGCTTACCCCGGCCGGGCGTTTTGCCATCGTAAACTGGCATCAGACCCCGCGCGAGAAAACCATCGTGATGGGCGAGCCTCGCGGGCCGAAGACCGAGCTAAGATTGTCTCCTGAACAGACTGTCGCCGCCGTCGAGCCCAGCGGCTTGCAGCTTGCAAGCCTGGTCGAAGTGCCGCCCTATCACTATGGCGCCGTGTTCGAAAAATCGACCGCGTGAGAGTTGGTCGCTGACGATCACCTCAGCTTGCCGCGCCAAAACGCAGGATGTCGCGGTTGTTCTTGTCGGCGATGATCAGCTTGCCGGCATCGATGCGGAAGGACGCGGCTTTGGACAGCGCCTCGAACATCGCCTTCTCCTCGGCCATGACCTCGGGCGCGCAAGCCTTGAAGGTCGAGCCGATGTTGCTGATCGTTATGGACTGGCCTTCGACCTTGGCGTTGGCGAAGTAGACGTTGCAGGGGCCGCTGCCGCCGGCCTTCCCGGCCTCGCTGATCCGGAACGTCGCTCGCGGATCCGCAATCGCGCCGATGCCGTCGACATATTCGACGACCCAGCTTTGCCCGAAGACCTCCGCCGGTTCGGCCGATGCCTGCGGCACCATCTTCAGAAGGATGGTCTGCGGCGCATCGGTCAGCGGATCGACCTGATGGCTGGTGTCACTGATGAACATGAGCTTGTTGTCGACGGTGATGCGCGCCTGCAGCGCATAGGTCATTCGCGGCCGGATCGCCGACGAATCGAACTTGATTTCGAAACTGATCGGCACCTGGCCGGCCGGCGACACCTTCTGTTCTCCGATGATCGCGGCCAGCGCATCGGCCAGCGAAACATCGGCCAATTGCACGGAAAGAACGGCGTTAGGCGGCAGTGCGATGCGCTCGCGGTACACAACCTCGCCTTTCACCGCTTTCTCGGCGGCGACCGACAGTTCCGGCACAGCCAGAATGCCGACGACCAGCGGCGCGAACCCAAAGATGAAGAACTCGGCGATCCTGTCCAGCATGACCTTGCTCCCTTTGCCACGTGCAGTTGGCCCAAGAAATACGGTCGTTCCGTGACAGGCTCGCGGTATTATTCGGATGGCGGTGTCCATCGCGAGGCTGCCTTGTCATCGGTCTCCTTGGCCTCCACCCAGCCTCCTTCGGAGCCGTCGATAAGATGTTCTTTCTTCCAAAACGGCGCACGCGACTTCAGGAAATCCATCAGGAAATTCGCCGCCTCGAATGCCGCCTGCCGGTGTGCCGAAACAGCCACAACCAGCACAATGTTCTCGCCCGGCGCTATCTTGCCGTGACGGTGGATGGCCGTCAGGCCCTGAAGCGGCCAGCGCTCGACCGCTTCAGTGGCGATGCGCGCGATTTCGGCTTCGGCCATGCCGGGATAGTGTTCGAGTTCAAGCGCCGAGAGCCTGCCCTGCTCGTCCCGGCAAAGACCGGAGAATGTCACCACGGCGCCGATGTCGGCGCGGCCTGCCGTCAACCTGGCGATCTCGGCGGCAATATCGAAATCCTGCGCCTGGATGCGCACCGTCGGGACGACCGTGGCCGACACCTCAACCTCCAGTCATTGGCGGAAACAGCGCGATCTCACGTGCCCCGGCGATCTTCTCGCGATGATCGACATGTTCCTGGTTGATGGCGACGCGGATAACGTCCGGATATTGCAGCGCGTGCTCGTATTCCTCGCCGCGCGATTTCAGCCAGCGCAGCAGATCGGCAACGGTCTCGATGCCGGCCGGCAAATCGACGTCCTCTTCCGGTATGCCGATCCGCTCTCGTACCCAGGCGAAGTAGATGAGCCTGGTTTTGCCGCTATCCATGTCACTCGTCCATAATGTGCTTGAGGCCGGCGCGGAAATAGTCATAGCCGGTGTATAGCGTGACCAGCGCCGCGATCCACAGCAGCACCAGGCCGGTCTGCGTGGTCAGCGGGAATATCTTGTCGCCGGCCGGTCCGGCCAGCAGGAAGGCGATGGCGACCATCTGGATCGCGGTCTTCCACTTGGCCAGTTGCGTCACCGGGACCGATACCTTCAGCGCCGCCAGATATTCGCGCAGGCCGGAGACCAGGATTTCGCGGCACAGGATGATGATCGCCGCCCACAGCGACCAACCGGCGATGCCGGCATGACGATCGGTGTCGGCCGCCAGCAACAGCAGGCAGGTGGCGACCAGCAATTTATCGGCGATCGGGTCGAGCATCTTGCCGATGTTGGAAGTTTGCTGCCAGGCGCGCGCCAGGTAGCCGTCCAGATAATCCGTGACACTCGCCAGCAGGAAGATGACAAGCGCAGACCAGCGGGCAAAGTCGCTCGATTTCAGATGCCCTTCGAGAAAGAAGCACAGCACCACCAGCGGCACCGCGATGATGCGGGCATAGGTCAGCATGTTGGGCAGGTTGAACGCGCGCTTGGCCATATTTTTGGGAACTCTTTCTGCCTGCGTACTCAAATCAGAAGCGAATGTGGGGGGTCAACAGGCGAGAATCGATTGGCCAGTCCAAAATAGCGTCAAAGATAATTTCGGCGAGCCTCGTTTCTTATTTTCGTACATGTCGTTATCCCCCCCCACACTTTTGGGCGACATGCGTCAGCTCTCGTGAAAATGGTTGTAGACCAGTTTCGCGACTTGCTCCGAAATGCCGTCGACCTTGACCAGATCCTCTACAGCCGCGCGGCTGACCGCCTTGGCGGTGCCGAAATGCAGTAGCAGCGCACGCTTGCGGCCGGGGCCGATGCCGCTGATCTCGTCGAGCGGACTCTTGACCATCTCCTTCTTGCGGCGGGCACGGTGCGAGCCGATGGCGAAGCGGTGGACCTCGTCACGCAGCCGCTGCACGAAATAAAGCACCGGATCACGAACAGGGAGCGAAAACGAATCCCTGCCCCTGACGAAGAAACGTTCACGGCCGGCATCGCGATCCTGGCCCTTGGCGATGCCGATCGCCACGACACGATCCTCGATGCCGAGATCTGAAAGGATTTTACGCACCGCGGTCATCTGCCCCTGGCCACCGTCGATCAGGATGACGTCGGGCCAGGCCGGGAAGCTGCCGGAGATGTCGTCCTCGATATCATCGGCCGCCCCGGCCGCCGCCGCGCCGTCGGCAACCGCGACATCGCCATGCTCCTTGAGCAGCCGTGAAAAACGCCGCTCCATAACCTCACGCATCATGCCGAAATCGTCGCCCGGTGTGATCTCAGTCGAGCGGATGTTGAATTTCCGATACTGATTCTTGACGAACCCTTCCGGCCCGGCGACGACCATGGCGCCAACGGCGTTGGTGCCCATGATGTGCGAGTTGTCGTAGACCTCGATACGCACTGGCGGCTTGGCGAGGCCGAAGGTCTCGGCGAAACCGGCAAGCAGTCGCCCTTGCGTGGAGGTTTCGGCCAGCCGCCTGCCCAGCGCCTCGCGCGCATTCTGCAAGGCGTTGTCGGTCAGGTCCTTCTTTTCGCCGCGCTGCGGCACCGAGATCGCCACCTTGCGACCGGCGCGGGTCGAGAGCGCCTCCGCCAGCAGTTCCTGGTCCTCGACGCCGTGCGACAGAAGAATGGCGCGGGGCGTCGGCTTGTCGTCGTAGAACTGCGCCAGGAACGAACCCAGCACCTCGGCTGCTTCCAGTGCGGGATCAGCCTTGGGGAAATAGGCGCGATTGCCCCAATTCTGGCCGGTGCGGAAGAAGAACACCTGGATACAGACCTGGCCGCCTTCCTGGTGGATGGCGAAAACGTCGGCCTCGTCGACGGTGTCCGGATTGATGCCCTGATGGCTCTGCACATGCGACAAAGCCGCCAGCCGGTCGCGATAAATGGCGGCGCGCTCGAAATCGAGGTCTTCCGAGGCCTGCTGCATGGCGGCGGAGATTTCCTTCTTCACCTTCTGGCTACGGCCAGAGAGAAAATCCTTCGCCTCTTCGACCAGCTCGGCATAACCCTCATGCGAGATTTCACCCGTGCAAGGTCCGGCGCAGCGCTTGATCTGGTAGAGCAAACAGGGTCGCGTGCGGTTCTCGTAGAAGGAATTGGTGCAGCTTCGAAGCAGGAAGGCGCGCTGCAGAGAATTGATGGTGCGGCCGACAGCGCCCGCCGATGCGAAGGGACCGAAATAGTCGCCCTTGCGCGACCGCGCGCCACGATGCTTGTAGATGCCAGGCGAGGCGTGATCCCCGGTCAGCAGAATGTAGGGGAACGACTTGTCGTCGCGCATAAGAACATTGAACCGCGGCCGCAAGCGCTTGATAAGATTGGCTTCAAGCAGCAGCGCCTCGATCTCGGTGCGGGTAACGACGAACTCCATCGTCGCCGTTTCGCGCACCATGCGGCCGATACGGTTGGTGTGAAACCTCCCTTGGGCGTAGTTGGTGACCCGCTTCTTCAGGCTGCGCGCCTTGCCGACATACAGCACGTCGCCGGCGGCGTTCATCATGCGGTAGACGCCGGGCGCGTTGGGCAGGCACTTGACGAGGGTCTGGATCACCTCGGCCCCGACCATGCCGTCTGCGTCACCCGCATGCGGCGTCCAGTCGATGGCGGTGAACGATACGTCTGGCCCGGACGGCGCGATAATCTCCTCCGTCGCCTCGTCCTCAAGGTCGAGATCGATATCGGGTGGCAGGTCGTCGCTGCCGCCCCTCTTGTGCTTATGGTCTACGGTATTCATTCCACCATGCCTGTCACATCGGGCGTTTGCCACGCAAGATGCTGGCCGCCGTCGAGCGCGATCATTTGGCCTGTCACCGAGCGCGCTGCCCAAAGGTAGCGAATGGTGCTCCCGAATTCCGACAATTCCGGGCCGCGCTTCAGAATCAAGCCATCGACCTGCGCTTCAAAATCCTCATCGTTCTGCCACTTGTTCTTCAAGGTCGGTCCGGGGCCAATGGCATTGACCCGGATGCGAGGGCCGAGGGCCTGCGCCATCATCTGGGTTGCCGTCCATAGAGACGATTTCGACAACGCATAGGAAAAATAGCGCGGCGTCGGGCGCCAGACACGCTGGTCGATGATGTTGACGATCAGCCCCTCCCCGTCGGCCGGCAGGCCATGGGCAAATTCTTGCGCCAGCAGGGCCGGCGCCTTTACGTGAACGGCGAAGTGGCGGTCCCAGGCCTGCCAATTGAAATCCAGAATTGAATCGTCCTCGAACAGCGAAGCATTGTTGACCAGCAGGCGGACAGGGCCAAGCGAGGCCTCGGCACGTGCGACGAGACCTCCGACCTCGGCCATGTCCGTCAAGTCGGCGACGAGCACCGTGGCGCGCCCGCCGGCGCTGCCGATGCGGGCGGCCAATGCGTCCGCCTCGGCACGCGAGCGATTGCAGTGGATGGCGACGGCAAAGCCATGAGCCGCGAGATCCTCAACGATCGCCCTGCCAATTCGCTTCGCTGCGCCCGTCACCAGCGCCACACCGTTGGCTTTGTCCATCTGTCAATCCTCGATTCCACGCCACAAAAAGCGGCGCTGGCCAAATATGGCCAGCCATAGGTTAAATGCCGTTCGCACCTTGGGCAGGATTGTGGCAAAGCGGCCTGATCAGCATCCAGATGCAGGCAAGACTCGGACCGCCCTTCGGAATATAGAACGCTGGACCCCTTGTACCAAGCCGGGTGCAGCGCAGCATGGCAAGCCTGCTGACATTCGCTGTTGCGAAGATGCAACGTCAAGGTTCGGCCTCATTCGTGCCAGGGAATGACCCAAGTTCAGGTTCGCTTCAGCCGCATTTTGACACGACATTTGGAACCGTTGAACGCCAGATCCGTTTACCCCCCGGACGGGTTGAGGGCGCTCACGGAAAAAACAAGCCTGTGTCCTGTGGCTTAAGGAGTAAAGAACAATGCAAGCCAATATCAAATTCGCTCGACCGTTGGTCGTGGCGCTTGGGCTCTTCGCCCTCGGTGGAACCGCCTATGCCGCGGACGTGGTTCAGGAAGAGCCGCCGGCCCCCGCGCCGATCGCTCAGCTTCCTGTCGCTTCCTGGGCCGGCCCTTATGTCGGTCTGAGCGTCGGCTATGGCTTTGCTGGCCATGCCAACCTCCGCGACGAAGGCAACAATATCGGCACCAAAGGTTTCGTTGGTGGCGTCTTCGGTGGCTACCAGTGGCAGCAGGAGAACTTCGTGTACGGTGCTGAAGCCGATATCGGCTACAATGGCGTCAAGGGTTCCAATGCTGGCGCAGACGCCAAGGGCGGCGTCGAAGGTTCGCTGCGTGCCCGGCTCGGCTACGCCGTGACCCCGGACATCCTGCTCTACGGCACCGCCGGTGGCGCACTGAAGGACCAGAAGGTCGATGACGGCACCACCAGCGACAGCAAGACCATGCTCGGCTGGACGGCCGGTGTCGGCACCGACATCAAGATCACCGAAAACGTGTTCGGCCGTGTCGAATACCGCTACACGGATTTCGGCAGCAAGGACTTCGGTGCTATCGGCAACGTCAAGTCGACCGACAACCGCGTCACCTTCGGCGTCGGTATGAAGTTCTAAGTCGTCCAAGCCACGACACGAAAAAGCCGGGCCTCGCGCCCGGCTTTTTTTGTTGCCCGCCATTCAGGCCGGCACGCATGCCTTGAGTTCTGGGAACTTCTCGTCGAAGCGCGCGGCCCAGCGGACAAGCCGAGCACGGCCCTTTTCCCACTTGCCGGCAAAACGCAGCGCCAGATAGCCAAGGCAGGCACGAACAGCGATCTGGCCGGCGGTGATCTTTTTCGGCAATTTTGGCGGATTGGCGTTGAGCATGTCCAGCGCGCCGGTGATCTTTGCCCACTGCCGATCCAGCCAGGGCTGATAGACCATGTCCTCGGGACGCGCCCGGCGCTCATAGACCATCGACAGCGCGCAATCGCAAATGCCGTCAGCCAGTGCCTCCAGCACTTCGGCTTCGAGGCGCTTGTCCGGATTGCGCGGAAACAACACGTTCTTCGAAACCCGGTTGAGATGCTGGGTGATGGCGCGGCTATCGTGGATCGAACGTCCGTCATCAAGCACCAGAACCGGAATCTTGCCAAGCGGGTTGGCCCCGATCAGCTCGGCGGGCTTGTCCTCGGTCTTGACCGGCACGGCATCCATGGCAATGCCGGCATAGACAGCGGCCATACGCACCTTGGAACTGTAGGGCGAGGAGGATGCATAAAGCAGTCTGGGCATGATCGGTTTCCTGTTTTTGAGACAGGCACTGTTGATCATGCACGCCCTTGCAGGCAACAGCCAGAAAGATAAAAACCGGCCGCCACGCCGGGAGGCAAGCCAAATCCCAATCGGCTTCAAGCGACAAGCATGGCCGCCGCGGACATATGGACCTCTGGACGGCTCCAGCCGCACCAGGGCACGTCGATTGATTTTTTACGCCAGCACTGACCATCAAACCAGCGAGCAAGGCATCCTGTTTGATGCCTGCTCTGCTGTCTTGCGCTCGGCTCCGGCTTGAAGAACCGCTTTACTTCTTGGCGGACTTCGCCTTGGCGGGAGCGGCCTTCGGCTTTGCCGCCGGCGCTGCTTTCTTCACCGCGGGTTTTGCCACGGCTGCAGCCGCAGCCTTCTTGGCCGGCGCCTTCGCTGGAGCTGCCTTCGCCTTTGGTGCGGCCGCCTTCGGCCTGGCCGCGGGCGCTGCTTTCTTCGCGGCGGGTTTTGCCGCTGCCGCGGCGGTCTTGGCGGGAGCCTTGGCCGCAGGAGCCTTAGCCTTGGCAGGCGCCGCCTTTGCAGGCACGGCCTTCGCGGGCGCGGCCTTTGCCTTGGGTGCCGCCGCCTTCGCCGCTGGCGCGGCCTTCTTCACGGCGGGTTTTGCGGCCGCCGCCGCGGCTTTCTTTGCCGGAGCTTTCGGTGCCGCCGCCTTCGGCTTTGCCGCGGGAGCTGCCTTCTTCACTGCTGCTGGTTTTGCGGCGGCCTTCGGTGCCGCTTTTGCTGCCGGAGTCTTGGATGCCGGCGCTTTGGATGACTGCTTAGCCATGCGATGCCCCTTCCGTTGTGCCGACGGCCGTGAATGACCCGGCGGGTCATGCATATCTGACTCGCTCTTCTCTAGCCAGCGAAGCGATTTGCCTGAAATTTTGGCAGCCAGCGGGCAATTCCGCGCGGCTTTCGGCGGCACGCATTGCGGTCGCCCGCGCAAGCGAAGCGTCCTCTGGTCGACCGGCTTTCTTCAGATCAATGGTCGCGTCAACGCAGGATGCGGCAACTGCCGTTATAGACCATCCAGCGGTCGAAGCCCGAGACGCAGAATTCGACATTGTCGCCGATCGAAGCGAAGCCTTGCCCTTCCTCGATCAGATACCAGATGTCGCGGGCGCGGCCGTCGGACAGGTTGACGGTTGCGCCGCAATAACGACGCCCGATCGGCCAGGTATCATTGGCCGGAAGATAGCGGTGCTGATGGATGCGGTGGAAATCGGTGATCTGCACATCCGGCAGATGCGGCACGTGTTTGACCTGGTAGCTGAAGCGGCTGGTGATCTTGCTCAGCACCCATGGCTGACCGCAAACACCACCATCATCGTCGGAATAGCTGGCGGGAAGATCCGCCGCATGCGCGGCCTGCATGACGCCGAGCGGCGCGGCGAGCGGCGTGCAAAGGCCTATCAGGGCGGCAAGGGCGGATTTGGCGAAGCGGGTCATGACAGCCTCTTTGAATCTATGGACCACACTCTGCGGATTCGGCGGGTTGCGGTCAAGCGGTTGCACTGGCGATGGTGAACCATGTTGAAAATTCATGACAAAACGACTTCGTGGCAACAAACATTAGGGTGATGAGGCGCGGATTGCCCTGCCCCTGCCCTCACGCTTGCCTAGTGGCTTCGCGTCTTGCTGACCCGGTGCGCCATGAAAACCACCCCAGGCGGATTGCCGCGAAACCTCCAGGTCGTTGCCGATTCGTGCCTACTCGCCGGTCAGCCATTCCAGCGACCAGTGCGCCGGTTTTCCCACGGTGAGCAACCTGTGCAAGGCTGGCAGCAGCGTACGCAGTTCCCCCTCAAGCGTGAACGGCGGATTGACCACCACCATGCCGCTGCCATCGAGGCTGGGTTCCGAGGATGCGGGCCGGATCTCGAATTCTATGTCGAGTATTTTTGGAACGCCGGACTGCTTCAGCGCCTTCCGGAAGGCGATGACCGCCTTGCGATCCTTGATCGGATACCACAGCGCATAGATGCCGCCAGGCCACCGCCTATGTGCCTTCACCAGCCCGTCGACGAGGCGGTCGAACTCACCCGCTTCCTCGAATGGTGGATCGATGAGAACCAGGCCGCGCTTTTCCTTTGGCGGCAGATGGGCGCCAAGCGCCAGCCAGCCGTCGAGTTCCAACACCCTCGCCTGGAAATCGCCGGCGAATTCTGTCTTCAGTTTTGCCGCATCCTTGGGGTGCAGTTCGATCGCCGACAGTCGATCCTGCTTGCGCAGGAGATGGCGCGCAATCAACGGCGAGCCCGGATATCTCTTCACGCCGCCATCGGAATTGAACGACCGCACCGCCTCCAGATACGGTGCCAGCAGCGCCGCTGCCTTGGCGTCCAGCGAGGCATCGATCAGCCGGCCAATGCCGCCTTGCCACTCGCCGGTTTTCTGCGCTTCGACAGACGACAGATCGTAACGGCCAATCCCGGCATGGGTGTCGATGACGCGAAACGCCTTGTCCTTCTGCTTCAGATATTCAAGCAGCCGCGCCAGCACGACATGCTTGACGACATCGGCAAAATTTCCAGCGTGGTAGGCGTGGCGGTAATTCACTTGGCGTCCCTGCCCCATCGCGGCGGCGGTGGCTGCGAGTTCGGATTTTCGGGCCGGCCGCCACCGCCACGGCGCAGCGCCAGCACAAAGCCGATCAGGCCGACAACCATCAGCGAGAACCCCACTGGTTGCGCACGCTTGTCGACTTCGCCGACGCCTGATCGCAAGACGAGATCCACCGACCGCATCTCGATACCCTCCGCATCGCCCGGGCCAACGGTGAAGACATAGGGGCCGGGGCTAACCACAGGGATCAGGCCCGCCTCGTCGCGGAAGATCTTGTCCGGCAATTGCGGGCTGGCCTGGCGCGGATTGTCGGTATGATTGAACTGGAGTGTCGAGGCCAGCACAGTGCGCCCATTGGTGGCGGCGGTCAGGGTCAATACGGTGCGTTGCTGCGAGACGATCCGCTCGGCCCGGGCAGTCAGGTCGACCAGCACTCGGACCGGTTGATCGCGACTGTTTAAAGCCACCGTCACCGGCTTGAACCGGCCCTGCTCGTAGACGCGCCAGGTGCCGATCTCATGGCCGGAGAAATTGCTCATCGCCCAGGGATAGATGGCGCCAATGCCAACGCCGGCAAACAGGATAAGGCCAAACAGAAAGCGCATTATTCATTCCAAAGAAGATGGCACGGGATCTCGGCACGGATCATGCCTTGCGCTCCCAGCGGCGGTCTGGCGTCTGCTGCCAGTAGGTGACGGCGTGACCGGCATCCTTCATCGTCTTCCAGTGCGCCCGCGCCGCCTCGACCTGGGCGGCGTCATGGCCGTCGAACAGGAAGACGGCGCGTTCGTAGCCGGCAAGATCCGGCGGCGCCGCACCATCGACCAGGAAGCGGATTTTTGCCGCGTTCGGGTTGCCGTCGCCTGTGGTCAGAAGGATAGGCTGATCGGCGGTATGCGCTTCGCGATCCGTGGCATGGGCCAGGAACGAATCGTCACGAAATGTCCACAGATGCATATCGAGTGCGTCGCGCCGCTCCTCGGTGCCGGTTTGCACCACGGCGCGCCAACCGCGATCGACACTGCGCTCGAGAAGGCCGGGAAGCGCGTCCTCGAGTGTCGATTCGGTCAGGTGATAGAAAAGGACGTCGGCCATCGCCTTCTATAGCGTCGACGGCCGCATCGTTTCCAGCCGCCTATTGCTCATAATTGTCCCGCACGAGGCGATCGAGCAGCCTGACGCCGAAACCCGAGCCCCATGACTGGTTGATCTCGCTCGACGGAGCGCCCATCGCGGTGCCGGCAATGTCGAGATGCGCCCATGGCGTGTCCTTGACGAAGCGCTGCAGGAACTGCGCGGCGATGGTGGCGCCGCCATAGCGGCCGCCGATATTCTTCATGTCGGCGTTCTTGGAATCAATGAGCTTGTCGTATTCGGCGCCAAGCGGCATGCGCCACAATCTTTCCTGCGTCGCCTGGCCGGCTGCCGTCAGCCTTTCCGACAGTTCGTCATTGTTGGAGAACAGGCCAGCATAATGCTGGCCGAGCGCGACCATGATGGCGCCGGTGAGCGTCGCCAGATTGACCATGAACTTCGGCTGGAAACGGTCGTTGCAATACCACAGCGCATCAGCCAGCACGAGGCGGCCTTCGGCGTCGGTGTTGAGCACCTCGATGGTCTGCCCCGACATGGAGGTGACGATATCCCCCGGACGCTGGGCATGGCCGTCGACGGCATTTTCCACCAGCCCGATGATGCCGACGACATTGGCCTTCGCCTTGCGCGTCGCGAGCGCCTGCATCAGGCCGGTCACCGCCGCGGCGCCGCCCATGTCGCCCTTCATGTCCTCCATGCCGGATGCCGGCTTCATCGAATTGCCGCCAGTATCGAAGGTGACGCCCTTGCCGACAAAAGCGACGGGGCTGTCCTTGGCCTTGCCGCCATTCCATTGCATCACCGCCATGCGGGCACCACGCGGCGATCCCTGCGCAACGCCGAGCAGCGAACCCATGCCGAGCTTCTTCATCTCCTTCTCGGTGAGGATTTCGACCTTGACGCCCAGTGCTTCCAATTCCTTGGCGCGGGCGGCGAACTCCACCGGTCCGAGCGTATTTGCCGGCTCATTGACCAGGTCGCGCGCCAGAAGGACGCCATCGATCACCGCCACCTCATCGGCGAACGCCTTTTTCGCGCCCGCTGGATCATTGGTGTGGATGGTTATCCTGGCCGGCTTCTTGGTATCGTCCTTGCCATCGCCATTGTCCTTCCTGGTCTTGTACTTGTCGAAGGAGTAGCTGCGCAAAAGGATGCCCGCGGCAAGGTTCGCCGCCTCCTGACCGCCAACAGAAACGTCAGCCAGATCGAGAACGATCGCAATGTCGGCCGCCTTGCGCAACGACGCGGCAACGGTACCACCAAGCTTCAGCCAGGCGTAGTCATCGAGCGCCGACACCTTGCCGGCGCCGATCACGACCAGCCGATCGAATGGCGTTCCCTCGGGCGCCAACACTTCCATGACGCTTGCGAATTTGGCCGTGAAGTCGGCGACCGGAAATGCGCGATCGAGCGTCTTGGCGGGATCGCAGCCCTTTGCCGCGTCGCTCAACCCGCTCCCCTCCGCCGAGAGCAGGAAGACGCTCCCCTTCTTGGGCGTTGCTAACTTGGCAAAGGCAATCGAAGGTCTCGAATTCATCAGGTCCTGCTTTCGGGGGGAGGTGCTTCAAACGTTCCGGCGTCGTCTCGTGGAGTGCGCGACATTTGGTCGTTTTCCCGCATTTGGCAAGACTTTGCCGAAATCGCACCCCATATGGCTGGCGGAACCGACGTCGATTCGGCACGGCACGGCTCCGCTTCTTTCGCCGCAACCTGTTGTTAACCAAGCATGTTCGCCCTTTCTTATCCATTCCCGCCGACACTCCGGCCTGCCGGGGAACATGATGTGGGACGGGAACCAGATCGAACCGGTTGTGCGGGCGGCGGCGGACGGCTACCTTGTTCGGCGGCATGATGCCGTTCGAAAAAATCGAGAAAAGCCTTCATGAAGGTCGTTGAACGCTACATCATGCGCCGCGCTTTCGTGGTCTTCATGGCAGCGCTGGTCTGGACGCTGGCGATCGTGTGGACCACGCAGGTCCTTGCCCGTATCGACCTCGTCACCGACAGTGGCCAGTCGGCCCTCACCTTCTTCGAAGTCGCCGCTCTCATTTTGCCGTCGATCGTCCCGATCGTCGTGCCTTTTGCGCTGGTGGTCGCGGTGGCGCAGACGCTCAGTACGATGAATTCGGATTCGGAGCTGGCCGTCATCAATGCAGCTGGTGCCTCGCGCTGGACAATCGCCAGGCCGATCATGCTGCTTGCGCTCGGCGCCGCTATCTTTTCATTCGCCGTCGACAACGGCATCGATCCCTATGCACGTCAGAAAAATCGCGAACTGGTGGCGTCGTCACGAGCCGATCTGTTGACCCTGGTCATCCAGGAAGGCACGTTCCGCAAGATCGACGAGGGCCTGTTCCTGCAGATCGGCGAACGGCTTCCGGACAATCGCCTCGGCGGCATCTTCGTTGCCGATTCGCGAGAGGAAGGCGTCAACCTCGTCTACTACGCCAAGAGCGGCTCGATCATCGAACGCGGCGCCGAAAAGGTGCTGATGATGAACGACGGCGTCATCCACCGCAAAACGCTGACCGGCGATCTTTCGGTCATCCGGTTCACGTCCTATGCTTTCGACCTGTCCGCCTTCATGGCCGCGGCTTCGACGGTAACCCTGATGGCGAAGGACCAGACGACGCAATATCTGCTCAATCCGGACCCGAACGACAAGGTTTTCCAGCGAGAGCCCAACACCTACCTGGCCGAGATCAACCAGCGCTTCACGGAATGGACCTATTCGCTGGTCTTCGCGCTGATCGCACTTGCGGTGGCCAGCGATGCACGCTCGCATCGCGAGGCCCGCGTCAATCCGCTGATCACGGCCATCGGCATCTCCCTGTTTGTCCGCTGGCTTGGCTTCTTCGCCGACGGCAAGGCCGACACGGTGCCGCAATATGCCTACATGGTCTATGGCGTGCCGATCATCGCATCCGCGGTCGCCACCTGGTTCATCGTCACCAACCGAACCATGGAACTGCCGGTGGCCTGGGCAGACTGGATGACCAACTGCGCCGACCGCGTCACAGAGGGATGGAACGCCCTCAAGCTGCGCTTTTCCAGGGGCAACACGTCTGGACAGAGGGTCGGCTGATGGGTTGGACGCTGGGCCGTTATTTTTTCTTCCGCTATGTGACGATCACCATCTGGTTCTTCATCGGCCTGCTGGCGCTGGTGTTCCTGATCGATTTCACCGAGCTTTCCGGCCGCACCACCGGCTTGCCGGGCTTCACCTACGGAACTGCGCTCGCCATTTCGGGGCTCAGAATGCCGATGATCATGCTGCAGACCGTGCCCTTCGTCGGCTTGTTTTCGGCAATGGCGACACTGGTATCGCTCAATCGCAAATATGAGCTGGTCATAGCGCGCTCCGCCGGCGTCTCCGCCTGGCAGTTCCTCTTACCATGCTGCATCGGAGCGCTGCTGTTCGGCGCCTTTTCCGTCGGGGTCATCAATCCGCTCGCCGCGCATGCCTTTTCCTGGTCCGAGCAGATGGAGACAGAGCTCCGCTCCGGCAAATCGACCGCCGTTTCGGCCGATACCGCCCCCTGGATCCGGCAGAAGACCAGTTCGGGCGACACCATCATCGGCGCCCGCGCCATTCTCAACCAGGGCCTGGAGATGGCCGACGCGGTCTTCTTCATCCTCAGCCCGCAAGGCGATATCGTCGAACGCAAGGACGCGGCACGTGTCTATCTGCGCGACGGCTACTGGGAACTGCAGGACGTCAAGATATTCAAGGATGGTACCATCCGCTCGGTGGACAGCGATCGCGTACCGACCAATCTGAAGCCCGAATTCGTCCAGGAGCGGCTGGCGCGGCCGGAAACGATCCCGTTCTACGATCTGCCGGGCAAGATCGAGGTTGCTCGCTCCTTCGGCCTCAAGGCAAATGCCTTCGCCATGCAGTTTGATTCGCTGGTGGCACTGCCATTCCTGCTCGTCGCCATGACGCTGATTGCTGCAACAGTATCAATGCGATTTGCGAGGATGGGGCAGTCCGCGACGATGATTCTGGGTGGCGTCCTCGCCGGGTTTCTGCTTTATGTCGTTTCGGTGTTGGTCAAAGCATTCGGCGTTGCGGGATTCGTGCCCACCGCTGTGGCTGCGTGGGTTCCGGTTGTTGTGGCTATGTTCTTTGGGGTAACATTCCTGCTATACAAGGAAGACGGCTAGTGAGGGAGGCGGTTTTGCGCAGCTATAGGCAGGCCGGGTTGGCGCGCCTCTACGCGGCGAGCGCCTTGGCATGTCTTGTTGCCTGCGGCGTCACCATCGTGCCAGCTGTTGCCCAGCAGGTAACGGATCTGGCGCCGAAAGTGCCTTCAGGCTCGCAGATGCTGCTGGCCGCGGATACGCTTGTCTATGACAACGACAACCAGACGGTAACGGCCGTCGGCGGCGTGCAGATCGACTATGGCGGCAACCGCCTCGTGGCGCAGCGGGTCGAATACAACCGCAAGACCAAGCGCCTCGTTGCAAGCGGCAACGTGCAGGTCGTCAACGCCGACGGTACCAAGGTCTATTCGGACCACGTCGACCTGACCGACGACTTCGCCGACGGGTTCGCAAACGCGCTGCGGGTCGAAACGGTCGACAAGGCCTATTTCGCGGCGGAAAGCGCCGAGCGCATGGGCGGCGTGCTGACCACGTTCCACAACGGCGTCTACACCGCCTGTGAGCCCTGCGAAGACAAGCCGGACAAAGCGCCGACCTGGCGCGTCAAGGCGCGGAAGATCATCTGGAACGGCGAGAAGAAAACGGTTCGCTTCGAAAACGCGAATTTCGAATTCTTCGGCTTTCCACTCGCCTATCTGCCGGCATTCGAGATCGCGGATCCAACGGTCAAGCGCAAAAGCGGCTTCCTGATCCCCAGCATCGGCTACAAGAGCGATCTGGGTTATAGCGTCAAGATCCCTTACTATTTTGCGCTGTCGCCAACATATGACCTTACGGTCACGGGCAGCGGCTACACCAAGCAGGGCTTCCTCGGCGAGGCCGAATGGCGCCAGCGTTTCAACAATGGCGAATACAGCGTGAAGATCGCGGGCATCCAGCAGCGGGACCCCGGCGCCTTTGTCGACAGCAACGGGTACAATGTCGATTCCGGAGCGCCCGGCGATCCGAACAAGTTCCGCGGCATGATGGGTACCCAAGGCCAGTTCGCCATCAATCCGCGCTGGGATTTCGGCTGGAATATCCTGCTTCAGACCGACAAGGACTTCTCGCGCACTTACGATATCAAGGACTACAGCGACGTCATCCATCGCTCGGAAATTTATCTGACCGGCCTTAACGACCGTAACTATTTCGACTTGCGCGCCATGCGATTCGACGTCCAGGAAAATACACTCAGCTCGGATCCAACCGCACGCGCCGGCCAGCAGCCTTGGGTCCTGCCCTCTCTGGATTATGCGTACATCCCTGACATGGCGGTGGCCGGTGGCCAATTGTCAATCAACTTGAACGCGAGGGTCATCCGCCGCGACAGCCTGGATGACGGTACTACTACTCCGACCATACGTGTTCCCGGCATCGAAGGCGATTCCGGACGGTTGACGGCGGAAGCCGAGTGGAAGCGGACCTTCACGACCGAGGACGGGCTGGTGCTGACGCCCATGTTCGCATTACGCGGCGACGCCAGCTATCTCAACGCATCGTCAGCCTCGCTTGACGCCATCAACAACATGGCGACGACTTTGGGCGTCGCCGACGATATGCGCTCGTCGCTGGCCACCTACATGGCGACCGCCGGCCTTGAAGTGCGCTGGCCCTTGCTGTTTTCGGCTGCCAATTCCAGCCATGTCTTCGAGCCGATGGCGCAGGTTTTCGCGCGCCCGAACGAGCAGTATGTCGGCGGCCTCGCCGTGCCCAACGAGGACGCCCAGAGCCTCGTCTTCGACGCGACAACGTTGTTCGAGGAGGACAAGTTTTCCGGCTACGACCGCGTCGAAGGCGGCACGCGGGCCAATGTCGGCCTGCGCTATTCCGGCTCCTATGACAATGGCTGGAGCACCAACGGCCTGTTCGGCCAGTCCTACCAGCTGGCCGGACGCAACTCCTTCGACGCACCGGACCTCGTCAATGTCGGCGCCTATTCCGGCCTCCAGACGTCTTCATCCGATTACGTCGGCCTCATCGGCCTCAACAGCCCCAACGGGTTCTCCGGCTCGGTCAGCGGTCGTTTCGACGAACAGACCTTCGAGATCCGCCGTGCCGAGCTGAAGGCCGCCTATTCCGGCCTACCCGTTTCGCTGAGCGCCAAATACGCGTTCATCCAGGCCCAGCCTCTCTATGGCTTCACGGAGGATCGCCAAGAGGTCACGCTTGGCGCGTCCACGCATCTTGCCGAGGCCTGGCGCGTCTTCGGAACCGGCACCTACGACATCCAGAGCAGCCTTCTGGTCAAGGATGGCGTGGGCTTCGCTTATAATGATTCGTGTTTCACCTATCTGATGACCTTTTCGCAATCGCGCGATCTGACCACCCGACAGGTCTCGCAAACCATCGGCTTCAACCTGTCGTTCCGCACGATTGGCGATTTCGGATCGTCACAAAGCTCCATCGACACGATCCAGTAGCGGGCATCGGCCAGTATTGGGGAGCCGGCTGACGACATCGTTTCGCCGCATAGGTCTGGCACCGATTCCACGCACCCTGGGGCAGGGATAAAGTAGAGATGGGACCGGAATAGAATTGGGATGCTTTCGATGAGGAAATACCTCTTTTCGGCAGGATTTGCGCTGCTTGTGGCTGCAACATCCGTCTCGATGACAGTCATGACGCCGCCGGCATTCGCCAGCGAGATCAAGTACGTCGTCAACGACATACCGGTGACCAGCGGCGACATCGCGCATCGGGCCGCCTTCCTGCGCCTCCAGCACAGGAAGGGCGATGCCGCCAACGAGATGATCGAACAGACATTGCGGATGGCGGAGGCCAAGCGGCTCGGTATTAAGATCGGCGATGCTCAGGTCGAAGCCGCCTATCAGCGCTTTGCCACGACCAACAAGATGCAGATCAGCCAGCTCGACGGCGTCATGGAAAAGTCGGGCGTGACCAGGGAGCATTTCAAGGAATTCATCCGCGCCCAGATGGCCTGGAACCAGGCATTGAGCGCGCGTTACCGTTCCGGCGATGGCGGCGGCGTAACCAGCGAACAGGACGCGGTAAAGCGCATGCTCAGCAATGGCGGCACCAAGCCAACCGCCATGGAATACATGCTTCAGCAGATCATCTTCGTAGTGCCGCCAGCAGAGCGCAACGCAACGCTGGCCAAGCGCAAGCGCGAAGCCGACGCCATGCGCGCCCGCTTCAATGGCTGCAATACCACGCGCGAATTCGCCAAGGGCCTCATCGACGTCACTGTTCGCGATCTAGGCCGCGTGCTGGCGCCGCAATTGCCGCCTGACTGGGCAGATCAGGTCAAGGCCACGAAGGTTGGCGGAGCCACTCCAGTGCGTGAAACCGAGCGCGGCGTCGAGTTCATCGGCATCTGCTCTTCGCGCGAAGTGTCCGACGACAAGGTCGCGCAAATGGTGTTTCAGGGCGAGGGTTCCACCGACAAGGCCGCCGACGAGCTCAGCAAGAAATATGTCGACGAGCTGAAGGCGAAAGCCCGCATCGTCAAGCGCTGACTTCCAGGCATAATTGTGCGTGGCGTCGAGATTCCGCTGGCATTGAGTGTTGGCGACCCGTCCGGTGTTGGACCTGAAATCGCGATTGCCGCATGGCAGGCCCGGGACGCGTCTGCGATCCCGCCCTTTTACCTCCTCGCCGATCCGCACTTGATGGCCGCACGAGCAGAACGCGTTGGCACCAGCGTGGAAATCGCCGAAACGACGCCGGCACAGGCATCGCGGACATTTTCGCGCGCATTGCCAGTCGTGCCGCTCTCCGCCCGTTTCGTCGACAGTCCCGGCAGGCCTGACCCGGCCAACGCCGCAGGCACGGTGGAAGCCATCGATCGCGCGGTTGCGGACTGCCTCGCCGGCCGCGCCGCGGCGGTCGTCACCTGCCCCATAGCCAAGAAGCCGCTCTATGATGCCGGCTTCCGCTTTCCCGGTCATACCGAATATCTGGCGCATCTGGCATCGCGGCACACCGGAACCGAGGTGATGCCGGTGATGATGCTGACGGGACCAGAGCTCTCCACCGTTCCCGTCACAATCCATATCCCTCTGGCCAAAGTGCCAGAGGTGCTGACAACCGAACTGATCGTCGCCACCGCGCGCATAACCGCCTCCGACCTCGCAAGCCGTTTCGGCATATCGAAGCCGAGGCTTGCCATTGCCGGCCTCAATCCGCATGCCGGCGAAGGCGGGGCAATGGGCGAAGAAGACGAGCGGATTATCCGTCCGGCGATCGACATCCTGCGCAAGGAAGGGATAAACGCCTTCGGCCCGCTTCCCGCCGACACGATGTTCCATGCGCGGGCTCGCGCCGGCTATGATGCAGCCATCTGCATGTATCACGACCAGGCGCTCATCCCGGCAAAGGCGCTTGCTTTCGACGAAGCGGTCAATGTCACGCTCGGCCTGCCCTTCATCCGCACCTCGCCCGACCATGGCACCGCCTTCGACATAGCCGGCAAGGGCATCGCGCGCGCCGACAGCCTGATTGCGGCCTTGAAACTTGCCAGAAGGCTGGCCGATACCGGAACGAAAGCCGCTGCCGCATGAGTGCTTCCCGCCAGAGCCTGCCAGCATGAGCATCGACGGCCTGCCGCCGCTTCGTGACGTGATCGAACGCCATGGCCTGCAAGCGAAAAAGTCGCTCGGCCAGAATTTCCTGCTCGACTTGAACCTGACAGGAAAAATCGCGCGCAGCGCGGGCGACCTGACTGCAACCACCGTGATCGAGGTCGGGCCAGGCCCCGGTGGGTTGACTCGCGCGCTGTTGTTGCATGGCGCCAGCCGCGTCATCGCCATCGAGCGGGACGAGCGCTGCCTGGCTGCATTGGCGGAAGTGTCGGATCATTATCCGGGCCGGCTGGATGTCATCGCTGGCGATGCGCTGAAAACGGATTTTGCAGCCCTTGCCGCAGACGGTCCGACGAAAATCGTTGCCAACCTCCCCTACAATATAGGCACCGAACTCCTCGTGCGCTGGCTGACAGTCACCGACTGGCCGCCTTTCTATACATCGATGACGCTGATGTTCCAGCGCGAGGTGGCCGAGCGCATCGTCGCCGCTGCCGGCAGTGATGCCTATGGCCGGTTGGGGGTGCTTACCGGCTGGCGCACGGAAGCCAAAATCGCCTTCGACGTGCCGCCGCAGGCATTCACGCCGCCGCCCAAGGTTACCTCGTCGGTGGTGCATCTGGTGCCACGTCCGACGCCCTTGCCTGTCGACGTCAAGCGGCTCGGACGTGTCACCGAGGCCGCCTTCGGCCAGCGCCGAAAGATGCTGCGGCAAAGCGTGAAGAGCCTGGGTGGCGAAGCGCTGCTCGAGCGCGCGGGCATCGACCCGACCCGGCGCGCCGAGACGCTGAGCGTCGAGGAATTCGTACGGCTGACCAATTCGGTATAGCTCCCCTTCTCCCCGTCTACGGGCAGGAGGAAATCAGCCCGTCTTCTCGTCCAGAAGCCCGGAGACGAAATCAAACAGGCCCGGCCGCCGGTCACGCCGCAACCGTTCGGCAATGACGATACCGCGCACCTCGGCGAAGGCGCGATCGAGATCGTCATTGACGATGACGAAGTCGTATTCCTTCCAGTGCTCGATCTCGTTGCGGGCGTTCTTCAGCCGCATATCGATCACCGATTCCTGATCCTCGGCGCGGCGCTTGAGCCTTGCCTTCAATTCCTTCATCGACGGCGGCAGGATGAAGATCGAGACAATATCGGCGCGCATCTTCTCCTTCAGTTGCTGGGCGCCCTGCCAGTCGATGTCGAACAGCATGTCGCGGCCCTGCGCCAGGGCCAGTTCGGCTGGCTCGCGCGGCGTGGCATAGCAATTGCCGTGCACCTCCGCCCATTCCAGCAGGGCATCTGAATCGCGCAGCCGCTCGAACTCGCGCATCGTGCGGAAGTGATAGTGGACACCCTCGATTTCGCTGCCCCGCCTTGGCCTGGTGGTGACCGAGACCGACAATTCCAGGCTGGAATCGCTCTCAAGCAGATTGCGCGCGATCGTGGATTTACCGGCACCGGACGGCGACGACAGGACCAGCATCAACCCCCTGCGGCGAATGCGCGAACCCAGATCTCTTGCGGCTATCGGATCTTTGGCCACCATCAGTTATTCCAGATTCTGTACCTGTTCGCGAAACTGATCGACGACCGCCTTCAGCTCCAGCCCAATGGCGGTGACGGCGGCAGCGTTCGACTTCGAGCACAGCGTATTCGATTCGCGGTTAAATTCCTGTGCCAGAAAATCGAGCTTGCGGCCAATGGCCCCGCCGCCCTTGAGCAGCGCTCGGCCTGACGCCACGTGCGTTTTCAGGCGGTCGATCTCTTCGCGAATGTCGGCCTTGGTGGCGAGGAAAGCCGCTTCCATGTGCAACCGGCTCGCGTCGAGATTGGCGGAGGCGTCCATCAACAGCCGAACTTGTTCCGCGATCCGTTCGCGGATCGCGGCCGGCTCGCGTGACGGGTCCGCCTCGGCCCGCAGTGTCAGCGCCTCGATGGCATCGATGTGGCCGGACAGCAGCGCACGCAGCGCCTCGCCTTCCCCTTGGCGTGCTTTTTCCAGCCCGCCCAGCGCCTCCTCAAGCGTGGCCAGGATCGCAGTGTCGAGTGCAGTCCGCTCGTCCTCGGTTTCGGTGATCTCGGGGATGTCGAGCACGCCGCGCAGAGACAACAGCCCATCCGCGGTCGCCGGCGCCACGCCGAACTGCTCCTGCAGCCGCTTGGCCAGCCCGGCTACATCCTTCAGGAATGCTTCATTGACCACTGGCTGCGCCTGCGAGCCGGCTGCGCGGCCGATCGTCAGCGTCGCCTGGAAATTACCTCGCGAAAACCGCTTCTGGATCGTCTGTCTGACCGCGGGCTCCAGTCGCTCGAATCCCTGCGATAGCCGCAACCTGACTTCGACGCTCTTGCCGTTGACGGATTTGACTTCCCAGGCAATCGCAGTGCCGGTGTACTCGCCCGCGGCGCGTGCAAAACCAGTCATGCTCTGCAAATTCATCTTGTCCGTACGCCCCTTGGCGCATGATCTCGAAAACCGAAAGCGATCGTGCGCAGCTTCAAATTCTTGAGCATCCCCCCGCGCTTCCATTCGGCGGCGCGGCGCTCCCTCAAAATGTCAGTCCGCCTTTGCGCACAAGAATTGGGGACGCAAAGGATTTTGGCCGCGGTGCAGCCTACTGTGCCGCGCCAGCGTCGCCGCCGCCGAGATCATCGCCGCCATTGTCCACCGGCTTTTTGGCATTGCTGTCACTGCCGGAGCTGCCATTACCCGTCTGATCCGCGCCACCTTTGGCGGCATCAGCCTTGGCGGCATCGTCTGCCTGCTTCTTCTGCAGCGCCCGGTAGCGGGCAACGTTCTGGTTGTGCTCTTCCAGCGTCGAGGCAAAGACGTGGCCACCCGTACCGTCGGCGACAAAATAGAGGTCATCAGTCTTCGACGGATTGGCGACCGCTTCAAGTGCCGCCCGGCCGGGATTGGCGATCGGCGTCGGCGGCAGGCCGTTGATCAGATAGGTGTTGTAGGGCGTCGGCTTCTGGATGTCCGACTGATAGATCGGGCGATCGGCCGGCTTTCCCTTGCCGCCGAACAGACCATAGATGATGGTCGGGTCCGACTGCAGCCGCATGCCCTTGGCCAGTCGGTTGAGGAAGACGGCGGCGACGCGCGAGCGCTCATCACCCCTGCCCGTCTCCTTCTCGACGATCGAAGCCAATGTGACGAAGTCGTCGATACTGGCCAGCGGCAGATCAGGCGCGCGGCGTTGCCAGACATCCTCGACCAGTTTCTTCTGGTCGGCCAACAGCTTGTCGACCATCTGCTGGCGTGTCGCACCGCGGGTGAAGCGCAAGGTGTCGGTGGCGAGGCTGCCTTCGACCGGTGCGGTCTTCGGCATGTCACCGCTCAACGCATCCTGCTCGGCAATACGCTCCAGCGCCTGCTCAACCGTCAGCCCTTCAGGTATGGTCAGCGAATACATCACCGACTTGCCGCTCTTCAGCAGGTCCATGATGTCGCGCATGGATGCCTGGGGCTTGATTGCGTATTCACCGGCCTTGAGCGCCGAATCGTTTCCGTAGACACGCACACCAAGGCGGAACACACGGGCGTCGCTGATCAGTCCGCGCCGCTCGAGTTGGTCAGCAATGTCCTGAACACCGGAGTTCTGTTTCACCATGAACGTGTCGCCGTTGGCCGACGGGCCTGGTTCATTGAATGCTTGCCTGCCGAAGTAGAGCACCAGGCCACCTGCCAGGATTACCAGCATGATCAGCGAGAAGAAGAAGTTCATGAACACGACGATCTGGCTGCGCGAGGCGCGCGAGCGGCTTGGCGGCGGCGTGCCGACTTCGGGCCGCAATGCCTCGCTGGCAGTCTTCGGCACGATAGGACCTTGCGCCGCGGGCCTCTGGCCGAATTCCCCGTTGTTTGCCGGATTTGTGGTCATAGCGCCCTACCGTTTGATCTCTTAGAGCGACGTGCATCCCGGTGGATGCACAAGGTGCGCTCTAACATTTCAAGTCTGCGCATCGTGCTTTGCGAAAATCGATTTCGATTCTGATACCGATTCTCGGGCCGATGCGCGAATCCCCTGCGGCAGAGTAGAGGCGAATATGGCGAAATTGACGACGCGGCGAGGCGATGCCGACCGGCGAACCGGTCAGCCATTGTAACGCTGGAAGACAAGCGAAGCGTTGGTGCCGCCAAACCCGAAGGAATTGGAAAGCGCGACGTCGATCTGACGAGGCCGCGGTGTGTTCGGCACCAGATCGATGGCCGTTTCCCGCTCGGGATTGTCGAGGTTGATGGTCGCCGGCGCAACGTTGTCGCGTATGGCCAGAATCGAGAAGATCGCCTCGGCGGCACCCGCCGCGCCCAAGAGATGGCCAATCGACGACTTGGTCGACGACATCGATATCTTCGAGGCGGCGTTGCCGACCAGCCGCTCGACCGCGCCAAGTTCGATCGTGTCGGCCATGGTCGAGGTACCATGAGCGTTGATATAGTCGATATCCGCGGGCGTAAGCTTGGCCCGGTTCAGCGCCGCCGTCATGCAACGGAAGGCACCGTCACCATCTTCAGCCGGCGCCGTGATGTGATAGGCATCGCCCGTAAGACCGTAGCCGGTCACTTCGGCATAGATCTTTGCGCCGCGCGCCTTGGCATGCTCGAGTTCTTCAAGCACGACGACGCCGGCGCCCTCACCCATGACAAAACCATCGCGGTCGCGATCATAGGGGCGCGAGGCTTCTTGCGGCGTGTCGTTGCGCTCGGTGGACAGCGCCCGACAAGCGGCAAAGCCAGCAAGTGAAAGCCGGGTTACCGGTGCTTCGGCGCCGCCGGCCAGCATCACATCGGCATCGCCGAAGATGATCAACCGGGCGGCATCACCGATGGCATGCGCCCCGGTCGAGCAAGCGGTGACGACGGCGTGGTTGGGGCCTTTCAGCCCGTGTCGGATAGACACCTGCCCAGACACCAGGTTGATGATGTTTCCCGGGATGAAGAACGGGCTGATGCGACGCGGCCCGCGCTCGTGGAGAATGAGCGCGTTCTCGGCGATGCCTTCAAGGCCGCCGATGCCGGAACCGATCATGACGCCCGTGGCGCAGCGCTCCTGCTCGCTCCGAGGCTCCCAGCCGGAGTCCCTCAGTGCTTCGTCGGCGGCCGCGATCCCATAAAGGATGAAGTCGCCGATCTTGCGCAGTTCCTTAGGCTCGAGAATAGCCTCTGGATTGAGCGTTCCATTGCTGCCGTCACCGCGAGGAATGACGTGTGCGATCTTGCAGGCAAGATCGTCCACCTCGAATTCGGTGACTCGTTTGGCAGCGCTTCGGCCGGTCAGAAGTTCCTTCCAGCTGTGCTCAAAGCCCATGCCGAATGGCGACAACAACCCAAGGCCCGTGACGACGACACGCCTCATCGCAGGTCCTCCCCAGGTGATGACTGCGAAAGCGTCAGGCCGAAGCCTTGTCGATGTACTTCACGGCATCGCCGACAGTCAGAATGGTCTCGGCCGCATCGTCGGGGATTTCGACGCCGAACTCTTCTTCGAACGCCATGACGAGTTCAACCGTGTCGAGGCTGTCCGCGCCCAGATCATCGATGAAGCTTGCCTGCTCCGTCACCTTGTCGGCATCGACGCCAAGATGCTCGATGACGATCTTCTTGACGCGCTCTGCGGTGTCACTCATGTGGGCATCCTCGTCTTTTGTTTGTCTGTCTTCGTTAGCGGGCAGAATGCCGCTAATCAAGCTGAAAGATGGTCCTGCCGGAAACGCAACAGCACAGGACCGGTTTTTGCCCGAACCGCCGGGTTACGGGCCGCATTACACGAAAACCTGCCCGGGTCCAAGGCGAAATGGTTGCTTTTCACAGCCCATCGGGACCTTGTTCAGATCATCGCCATGCCGCCGTTCACATGAATGGTCTGCCCGGTGACATAGGCGGCCTCGTTCGAAGCGAGATAGGCGACCGCGGAAGCGACTTCAGCGCTGGTACCCATGCGCCGGGTGGGGATCGCCGCCATGATCGCCTCCTTCTGCTTGTCGTTGAGCTTGTCGGTCATCGCTGATTCGATGAAGCCCGGTGCGACGCAGTTGACGGTTATGTTGCGGGTCGCGATCTCCTGCGCCAGCGATTTGGACAGGCCGATCATACCGGCCTTGGACGCGCAATAGTTCGCCTGCCCGGGATTGCCGGTGACCCCTACAACCGAGGTGATGTTGATGATGCGGCCATGCCGGCGCCGCATCATCGGATGGGTCAGTTCGCGGGTCAGCCGGAATACGGCGGTCAGATTGACCTCGAGCACCGTGTCCCAGTCGGCGTCCGACATGCGCACGAACAGGCCATCCTTGGTGATTCCGGCATTGTTGACGAGGATGTCGACGCCTTCGAGATCGGCCTCTGCCTTCTGGCCGAGCGCCTTGACCTCATCGCGATTCGCCAGGTTGGCCGGAAAGAGCTTGACCCGCTCACCCAGTTCCGCGGCCAGCGTCTCCAGCTTCTCGATGCGCGTGCCATGCAGCCCAACGATGGCGCCCTGCGCATGCAGCACGCGGGCGATCGCCTCGCCAATGCCACCGGATGCACCGGTGACGAGCGCCTTGCGGCCAGTCAGATCGAACATTTTCTTCCCTTTCAAGAGAACACCCTTCGTATGGGTGAGATCAGAATCGAGCCTGATTATGCAAGCAATGCCAATGCCGCATCAACGTCGGCGGATGTACCTATGGCACTGGTGGCGATGTCGCGATTGATGCGCCGCGCCAGACCGGACAGGACTTTTCCGGCGCCAACCTCATAGAGCGTGGTCACGCCGTTCTGGCCGAACCATTCGACGGTTTCGCGCCAGCGCACACGGCCGGTCACCTGCTGGACCAATCGGCGAGCGATTTCGTCCGGATCGTTCGATGGCGTCACCGACACGTTGGAGACCACGGGAACGACCGGCGCGTTTTTCGTCACGCCGGCCAGCGCTTCGCGCATCACATCCGCGGCCGGCGCCATCAGCGCCGAATGGAAAGGCGCTGAGACCTGTAGCATCAACGCCCGCTTGGCGCCCCTTTCCGTGCAAAGCTTCGCGGCCAGTTCGACCGCCGCCCTGGCGCCGGAGATCACCAGCTGGCCGCCGCCATTGTCGTTGGCGATCTGGCAGACAGAACCCGTGGCGGCCTCGGCGCAGGCGGCTTCGACATCGGCCTGCTCCAGCCCGATGATTGCCGCCATGGCCCCCTCGCCGGCGGGCACCGCCGCTTGCATGGCATTGCCGCGTATCCGCAAAAGCCGGGCGGCGTCGCCAACCGAAACAAAGCCCGCGGCGGCCAGTGCCGAATATTCGCCCAGCGAATGCCCGGCGACGTAAGCGACCTTGTCCTTCAAGGAAAAGCCGCGCGCTTCGAGCGCCCGGATCGCGGCCAGCGATACTGCCATCAGCGCCGGCTGGGCGTTGGCGGTCAGCGTCAGCGTCTCTTCGGGTCCCTCCCAGATCAGCTTCGACAGATTTTCGCCAAGCGCGTCATCGACTTCCTGGAAGATTTTTCGCGCTTCCGGGAAGGCATCGGCCAGATCCCTGCCCATGCCGACTGCCTGGCTGCCCTGCCCCGGAAACGTGAATGCGATGGCCATATCCTGCTCCAGCAACTGATTTTGCCTGCCTGTGACGCAAGGCGGGCGGCCAAGTCAAGCCCACGCCTTGGCCGCCACTTTGCAGACCTTGGCACGGAAATGCCGGCCGAGTGTCTGTTCCATATGGTTTTTTGACGATCACTCGTGATGAAAACCGCTCACGATTCGCCTGCTGGCTCTTCTCATTTTCGCCACAGGCGCTAGTTTCGCGTCACAGTTCAATGACAATTCAATGACGAATATATTGCAGGCCGGGGAATTCTAGATTGGCAAAAGGTTTGAAAGGCGCCGGCAAAGCCGCGCCGCAATTTCTGGAAGGCGATCCGTCGACTGGATATCTGCCGGGCAGGGCCTTGCCGATCATTCGCTACGGCCTGACCAGCCTGCTTGCCTCAGCCATCCTGGTGTTCGCGATCGAACTGATCGTTCGCGGAGATTTTGCCGGCACCGTTTCCTTCTTCTTCCAGCCCTTCAAGCCGGGCTGGACCACTATGGTGGTGTTCGCCCTGATCATGATCGGCCTCGATGCCGTGCTCGGCCGCACACACCAGAGCTTGATGATCATTGCGCCGCTGACCTTGTCACTGGCCTTTGTCGGGCACCAGAAATCGCTCTATCTCGGCGATCCGCTCTATCCGACGGATTTCCTCTATGCCCGCCAGATCGTCGCGCTGTTGCCGCTTCTGGTGCGTGATCGTCCGATAACGGCGCTCGCCATGGCCTTCGGCATCGTCGCCGGCCTCGCATTGCTCGTCTTCGCGTGGCGCCAGTGGCGCCGCCGCGTTCCGTCATTGAGTCACAAGGGGCGTCTTGCGCGGCTGACGCTGGCGGTGCCGCTGCTCGCCTTCTTCGTCTCGATCATGGATTACGCGACTTTCTCATGGACGCGCGACCGACTGCAGATCATTCCGATGATGTGGGACCAGAAGGAGAATTACGCCTCCAACGGCTTCGCGCTCGCCTTCGCGCTCAATGTGCCGATGGCCCATGTCACGGCACCGGCAGGCTATTCCGACAAGGCGATCGCAGCGATCCAAAAGCCCGATGTGGCGGCCTCGGTGCCGGACGAGAAGCCCGATATCATCATCGTCATGAGCGAATCCTTCTGGGATCCGGCCATTCTGCCTGACGTCACGATCACACCCGATCCGATTCCCACGGTGCGGTCGCTACGCTCGGGTTATGTTTTCTCGCCTGAGTTCGGCGGTATGACCGCCAATGTCGAGTTCGAGGCGCTGACAGGCTTCTCCAACGCCTTTCTGCCGGCTGGCAGCATTCCCTATCAGCAGTACGTGCGCGCACCGGTTCCGTCGATGGCGACATTCCTGAAAAGCGAGGGCTACGAGACGCGCGCCATCCATCCCGGCACCAGTTGGTTCTGGAACCGCACGCCCGTCTATGCCGATTTCGGTTTCGACGACTTCAAGTCCGAGGAAAACCTGCCGCCGATGGAACGACGCGGACCGCTGGCCTCCGACGCCGCCATGACCGACGAGATCATCCGCGAGGCCGATGACACCGACGATCCGTTCTTCTTCTTTGCCGTCAGCCTGCAGAACCATGGGCCCTATGAGCCCAACCGCTACGTCAATCCGACCCACACCGTCCAGGCTCCGACCAGCCAGTGGGCGCGCGACTCGCTGTTGTCCTATGCCGAAGGCGCCTCCGACGCCGATCGCGGCCTCCAACGGCTGATCGAATGGGCAAAGCAGCGCGAGCGGCCGACGGTGATCGCCTTTTTCGGCGACCATCTGCCACCTCTCGGCCCGGTCTATGTTGAAACCGGCTTCATGACCAACAACGTCGCGCCACGCAGGGAAGCCTCCGTTGAAGCCGCTTTGCAGCACCGCCAGACGCCCTTGGTGGTGTGGTCCAACCGCACCGGCGCGGCCAAGGATCTGGGCGCGGTCAGCCCTGCCTTCCTGCCCTACCACGTCATGAGGACGGCAGGCATCAGCCATCCCTATTACACCGGCTTTCTGGGCGAGATGCGCGAGAACTATAGCGTCGTCGACCGCAACCTCTTGCTGAAGCCTTCGGGCGAGGCAACACCCGACTGGGCGCGACAGAAGGACATAGACCCTGCCATCCGCGACTTCCAGCTGCTGCAATACGATATGATGTTCGGCAAACGCCACGCGGCGCCCGACTTCTTCCCCGAAACGGTGGACAAGCTCGTCGCCCATACCAGTTAGGCAGCAACCTCTGTTGTTCGGAAGAGGTCGCCTAATTGATCAATTGCAGCTTGGAGAACTTGTTGGCGATCTGCTGAAATACATTCGGCAGCTTGCTCGGATCGTTGACGGCATAATAGTCAACCGGGTTCGACGCACATGCGCTGTAGAGCGTGCGGTTGGCAGCCGTGTCCGACTGCAGCACCATGGTGTAGATTTGCGCACCCTGGCTCTTGAGCTGGGTGCAAACGCTTTTGGTCCAGCCGTCGACATTGCGCGCGGCCGTCGTCTGGTTGTCCGATCCGAAGCGTCCACCCGCCAGATAGCCGTAGGAGGTATAATCGGATTTGGTCGGCTGGTTGCTGGCGCCATAGACAACGTTCTCACCATCGGTCAGCAACATCACGACCTTGCTGACGCCAGGCGTCTTCCACGGTGTTCCATCTGTGTAGGGCGGATCGGGCGACAGCACCCGCATCCCCCATGACAGGCCTTCCGACACATTGGTGCCCGAGCCGTTCCACTCGGTCATCTCGCTCGCCGCCTTGCGCAGCTTGTCGAAATCATCGGTCAACGGGACAATCGGCGTGGGGCAAGCGCGGTTCGGGCCGACCGTTAAGGCACCGCTCGATTCGGTGATGATCTTGTTGGTGGGGGCGACATATTTCGCGATCTTCTCCATGTTGGCAGCCAGCAGCTGGTCGGCAACACCACCAACAAGACCACTCAGATCGATGCCGAGAATGTTGACGCCCGACTGTCCAAGCTTGGTCTTGTCGCTGATATCATCGAGATAGGAATTGTTATAACCGGTCGCCGAATTGCCGTAGGAACTCGACGGCTTCTTGGCAACCTCCGGATCGTCGGGCGCGAAATAGGGCACGAAGAGCGTGTCGGGCCTGGACGGATCGGGCGGGGTGTCGGAGATATTGTAAGTGCCCGGCCGCGCCTCCACGCAGCCTTTCCAGCCAGTGCCGTTCCAGCCTGTCCTCTTGGCGACCGGCACGTCCTGTTGAAGCTGCTTGAATAGCGCCATGTGATGAGGGCGCTTGCCGTCTATAACCGGGAAATTGATGCCGTTGGTCGACGACTTTCCGTCCATGTCGATCCATGAGGGATCGAAACCTTCGCCATTGACGTTGACCGCGGTGACAAAGGGAACCAGTGACACGCGCACCTTGCGTGTCGGCGACTTGACCGCCTCGAGATAGTCCAGCAGCGATTTCGTCGCCTGTCTCAGCGCGGTCATGCGCGCGCCGGCCATGGAGCCGGTATTGTCCAGCACCAACACGACTTCTAGCTGATTGTTCGATTCGACGGCGGAAGCATCAGCGGTGATGTGCTTCTCGTTTCCGAACAGGAAGGCAAAGTTCAAATTGACGTCCGCCGACGCGACCGCCTTCGTCCTGACGAAATTGACACCCTTGTCGACGGTCAGCGTCGCCACCGCGTTGCCCAATTCGCCGTGACCGGCGATATTGGCCTGGAAGTAGCGGTTGAAGGCGTCCGGCCTGGTGACGTCGAGGTCGCCCAGATGCGATGAGGCAAGGTTCGCCGCATCGAGCGCGTTCTGCAGGTTGCTCTTGGCCCTCATCAAGGTCGAGACATCCGACGCAAAGGCAATGGCCGTCAGGATCGCCGGCAGCCCAAGCGCCAGCAGCAAAGTGAAATTGCCGCTCTTCGAGCGACAGAAATTCTTGAGCATCCTTACCCCCCGGACGTGCCCAGTCTTCCGCTTTGAGCGCGGCTATCCCGATCTCCTGCACCCTTCCTGGTGAATTGATGGTTGATAGTGCCATGCAATCGTGCGCAACCTGACATGGTGGTTAAAGACAGGTTTCCGGAAAGCCCCTATATCGCCGGTCGCAGCCCGCTCTGCGACAAAGCCGCCTGAAACACGGCCGCCCTTGCCTTCCCTGAGGATTGCTGTATAGACGCCCGCAATCTGCCGGTCCTTGCTGGGGGCTGAACGGAGGGCCGGAGGTTTTCCAAAACCTTCGCGTGGAACCAGAAGCGTTTCCGCCTCCCGTGTCTCCGCTCTCGACCGTCTCGTCATGCTCCTTTCTTCCCCCTTCCCCTCACCGGGACCAGTGGGTCAGAGAAGTTGCAGAGGCTTTTGCCGCCGGGACCGGGAGAGAAACGAAGAAAGGCTTAGAGATACAATATGGCTCTTTACGAACATGTGTTTCTTGCCCGGCAGGACCTCTCGCAGCAGCAGGTCGATGCACTTGTCGAACAGTACAAGGGCGTCATCTCCGCGAATGGCGGGTCCGTCGGCCGGGTCGAGAACTGGGGACTGAAGTCCCTCACCTACCGGGTCAACAAGAACCGGAAGGCATACTACACGCTCATGGACCTCACCTGCCCGCCGGCAGCGCTCAACGAGATGGAGCGCCAGATGGGCCTGTCCGAAGACGTGCTGCGTTTCCTGACCATCAAGGTCGAGGCGCATGAGGAAGGCCCGTCGGCCATGATGCAGAAGCGCGAAGAGCGCTCCGAGCGTGGTGGATTCGGCGATCGCGACCGTGGTGATCGCGGCCCGCGTTCATTCGGCGACCGTGATCGTGGCGATCGTCCGCCGCGCAGCTTCGGCGGTGACGCCGGTGCTGATCGTGGTCCGCGCCGTCCGCGCGAAGGCTTTGAAGGGGGTGCAGAATAATGGTCGACATCAATCAGATCCCGACCCGGCGTCCGTTCCACCGCCGCCGCAAGACCTGCCCGTTCTCCGGCGCCAACGCGCCCAAGATCGACTACAAGGACGTGCGTCTGCTGCAGCGCTACATTTCCGAGCGCGGCAAGATCGTGCCGTCGCGCATCACCGCCGTCAGCCAGAAGAAGCAGCGTGAACTCGCCAAGGCGATCAAGCGCGCCCGCTTCCTCGGCCTGCTGCCCTACGTGGTTCGCTAAGATTTCTAAAGCGGGCGGCTTGCCGCCCGCTCTTCTCCCACGGCGACGGGCGCCGTAGGGTTAGTTTGATGATGCATGTCGTTGTCCCAAAACCGGGAAACCACTTTTGGGCGACATGCATTGAAATCCCGGGTTGGGGCAAGAAGCCTCTAACTGCCGCGACAGGCAGGACAGCGACACCAGCGCCCGATGCGCTCAAGCTTCCTGACCTGTTCCATTGAATTCGGCGCTTGCGCCCACCTGAAAGGAACAAAATCATGGACGTCATTCTTCTCGAACGCGTTTCCCGCCTCGGCCAGATGGGCGATACCGTCAAGGTCAAGGACGGCTTCGCCCGCAACTTCCTGCTGCCGCAGGGCAAGGCGCTGCGCGCCAACGAAGCCAACAAGAAGAAGTTCGAAGGCCAGCGCGCCCAGCTCGAGGCACGCAATCTCGAGCGCAAGTCGGAGGCGACGCAGGTCGCTGAAAAGCTCGACGGCAAGAGCTTCATCACCGTTCGCTCGGCGGGCGAAACCGGCCAGCTCTACGGTTCGGTGTCGACGCGCGATATCGCCGACCTGCTGACGGCGGAAGGCTTCTCTGTCGCCCGTAGCCAGGTTCTGCTCAACCATCCGATCAAGACCATCGGCCTCACCAACGTCGCGATCGCGCTGCATCCGGAAGTCGAAGTCACGATCACGCTCAACATTGCCCGTACGGCCGACGAAGCCGAACGCCAGGCCAAGGGCGAGACGCTGACCACCGCCGAAGCCATCTACGGCGACGACATCAACGACAACGCCCGGCCGGAGAACTTCTTCGACCCGAATTCCGAATTCGAAGGCGGCGAAGACAACGCCTGACGATCAGACGCGCGCGGATAGCCGCGCGGCGCTCTAGACACTTCCAGTTTCTGGACCAATGCCCGGGCCTCTCGCCCGGGCATTTTTGTGCCAAAAGGAACTTTTCGAACCCCTATATATTGATGCAGAGTAGGACAGCCTGTCTGACCGAGAGGGGACATTTGGTCATGAATATTCTGTTGAAGCGCGTTCTCGACCGCCTGGTGCGCATAGGCAATCTCAAGGTAACTGGCCCCAAGGGCTCGACGGTGGTTTTCGGTGACGGCAGCGGTGAGCCGGTGCACATGCACATCAAGACTGCACATGCCGAGCGCGCCATCACCTTCGATCCGATGCTGGCGGTTCCGGAAGCCTATATGGACGGCGAACTCGACATTCTCGAAGGCGGCGTGCTGGGTGTGATGCGCATCGCCTTCCAGAACATGGGCAGTGGCGGCATTGATGCCACCTGGTCGAAAGCCATCGAAGGCCTGCGCCACGCCTTCCGCCGCCTGCAGCAGATCAACACCGCATCTCGTTCGCGTCGCAACGTGCAGCGTCATTACGATCTGTCCGGCGATCTCTATCGGCTCTTCCTCGATGAGGACATGCAGTACTCCTGCGCCTATTTCGAGCAACCGGACATGACGCTCGACGAGGCGCAGGCCGCCAAGAAGCGCCACATCGCCGCAAAGCTCCGGCTGAAGCCCGGCCAGACCGTGCTCGACATCGGCTCGGGCTGGGGTGGACTCGGTCTCTATCTCGCCAAGGCTTTCGATGTCGATGTGCAAGGCGTGACGCTGTCGACCGAGCAGCACGCTGTCGCCACCGACCGCGCCCATGCGCAAGGGCTGGAAAGCCACGTGCATTTCGAATTGAAGGACTACCGAGAGCTCAACGAGCGTTTCGACAGGATCGTTTCGGTCGGCATGTTCGAGCATGTCGGCGTCAACCATTTCCGCACATTCTTCGACAAGTCGGCGACGCTGCTCAAACCGGACGGCGTCATGCTGCTACATACGATCGGCCGCTCCGGCGTGCCGTGGGCGACCAGCGCCTTCATCCGCAAATACATTTTTCCGGGCGGCTACATCCCGTCGCTCTCCGAAGTGATGCCGGCGATCGAGAAATCAGGGCTTGTCGTCACCGACGTCGAGATCCTGCGGCTCCACTACGCCGATACGCTCAAGCACTGGAGCCAACGCTTCGCCGCCAACCGCGACAAGGCCAAGGCGATCTATGACGAGCGCTTCTGTCGCATGTGGGAGTTCTATCTGGCCGCCTCGGAAGCCGCCTTCCGCTGGCAGGATCTGGTGATCTTCCAGATCCAGATCGCCAAGAAGAACGACACGCTGCCGATGTCACGCGACTATATCGGCAAATGCGAAAAGGCCCTGGAGATGCGCGACATGGGCCACCGCGAAAAGGCGCCTGCCGCCGCCAAGCCCGCGCGTCGTCGCAAGGTCGCTGACAAATAGCGGGCCGCAGCAATCACGCTATTGCCGCTTGCCATTGCCGGCTGCTGCCCTGAAAAAGGTCTCGCCTATGCCGCGAGACCTTTTTGATGAATTATATCCTCTACATCGCCGCCGCCCTTGCCGAGATTGCCGGCTGTTTTTCTGTCTGGGCATGGTGGCGGCTGGAAAAATCGCCGCTTTGGCTGGCGCCGGGCCTCGTCTCGCTCATCCTGTTCGCCTGGCTGCTGGCGCTGGTCGACACGGCGGCCGCTGGCCGCGCCTATGCTGCTTATGGCGGCATCTACATCGCCGCCTCGCTGACATGGCTGTGGCTGGTGGAGGGCGTGCGCCCTGACCGCTGGGACCTTGCTGGCGCCGCACTCTGCATCGCCGGCGCGTCGATCATCCTGCTCGTTCCGCGGGGAGCCTAGATCATGGAGCTCCCCGCTCTGCTTCGGCAGGCCGTCGACCGCATGCTTGAAAAGGTGCCGCTGCCCGTGCTCAAGCAGGCCGCCAAGACGCTTTCGGACCGCTACCGCGCCGAATTGCGGGATGGCCGCCTACACATGGCCGAGGACTTGGCCGTCAAGGCGTATCTGGCGACGCGGCTGCCGGCGACCTATGCCGCCGTTCGTGCCAGTCTCGATGCACTCGAAGAAGCAAGACCGGAGTTCACGCCCAGGACATTACTCGATGTCGGCGCCGGCCCTGGCACTGTGCTTTGGGCCACGACCGATCTGTGGCCCGATCTGCGACAGGCAACGCTGGTCGAGGCCAGCAACCCGGCGCGCAAGGTTGGCGAGACGATGGCCGCGGGCGCGGTCACTTCCGAGATCACCTGGCTTGCCGGGGACATCACCATCGACCTGTCCGACCTCAAGCCCGCCGACCTCGTCACCGCGGCCTATGTGCTGGACGAGATCACGCCGGCATCGCTGCCGAAGCTCACCGACCGCCTCTGGCAACTCACCGCCGACACGCTTCTAATCGTCGAGCCGGGCACACCGGCCGGCTGGCAGCGCATCCTTGCCGTGCGCCGGCAACTGATCGAAGCCGGCGCGCATGTGCTTGCACCTTGCCCGCATGATGCACCCTGCCCGCTTGCCCAACCCGACTGGTGCCATTTTGCCCGGCGCGTCGCCCGCTCGCGCCTGCACCGGCTGGCCAAGGATGCCGAAGTGCCATGGGAAGACGAGAAATACATCTTTGTCGCCGCGTCTCGCCAGCCTGCTCCTTCCCGGCATGCAAGGGTGATCGCGCCGCCGAAATCCGGTTCCAGCAAGATTCTGCTCAAGCTTTGCGAAGAAGATGGCAGCGCTGCCGAAAGGCTGTTCACCAAGCGCGACGGTGAACTGTTCAAGCGCGCCCGACGCCTGGACTGGGGCGACACGCTGTCTTCCGGTTCGGGATTGCCCGAATAAACGCCCGGCGTGGATCTTCGAGCCGGCAAGAAAAATTTCAAGGCGATGTCGAATCCGCGCGATGCCGTTCGACCATTGGCGTTCCGGTCCCTTTGAGGAACCGGGAACCATCAGCCAGAGGAGAACAGCCATGAGCTATATCGCAGGATTTGTCGCCGCGGTGCCCGCCGCCAATAAGGAAGCCTACAGCAAGCATGTCGCGAAGGCGGCCTCGGTGCTGAAGGAGTTCGGCACCACGCGCATCGTCGAGGCGTGGGGCGACGATGTGCCCGGCGGCAAGATCACCGACTTCAAGGGTGCGGTGAAAGCAGGGCCGGACGAAGTCATCACCTTTTCGTGGCACGAATATCCCGACAAGACGGCGGCTGACGCAGCCTACCGGACCATGATGAGCGACCCGCGAATTGCAGAGATCGGCGCGACCATGCCTTTCGATGGCCAACGCATGATCATCGGCGGCTTCACGCCGATCATCGAACAGGGCAGTCCCGGCAAGACCGACTATATCGATGGCTCGCTGGTGCCGGTCCCGATGGCCAGCAAGGCCGCTTACCTTGCCGTGGCGTCAAAGCAGGCTGCTGTTATCAAGGAATATGGCGCCACCCGCGTCGTCGAGGCCTGGGGCGACGACGTTCCCGACGGCAAGGTCACCGACTACAGAAGCGCGGTGAAGGCAACACGCGACGAGACGGTCGTTTATGCCTGGATCGAATGGCCGTCGAAGCTGGTCCGTGACGAAGCCTGGAAAAAGGTCATTGCCGATCCGCGCATGTATGCGGACATAATGCCCTACGACAACCAACGGCGGATCCATGGCGGCTTCGCGCCGATCCTCGACGCCTGATCCCAACAGCCAAGACAAGGAGACCACCATGCGTTATGCCTGTCTCATCTACTATCATCCCAAGACGCTGTTCGGCGGCAGCCCCAAGGCCGATGCCGCGCTTGCCGAATGCGCCGGATATGACGTTACCCTGCAGGCCAGCGGCCATTTCGTTACGGCCGAGGCTCTGGTGCTGCCGGAGGAGGCGATGACCGTGCAGGTCCGCGACGGCAAGATGTCGGCTGTCGACGGCCCGTTCATGGAGACCAAGGAGATCCTGGGCGGCATCGTGGTGATCGAGGCTCGGGACCTCAACGAGGCGGTGCGGGTCGCAAGCGGGCATCCGCTGGCAACGATAGGCCATATCGAAGTCCGCCCTGTGGTGGACTTCAGCCAGCCGCGTCCTGTCCTGTGAGCACGGCCGGCACGCGCGACGCCCTGGAAGCGGCCTACCGCACCGAGGCGCGGCGCGTGCTGGCAACCTTGGTCCGCCTGCTCGGCGGGTTCGACGCGGCGGAGGATGCCTTGCACGAGGCCTTCGCCGCCGCAGCTGAACAATGGCCACGCCAGGGCATCCCGACCAACCCCTACTCCTGGCTGGTCTCGACCGGCCGCTTCAGGACCATCGACCGCTGGCGCCGTCAGGCGCGGCTGGCCGATGCCTTGCCTGAACTGACGGCGCTCGCGGGACCGGCAGCTGAACCGGCTGAAACCGAAGAGATACCGGATGACGAGTTGCGGCTGATCTTCACCTGCTGTCATCCCGCACTGGCACCTGACGCACGCATCGCGCTGACGTTGCGCGAGGTGGGCGGCCTGACCACCGAAGAGATCGCCCGCGCCTATCTGACGCCGGCGCCGACCATTGCTCAGCGCATCGTGCGCGCCAAGGCGAAGATCCGCGACGAAGCCATCCCCTACGAGGTGCCAGATCGCAGTGAGCTGCCCGCCCGGCTCGAAAGCGCGCTACAAGTGATCTATCTGATCTTCAACGAGGGATACGCGGCAACGCAAGGGGAGAGCCTGACGCGGGCTGACCTGTCCAGTGAAGCCGTCCGGCTCGGCCGCCTGATGGTCGAACTGCTCGATCAGCCCGAAGCGCTCGGACTTCTGGCCCTTATGCTGTTGCACGAGGCTCGTCGCGCAACCCGGGTCAATCCGGCCGGGGATCTTGTGCTGCTCGAGGATCAGGACCGCTCGCAATGGGACCGCGGGCTCATCGAGGAAGCAAGCGGCCTTATAGGGCAAGCACTCGCTTCGCGCCGCGTGGGACCTTACATCCTGCAGGCGGCAATCGCGTCCGTACATGCCGAGGCGGCGAGCACCAACGAAACCGACTGGGCGCAGATCATCGCGCTTTACGATGTGCTCGCCCGCGTCGCTCCCTCTCCTGTGGTGGCGCTGAACCGCGCGGTGGCGCTCGGCATGCGTGACGGGCCGAAGGCCGGGTTGGTGGCGATCGAAGCAGTATTAGGCCAGGGCGGCCTCGCCAACTATCATCTGGCTCACGCCGCACGCGCGGACATGCAGCGCCGGCTCGGACTGACCGAATCGGCGCGATCTTCCTATCAGCAGGCGCTCGAATTGACGCGACAGCCCGCCGAGCGCCGCTTTCTGGAAGCGCGTCTGGCCCAGCTTTGATCCATGCGCTGCAGCTTTTGGCCCTTCGAAGCCCCTCTCAATTTTCTTGTTTTGTTCCGCCCGTGGCGATATCGTTGCCGCTCGATTCGTCAATCGAATTTCGCGTGGATTGCTGAGTAATTTTTTCGACGCTGTGAATCGTGTGCACAAGCGGGATAAGTCAAAGTTTGTTTATGCCCCGCCAATCGTCTCTGCTAGCGACGGGTCGGGATCAAGATCGGGGATATTATGGCAGAAGCAGCGCGAAAATTCGGCGTGGCGGAAACACCGCTCTATCGCGAGGCCCCGAACAACATCGAGGCCGAGCAGGCGTTGCTTGGCGCCATCCTGGTCAACAATGATGCCTTCTACCGCGTTTCCGACTTCCTGAAATCGAGCCATTTCTACGAGCCGCTGCACCGCAAGATCTTCGAGATCGCGGCCGAGTTCATACGCATGGGCAAGGTGGCGACACCGATCACGCTGAAGACCTTCCTGCCCGCCGACGAGAAGGTCGGCGACATGACGGTGGCGCAATACATCGTGCGGCTGGCGGTCGAGGCCGTCACCGTCGTCAACGCGACCGACTATGGCCGCGCCATCTACGACCTTGCGACGCGGCGCGCGCTGATCACGGTCGGCGAGGACATGGTCAACATCGCCTATGACGCCCCGGTGGACATGTCACCCGGCGAGCAGATCGAGGATGCCGAACGCCGGCTGTTCGAACTCGCCGAAACCGGCCGCTACGACGGCGGCTTCGAGAGCTTTTCCGATGCCTTGAAAACCGCCGTCGACATGGCTGGCGCCGCCTATATGCGCGACGGCCATCTGTCGGGTGTTTCCACGGGCCTGCGCGATCTCGACCATCGCATGGGCGGCCTCCAGCCGTCCGACTTGATCATCATCGCCGGCCGCCCCGGCATGGGCAAGACCTCGCTTGCCACCAACATCGCCTACAACATCGCCGCCGCCTATGAGCCGGCGCCGCAGGCCGACGGATCCTTCAAGGCGGCCAATGGCGGCGTCGTCGGCTTCTTCTCGCTGGAAATGTCGTCTGAACAGTTGGCCACCCGCATCATCTCCGAGCAGACGGAGATTCCATCGTCGAAGATCAGGCGCGGCGACTTGACCGAGGCCGATTTCGGAAAGCTCGTCGCCTACTCCCAGGAAAACCACAAGCGCCCGTTGTTCATCGATCAGACCGGCGGTATCTCGATCGCCCAGCTGTCCGCCCGCGCACGCCGCCTGAAGCGTCAGCGCGGACTGGATGTGATCGTCATCGACTATATCCAGCTGATGCAGGGCTCGTCCTCGAAATCCTCGCAGAACCGCGTGCAGGAAATCACCGAGATCACCACCGGATTGAAGGCGCTTGGCAAGGAATTGAACGTTCCAATCATTGCCCTTTCCCAGCTTTCGCGTCAGGTCGAAAACCGCGACGACAAGCATCCGCAACTGTCCGACCTTCGTGAATCGGGCTCGATCGAGCAGGACGCCGACGTGGTGCTCTTCGTGTATCGAGAGGAATACTACATCAAGAACAAGGAGCCGGAGAAAGACACCCCGGAACACCTCGCCTGGGAAGCGAAAATGAACGAGGTCCAGGGCAAGGCCGAAGTGATCGTGGCAAAGCAGCGCCACGGGCCGACGGGCACCGTCAGCCTAGCGTTCCAGGGCGAATTCACGCGCTTTTCCGATCTTGCCGAAGAGCATCATATTCCGGAGAGGTTCGAGTAGCCCTTGGCCAGCCTTTCATTCCGCCATGCAGGCCGTAGCTGATGGCCAAATCCCGCGTTCAGTTCATCTGCCAGAATTGCGGCTCAGTGCATCAGCGCTGGGCCGGCAAATGCGATGCCTGCGGCGAGTGGAACACGCTGGTCGAGGAAGGCACGGCGGGGGGCATCGGCTCCGGGCCGGCCAATACGCGCAACGCCCGCAAGGGCCGCGCGGTGGTGCTGACGACGCTGTCGGGTGACATCGAGGATGCGCCACGCATTATCTCCGGCATTGGCGAACTCGACCGCGCCACCGGCGGCGGTTTCGTGCGTGGCTCGGCGCTGCTTGTCGGCGGCGACCCAGGCATCGGCAAGTCGACACTCCTGACCCAGGCGGCGGCCGCCCTTGCGGCCAAAGGACACCGCATCGTCTATGTCTCCGGCGAAGAAGCCGTCGCGCAGATCAGGTTGCGCGCGCAGCGGCTGGGCGTCGCCTCGACGCCGGTCGAACTTGCCGCCGAAACCAACGTCGAGGACATCCTCGCCACCATTGCCGACGGCAAGCGGCCAGATCTGGTCATTCTGGATTCAATCCAGACCTTGTGGACCGATATGGCCGATTCGGCGCCTGGCACCGTCACCCAGGTGCGCGCTTCCGCTCAGGCTATGATCCGCTATGCGAAATCCACCGGAGCGGCGATCGTATTGGTGGGCCATGTCACCAAGGAAGGCCAGATCGCAGGTCCGCGCGTCGTCGAGCATATGGTCGACGCCGTGCTCTATTTCGAAGGCGAAGGCGGTCACCACTACCGCATCCTGCGGACGGTGAAGAACCGTTTCGGGCCGACCGACGAGATCGGCGTGTTCGAAATGTCGGACAAGGGTCTGCGAGAAGTCGCCAATCCGTCGGAGCTTTTCCTGGGCGAACGCCATGCCAAATCGCCGGGTGCGGCGGTTTTCGCCGGCATGGAGGGGACGAGGCCGGTGCTAGTCGAGATCCAGGCACTTGTCGCGCAATCGTCGCTCGGCACGCCGCGACGCGCGGTGGTCGGCTGGGATGGCTCACGGCTGTCGATGATCCTGGCCGTTCTCGAAGCCCATTGCGGCGTACGCTTTGGCCAGCACGACGTCTATCTGAACGTTGCAGGGGGCTATCGCATCTCGGAGCCCGCGGCCGATCTGGCAGTGGCGGCGGCACTGGTTTCCTCGCTCACCGGTCTTGCCCTTCCCGCCGATTGCGTCTATTTCGGCGAAATCAGCCTTTCGGGCGCCGTGAGGCCAGTTGCGCATGCGCAACAGCGCCTCAAGGAAGCCGAAAAGCTGGGTTTTGGAAGCGCGGTTCTGCCCTCGGGCAGCGGGGAACTTGCCGGGGGGATAGGGGCCGGTTCCTTCCAGCCCACCGAGCTTGCCGATCTCGTGGCACGCATAGCCGGCACACGCCGAAGCCGCGTGGACGAGGAAGACTAGAGCATCGGACCCGAAAGTGGGAAAACCCGATGCTCCGCGCTATAATGCGGCTCATGGAGTGGGGCGAAAGACATGCCGATTACGCTGCTTGACGGAATTCTCGTCGGCTTCACCCTGGTCTCGGCGATGCTCGCCATGGTTCGCGGGTTTTCGCGCGAAGTCCTTTCCGTGGTTTCCTGGGCAGCGGCAGCCGCTGCGGCTTTCTTCTTCTACAAGCCGCTTCTGCCCTACATCCAGCCTCATATCGACAATGACAAGATCGCCATGGCGGCTTCCGCCGGCGTCGTGTTCATCGTCGCACTGATCGTCGTCAGCGTCATCACCATGAAGCTCGCCGACTGGATCATCGATTCCAGGATCGGCGCGCTCGACCGCACGCTCGGCTTCCTCTACGGCGCGGCGCGCGGCATCCTGGTTGTCGCCGTCGCCCTGATGTTCTTCAACTGGCTGGCCGGCGCCAAGGCCCCGGCCTGGGTCGCCGACGCCAAGTCGCGCCCGTTGCTCGAATCGATCGGCACCAAGCTCGAAAGCCTGATGCCCGCCGACACGGAAAATGCGATCCTCAAGAAGCTCGGTTCGAAGGCTGGCGCCGGCGCGCCGGCAGCCCCCGACACGCCAGCGGCGGACGCGCCGGCGACAGGCGACGATTCCAATACCCCGGCGCCCGATGACAACGACGCGGCGCCGGGCGACAATGCGCCCGCAAATCCGGCACCAGCCCCAGCACCAGCCAACCCGCCGCCGGCAAACTGACGCGAAAAAGTCGACGATCATGTGAATGGCTGCACGGCGCGCGTTGCTTTCGACGCGCACCGGCCCTATATGGCGATTTTAGCGGAGCTTAAGATGGCAGACGCAGACGACGTGCTTTCCGCCGAAGCAGACGATCATTTTCATGACGAATGCGGTGTGTTCGGCATTTTTGGCCGGCAGGACGCCGCGGCCATTGTCACACTCGGATTGCACGCGCTGCAACATCGCGGCCAGGAAGCAGCCGGTATCGTCTCCTATGACGGCACCCAGTTCCATGTCGAACGTCATGTCGGTCTGATCGGCGACACCTTCACCAAGCAGCGCGTCATCGACAGCCTGCAAGGCAATCGCGCCATCGGCCACACGCGTTACGCCACGACAGGCGGCGCCGGCATCCGCAACATCCAGCCCTTCTTCGCCGAACTCGCCGATGGCGGCTTTGCTGTCGCCCACAATGGCAACCTCACCAACGCCATGACCGTGCAGCGCGCGCTGCAGAAACAGGGTGCGATCTTCTCGTCCACCTCGGATACCGAGACGCTGCTGCATCTGGTCGCGACCAGCAAGGAGCGGGACCTCAACTCGCGCTTCATCGATGCCGTGCGTCAGGTCGAAGGCGCCTTCTCACTGGTGGCGATGACGGCCAAGAAGATGATCGGCTGCCGCGATCCGCTCGGCATCCGGCCATTGGTACTGGGTGACCTCGACGGCGCCTGGATCCTGGCCTCTGAAACCTGCGCGCTCGACATCATCGGGGCGCGTTTCGTGCGCGACCTGAAGCCCGGCGAGATGGTTGTCGTCACCTCCAAGGGCATTGAAAGCCTGTTTCCCTTCGAGCCGCAAAAGACCCGTTTCTGCATTTTCGAATATGTCTATTTTGCCCGCCCTGATTCCTCCGTCGAGGGCCGCAATGTCTACGAGGTGCGCAAGCGCATCGGCTCCGAGCTTGCGCTCGAAAGTCCGGTCGAGGCCGATATCGTCGTGCCGGTGCCGGATTCGGGGACGCCTGCCGCCATCGGCTTCAGCCAGGCCGCGGGCATCCCGTTCGAACTCGGCATCATCCGCAACCATTATGTCGGCCGCACCTTCATCCAGCCGGGCGATTCGATCCGCCACATGGGCGTCAAGCTCAAGCACAACGCCAACCGCCGCATGATCGAAGGCAAGCGCGTCGTGCTGGTCGATGATTCGATCGTGCGCGGCACCACCAGCCAGAAGATCGTGCAGATGGTGCGCGACGCCGGCGCCAAGGAGGTGCATATGCGCATCGCCTCACCGCCGACACGCGCCTCCTGCTTCTATGGCGTCGACACACCAGAGAAGTCGAAGCTGCTCGCGTCCCGGATGTCGATCGAGGAAATGGCCGAGTTCATCCGTGTCGATTCGCTTGGGTTCCTCACCATTGATGGGCTCTACCGCGCCGTTGGCGAGGCAAGCCGCGACAATGACCAGCCGCAATTCTGCGACGCCTGCTTCACCGGCCAGTACCCGACCCGCCTGCTCGACTTCGAAGGCCACGACAATGTGCGCACGCTGTCGCTGCTGGCGACGAGCGGATCATAGGGCTTGCCGGACCACTATTTGCCTTCCTCCTTACACCTCTCTGCCTCATCGGGCATGGGGGTGTTTCATCCCTGCCAGTCGGAATCCTTCCCATGACTCTCGACCTGTCCGGCCGCGTCGCGGTTGTCACCGGCGCCTCGCGCGGCATCGGCTACTTCATCGCAAAGGAACTTGCCGCGGCAGGCGCCCATGTCATCGCGGTTGCCCGCACGGTCGGCGGCCTGGAGGAGCTTGACGACCAGATCAAGGCTGCCGGCGGTCAGGCGACGCTGGTGCCGCTCGATCTCGCTGACATGGCCGGCATAGACCGGCTGGGCGGCGCCATCCACGAGCGCTGGGGCAAGCTAGACATCCTGGTCGCCAATGCCGCCGTGCTTGGCGTCATCTCGCCGATCGGCCATGTCGAGGCAAAGACCTTCGAAAAGGTCATGAATATCAACGTCACCGCGACCTGGCGGCTGATCCGTTCCGTCGATCCGCTGCTGCGCATTTCCGATGCTGGCCGCGCCATTGTGTTGAGCTCCAGTCTTGCCCATTCCGCGCGGGCTTTCTGGGCCCCTTACGCGGCATCGAAGGCAGCGGTAGAAGCCATGGTGCGCTCCTGGGCGCATGAGACGGAAAGCCTGCCGCTGCGGATCAATGCCGCCGACCCCGGCGCCACCCGTACCGCCATGCGCGCGCAGGCCGTGCCCGGCGAGGATCCGGAGACGCTTCCGCATCCGTCGGAAATCGCCAGGCTTATCGTGCCGCTCGCCAGCCCGGAGTTGAAAGAGACGGGGCAGATCTTCCAGGTCAAGCACAACCGTTTTGTTGCCTACCGGCAACCGGAGTAGAGCGCCGCGTCCCATTGGACGCGCAAACGACGCTGTGGCGCTTTCCCACCTAGGCTTGGTCCCTTCCGGAACCGAAGATCCGTAAAGAAAAACCATTTCAGGTTCCGGTCATGCGCCAGTTGTTGCGATACAGGCGCTTCGGCGAGTTTTATCGCTCCTAAGTCCCTAGCGAAGGGCCAGGCTTGCCGCGATCCGGCCAGTGCAGGCCCTCCTACTGCTTGGCCGCGGCTTCCAGATAGGCGATCACATTGGCGATATCAGTATCGCTCTGGAGACCAGCAAAGGGCATCTTGTTACCGGGCACTTTTACCTTCGGCGCCTTGATATAGGCTGCGATATTGGCCTCATCCCAGACCAGACCACCGGCGCCAGCCTTCTTCATAGCGTCGGAATAGTTGAAACTTGGCAGCGAACCTGCCTTGCGGCCAATGACACCGTGCAACGATGGGCCGATCTTGTTGGTGTCGGCTGCCGCCTCATGGCAGACCATGCATCTGGTGAAGATCTTCTTTCCGGCGTCGGCATCGCCCGCAGAAAATGCCGGGGCGGCCTCGACAAACGAAGCTGCAAGAAGGATCCGCACGGCCAGTGCCGTCAGTCTCATGGCATTGTCCTCCCACACGCCGACGCATCGCGTCGACGCGGTGGATACTACCGCCGCGCGCGGTAAAGCACCATCCGGCATGCAGATCGCACGCCACATCGCCGGGGGCGACAAGGTCAAGGAAAAATAGTATAATCATTCGTGATGCAGGTCGCGGTTTCGCGTGACCAGTCACGCAAAACGGCAGCATAGCACGCCGCGACCTAGCCCCATCAGGGAGGAACGGTCATGGCAGGTTTCCATATCTACGCAGCAGGCACCGGCAGCAACGTCGAGCATCCCGCCATCCGTCGGATAGGGGTTTCAGATATTCTCGACGCGCTTCGCCGGGGTTTTGACGATTTCTGGGACAAACCCTCACACTACGTCTTCTTGTGCCTGATCTATCCAGTCGCCGGCATTGTGCTGATCACCTGGTCCTCGGGCGGCAATGCGCTTCAGCTTGTCTATCCCCTGATGACCGGCTTCGCGCTTCTAGGCCCCTTTGCCGCGCTTGGTCTTTACGAGATCAGCCGCCGACGCGAGCAGAAGCTCGACACGTCGTGGCGTCATGCCTTCGACGTCAGGAAATCGCCCGCCATGCCGGCAATCGCAGCTCTCGGCTTCATGCTGGTGGTGCTGTTCGTGGCTTGGATGCTGACCGCGCATGCGCTCTATGCCCACCTCTACGGTGACGCCGTGCCGGCATCGTTGTTCGGCTTCATCGGAGACGTTCTGACCACGCAGCGTGGCTGGATGCTGATCATCCTCGGCAACCTCATCGGCTTTCTGTTTGCTCTTGTCGTGCTGAGCACCACGGTCGTCGCCTTCCCGTTGTTGCTCGATCGCGACATCGGCGCCTACGCCGCCGTCGAGACCTCGGCGCGCGCGGTCATGACGAATCCCGCGCCGTTGCTGCTCTGGGGCCTCATCGTGGCCGTTGCCCTGGCCGCCGGCTCACTGCCGTTGCTGGTTGGGCTGGCGGTGGTCCTGCCAGTACTCGGTCATTCGACATGGCACCTTTACCGCAAACTGATCGAACCGACGCCAGCGCCTGCCAAGGCCGAGACGCGCAAGAGGAACTGATCCGCCCGGCACCAGCCGCCGCTGAAATGGAAGCGTCCGCCCTCGGACGGGCGCTTGAGAGTGCACATTACGCCGGGTGACTGAAGCGGGCGACGCGCGCACCTTGCAACAGGTTGCGGAAGTCACCGCCCGTAACATGCACCAGGGTCTTGTGGTCGCCGGCTTCGAAATAGACGTCGCCATCCGCGCCGAAGCTTTCGTCGAGAATGACCGGCACGTCATAAGCGGCGCCCACCGGTGGCACGGCACCGATGTCGCAGTCGCTGAACAGCTGGCCGACCTCATCTTCCGAAGCAAGGCCGAGCCGCCTGTCAATCACATCTTGTAGCGTATTGAACTCGACCCGGTGGCTGCTCGGCACCACCGCCAGCGCATAGCCCATCTCGTGATGAACCAGCACCGATTTGGCGAGCCTTCGGCCCGGAACATGCGCCGCCTGCGCCGTCTGGCTGCTGGTCGAGGTCCGGTGGTGGGCAACGGTATCGTAGTGGATGCCCTTGCCGGTAATGTAGTCCTGAAGTTTCCTTGCGATCGTCATCATAGGCGCCTTTCTGTTCGAGGTGGTGACGCGCCGGAGAACGAGGTGATCATTCTCCTCTCATCATTTTTCCTGTCAACGCAGAACACGATCCGGCCCCGGGCAAAATGCCGAGCAGCTTACGGTCCCACGCTGAAGGACAGGATACGGGTCAGCTCGGTGTAGTCGGACTCAAGAACCATGATCGTGACGAACACCAGGATAAGCAGTGGCGGCACCAGGATTGCATAGGCAAGCGCCAGCCGTTCCCACGCCATGTGCATGAACACGGCGACGATCAGCCCGGCCTTGAGCATCATGAACGTAATGATCAGGCCCCATCTGAGATATCCCTGAAGGCCGAAATAGTCGATGCTGTAGGAGCCGGCGCTGAGGATGAACAGCCAGCCCCAGACGACAAGATAAAGCCTGACCGGGTGCTGCTGGCCTTCCACGTGTGCCACGGCCGGGGCGGGAACCGCGCTCCCATGCAGCCCGTGATCCTGTGCTTCTGCCTGTGCCATCGCTTCACCTCACCAAAGATAGAAGAACGCGAAGATGAATACCCAAACCAGATCGACGAAATGCCAGTAGAGCCCCATGATCTCGACGTTCTCGTACTGGCCGCGTCGGCTGGTGAAGAATCCCCGTGCGCCAGCTTCGTAGTCGCCGCGCCACACCTTGCGCGCGGTGACCAACAGGAAGATCACGCCAATCGTGACATGGGTGCCATGGAACCCGGTGATCATGAAGAAAGATGAACCGAATTGCGCGGCGCCCCAGGGATTTGCCCAGGGCCGCACGCCCTCGGTGATGAGCTTCGTCCACTCGAAAGCCTGCATGCTGACGAAAGTCGCGCCAAGAGCGGCGGTGAGTAGCATCAACACCGCTGTCTTCCTGCGATCGTGCCGGTAGCCGAAATTAACCGCCATCGCCATCGTGCCGCTCGACGAGATCAGCACGAAGGTCATGATCGCGATGAGGATCAGCGGAATATCCCGTCCGAACAGATGCAGCGCGAAAACCTCGCTCGGGTTGGGCCACGGCACGGTCGTCGACATGCGCGCGGTCATGTAGGACAACAGGAAGCAGCCAAAGATGAAGGTGTCGCTGAGCAGGAAGATCCACATCATGGCCTTCCCCCAGGACACGTTCTTGAACGCCCTCTGGTCGGACGACCAGTCGGCGGCGATGCCGCGCAGGCCCGGCTGCTGCGAAGCGGTACGGTCAGCATGTCCCAGTGCGGTCTCGGCCATGAGCGTTCCTTCTCGTGTACAACTCGTCGCGCGGCTGGCGCGGCGTTCTAGGTCAGCAACCCCCGGCAGATGTCGATCAGGTCAGCCGCCCAGCCCATGAGCACGGAGAAGAGTACGAGCCAGACGACGAGCAGCACATGCCAGTACATCGCGCAGAGCTCGGTCGACAGAATGAGCCTTTCAGACCTGACGCGCTGCCATGCGCGAACATTGACCCGGCCGAGCGCCACCAATCCGCCGATAATGTGCAGGCCATGCATCGCGGTCAGGAGATAGAAGAAGCTGGCAGCCGGATTCTCGGTTGCGAAATAGCCCTCAGCAGCGAAATCGCGCCAGGCGAGCAATTGTCCGCCCAGGAAGGCCACCGATGTCAGCGCACCTGTGAGAAGAGCAAGCCGGAGATTGTCAAGTCGTCCCTTGTGTGCGGCAGACACGGCGCCCTGCAGCGCCATGCTCGCCAGCACCAGCATTGCGGTGTTGAGCCACAGTATCCTCGGCACCGGAGCGGCCTGCCAGTCGGCATAGACCATGCGCATGAAATAGGCGCTGATCAGGAGCGCAAACAGCGCGCCTACCACTGCAAGGAACACACCAAGCCCGATCTTGGCCGGGTGCATGAGCGACGCTTCCGTTTCGGGAAACGCCGTCACCGGCCCCGCCTCCAGCCATGGCTTGGACATCAGCCGCTGGCGCGACAGCCACCAGCCGACTATAGCGGCTATTGCGGCGAGGAATATCACGATCGCGCTCATGTACTGCCGCCCCGTGTCAATGGGTTTGGATCGTTCTGCGGAATAAAGTCTTCCGGCGCGCCTGGTACGCTGTAGTCGTAGGCCCAGCGATAGACCACCGGCAACTCCTTGCCGAAGTTGCCGTGCGGGGGCGGCGTGCCTGCCGTCTGCCATTCCAGCGTCGTCGCCCGCCAAGGGTTATCGCCGGCTGGTCGGCCATGCCGGATGCTCCACAGGAGATTGAACAGGAACACCATCTGGGCGAAGCCGACCGTCAGCGCGGCAATGGTGATGAATTCGTTCAGCGTATGCACCGACGGCGGGACAAAGGCAGTGTCGCCGATCTCGGGATAGCGCCGCGGCACGCCGACCAGCCCGACATAATGCATCGGGAAGAAGATCATATAGGCGCCGAGGAAGGTCACCCAGAAATGGAAGCGGCCCATCGCTTCGTTAAGCATCCTACCGGTGACCTTGGGGTACCAATGATAGATCGCGCCAAAGACGACGAGTATCGGCGCCACGCCCATCACCATGTGGAAATGAGCGACCACGAACATCGTTTGCGCCAGCGGGACGTCGACCACCACGTTCCCGAGGAACAGGCCGGTCAACCCACCATTGACGAAGGTGACGATGAAGGCGAGCGCAAACAGCATCGGGATCGTCAGGTGGATGTCGCCGCGCCACAGCGTTAGCACCCAGTTGTAGACCTTGATGGCGGTGGGAATGGCGATGATCAGCGTGGTGGTAGCGAAAAAGAAGCCGAAATAGGGATGCATGCCCGAGACATACATATGATGCGCCCAGACGACGAAGGAGAGTGCGCCGATGCTAATGATCGCCCACACCATCATGCGATAGCCGAAGATGTTCTTGCGCGCATGCGTACTGATGAGATCGGAGACGATGCCGAAAGCGGGCAGCGCCACGATGTAGACTTCGGGATGGCCGAAGAACCAGAACAGGTGCTGGAACATGATCGGGCTTCCACCGTCGTGCGGGAGCGGGGTGGTGCCCATCTCCACGATCGCAGGCATGAAGAAGCTCGAGCCGATCACCCGGTCGAACAGCATCATGACGCAAGCGACGAAGAGTGCGGGGAAAGCAAGCAGCGCCATCACCGTGGCCGTGAAAATACCCCAGACAGTCAGCGGCAGGCGCATCAACGTCATACCACGCGTGCGCCCCTGAAGCACGGTCACCACATAGTTGAGGCCGCCCATGGTGAAGCCGATGATGAACAGGATCAGCGAAACGAGCATCAGGATGATGCCCCAGTCCTGCCCGCCGGGCGTGCCCGAGGTGATGGCCTGCGGCGGATAGAGCGTCCAACCCGCGCCCGTCGGCCCGCCCGGCGCAAAGAAGCTGCCAACCAGCACCAGAACAGCGAGCAGGTAGATCCAGTAGCTCAGCATGTTGACATAGGGAAACACCATGTCGCGTGCGCCGACCATCAACGGGATCAGATAGTTGCCAAAACCGCCAAGGAAGAGCGCGGTCAGGAGATAGATCACCATGATCATGCCGTGCATGGTCATGAACTGATAGTAGATTTCCGGCGTGATGGACGTGAACGTGTCGGGGAAACCAAGCTTCAGACGCATCAGCCAGGACAGCACCAGCGCGACAAGGCCAATCGCTGTCGCCGTGCCTGCATACTGGATGGCGATGACCTTGGCGTCCTGCGAGAAGACGTATTTCGTCCACCAACTGTGCGGATGATAGAGCTCAACCTCAGCCACTTCTGCGGCCGGAATGAGGCCAGCTCCATGAGGCGTGATGTCAACCATTGGTGCACTTCCTCGCTCGTTTCCGTCTCCGGCAAGGCAACCTCCTGGGCCGCCTCGCCCAATACCTTTCCCTAGTCGGCCTTGGCCTTTGCCGGCTCGACAAGCGCGCCTGTCTTGGCGGGCGCCGACAGTTGGGCAAAAGTCGACTGCTGCTGCAGCCAGGCCAGATAATCCTGTTCGGTGTCGACCTTCACCACGCCGCGCATGAACGCATGGCCGACACCGCAAAGCTGGGAGCAAAGAACCTCGAACGTTCCAGTCCGTGTCGGGGTAAACCAGAAATAGGTGACCGTGCCCGGAACCATGTCCATCTTGGCGCGGAACTCCGGCACGTAGAAATCGTGTATTACGTCGATCGAGCGCAGCAACATTTTGACCGGCTTGCCGACCTGCAGATGGAGGTCGGCCGCCACGACCACGACATCGTCCTGACCGTTGCGATCCTGCGGATTGATGCCGAGCGGATTGTCCGGACTGATAAGCTTGGCATTCGACGTGCCGAGCTTGCCATCCGCACCGGGCAAACGGAAGCTCCATTGCCATTGCTGCGCGAAGACCTCGACCTCAGTCGCGTCCTTGGGAACGGTGACGAACTGGCTCCACACGAACAGGCCGGGCGCCAGCAATGCCGCGACGCCGGCAGCGGTGACCACGGTCAGCCAGGATTCGAGCTTTCTGCTTTCGGGCTCGTAGGCCGCTTTTTGCCCTTCCTTGTGCCGGAAGCGGTAAACGCAATAGGCCATGAACAGGACGACGGCGGAGAAGACCGTCCCGGTGATCCAGAAAGTGATGACAAGAGTGCTGTCGATATAGCCCCAGTTAGAGGCTATCGGCGTTGACCACCAAGGGCTCAGCACATGGAACAGCACCGAGCCGACAACAATCAGAACGAGTACGAGCGCTATGGCCATCCTCGGTTCCTCCGGCATTCCGAGGGACGCAGTCCCGTAGGAAGGCCACGCGCATCATAGCGCCATTTGCCTCAGAAATACTAGGGGATGAGGTCGGCTAGGGGCCACGTCACATTTGCAGAGAGCGATAAGCTGGTGGAAAACTCCTCCGCAACTTGTGCGATGATTTTGGCGGCCAACCTATAACGGCATGACTGACAGACTCCTCCCGGTTGGGTTGAATCCCGGCAGATGCTCATGCGCGCCGAATTTGGGGAGCTCGAACGCAGGACATCACGCGGCCGTGACATGATGGTGGAAAGCAGCCAACCGGCCACGCTTTCGCCATCCGAACGAAGTTGATAGACTCGGTTCGACTCCCACTACAGCGCCCGAACCGGGCAGAACAAGGAAACTCCCATGGCTTCGACGACCGTAGCGTTGGTCTGGTATCTGGTAATCGCCGGCCCAGGGGGCGGTATGGCCGTTCTCCCCAGCACCTTCGACAAGCGCGAACAGTGCACCGCCGCCGTCGCCGAGTATCAGAAGCAGCCGACGCCGGCTGGCTGGTCGCTGCAGTGCGTGCCGAGCGCGTCGCCGTTTACCGACGAAGGCGACAACGAAGTCCCTTCGGCGCAGTAAGCATACGGCGGGAAATCGCCACGCTGCGTGTGATTGCCGAAGCCGCGGTCACACGCATTTCAATGGCTGGCGCCCGCACTTCAGCGTTTTGCGCTCACCGTCAGTTCCGGTTTCTGGTTGATGGTCTGGAACACCACGCAGTAGCGTTCTGTCAGTTTCAGCAGCGCGTCTATGCGCTCCTGCGGCTCATTGGTGTCGAGGCCGAATTTCAGCCTGATGGCGCGGAAACCAACGGGTGCATCCCTGGCCACGCCAAGGGTACCGCGAAAGTCGAGGTCGCCTTCAGCCTCGACCGTGGCGGCGCCGAGCTTGAATTCCAACGCCGTCGCCACCGCCTTCAGCGTCACGCCGGCGCAGGCCACCAATGCCTCGAGCAGCATGTCGCCTGAGCACAGCTCAAGCCCAGATCCACCGGTCGCCGGGTGCAGTCCCGCGACAGCAAGCGCCCTGCCCGTCTCGACCTTGCAGGCGATCGACTGGTCGTCGATCGAACCTCTGGCCCTGAGCGTGACCAGGGCGCGCTCGGCGTCGTCGCGATAGGCCTCCTTCAACGGCGCCTGCATGGCCTTCAATCCGGTCGCGTCCATTTCCAATCCTTTCAGCAGCGCTTCCTGTCATGTTCGCACAGGGCATTGTCACCGTGGATGCCGTCGGTCCAGCCACATGGAGACAACCGAGGATGTGCAGGCATCCCAACCTGATGCAACTCCCTGCCCCAACGCAAGCCCGCCGCTGGCGTAGCGCGCCTGCGTTTTTCACCCGTATAGCGTATCCATGCGAAGCCCGGTTTTCAAAGCCTTCGCAGTGCTTCTCGGCAATCATTTCTCTGAACAGGCCCGTGCCGCATGGCCGACATCGCCATTCTTGAAACACGTGAAAGGGTGCTTGCAGGCATCCTGTTCACGGGCGCGGCCTATTTCCTGTTTTCCACGCAGGATGCATCGATCAAGCTTCTGGTCGTGGGCATGACGGTCTGGCAGATCATGTTCTTTCGCAGCATCACGATCCTGGTCGGATGTGCGGCAATTGGCGGGCGTCGCCTGTTCGAGGACACGGTGCGCTCGTCCGTCCTCCGGCCAATGTTCTTGCGCAGCGTGTTCACGCTGGCTGCCTGGATCTGCTTCTACAATGCCGCCAAGACCATGCAGCTGGCCGAACTCACCACCATCTATTACGCCGCCCCGATCATCATCACGGTGCTTTCGGTGGTGATGCTTGGTGAGAAGGTTCCTGCCCTGCGCTGGCTGGCCGTGTTCATCGGCTTCGCCGGCGTCTTCGTCGCCTGCGACCCGACCCGTCTCGGACTGTCCATGCCGGTGCTGCTGGTGCTGGCCGCGGCGATCTTGTGGGCCATCGCCATCATTTTGATGCGCAAGACCTCGCTGGCCGAGCGCACGATGATCCAGCTCGTCTTGAACAACACCTTCTTCCTGGCGTTTTCGGCCGTTCCGACCTTTTTTCTATGGCAAGCAATGACATGGGACCAGTTGCTGTTGTTGATCGCCGTCGGCGCGCTGGGCGGGATCGCCCAGTATCTTCTGTTCGAAGGCATGAAGCGCGCGCCTGTTTCGATTTTGGCACCGCTCGAATACACTTCGCTGATCTGGTCCTTCGCGCTGGGTTTCGCGATATGGGGCGATGTACCGCGCCCCGAAGTGTTCATCGGCGCGGCAATCATCGTGTCCGCCGGCCTGGTGATTGTCGCCAACGAGCGTTTTCGCAAGTGGGCGTAAAACCCTGCGGGGAATTCGCGCGCAATAATTGATCCCTGCTGACAGCAGGGTGTCAGTACGGGCCGGACTAGTATCCGCCATGGCGAAAGGTTCTTGAGCATGCAAGGCAATAGCAGCCCATCCACCGAGCAAACCCTTGGCATCATCCTGGTGTCGGCATCGGCAGCCGTGTTCGCCCTTACCGGGGTGCTGACCAAATCCATCCGCGCCGATCCGCTGACCATCATCTGCTGGCGTGGCTTTGTCGGCTCGATCCTGATCACGCTCTACGTACTGTGGCGTCGACAGCGCTCCGGCGGGCAGGAGAGCCTGCGGCTCGGCTGGCGCGGCTGGCTGCTGGCGGTCGAGGGAGCCCTGGCGAGCATTGCCTTCATCTGCGCCTTCAAGTTCACCTTTGTCGCCAATGTGGCGATCATCTACGCCACAGCGCCCTTCGTCACCGCCCTGCTCGCCTTTGCACTGGTCAGGGAGCGGTTTCGCCCGCAGACGATGATCGCCGCCGCGGTATCGCTCTGCGGCGTCGCGATCATGGTCTGGTCCGGTTTCGGCACCGGCAATCTGTTCGGCGACTTTCTGGCGTTGCTGATGACGATCGGCAGCGCGCTCTACATGATCATGGTCCGCGCCTTCCGCGAGACGCCGGTGGTATGGGCGGGCGCAGTGTCGGCGTTCCTTCTGTTCGTGCTCGGCTGGTTCGTCACCGACCCGCTGGCGGTTTCACCAAGGGACGCCGTCCTGCTCGTGACATTCGGCGCATCCTTCGCGCTGTCGTCCATCTTGTGGACGGAGGGGGCTCGGCTCATCCCGGCCCCCGAATCCGGCCTGCTCGGCTCGGCCGAAGTGCCTTTCGCCATCCTGTTTGCCTTCCTGTTCCTGGCCGAGATTCCGCCCGCCGCCAGCATTATCGGTGGCGCCATCGTGCTGTGCGCTGTGTTCGCCCATGCCGGACGTGACTGGCTCATGGCAAGGCAACAGCGCGCAACCGTCTCGGTTTGAAAAATTTCGCAACGTCACGGAACCATCACCGGTTTCAGGCATTGTTGTCGTGACGGGCACCCCAAGTCCCCCCAAACCCCTTGCCCGTCCTACCTCCAGCCGACCGCAAGGTCGGCTTTTTCTTTGCCTCAGCCGAAGCCACCTGACGAGGCGAGGTTGCCGCTGATCAACGCCGCCAGATCTCGGGCTGGGGATTGCGCCTCGCCGCGCAGCCTTATGGCGAATTCGGCAATGGGAACCGGGGGCAGGCCAAGATCGCGCGGCGCCCTGACGATCCCGGAATACGCGAACCGTGCCGTTCTCAGCGTCAACGCGATGCCAGCATTCACCGCCGTGCGCAGGCCGGCCAGGCTGGCGCTGGTGGCGGCTATCCGGTAGTGGCGCCCAGCAGCATCAAGAGTGGCGATCGCGGCATCGCGAAAACCGCAATGCGGATCGAGCAGCGCCAACGGCACCTCGTCCTGCCGCGAAACCAACCCCTTTTGCGAACACAGCCAGACCATTGGCTCCCTGAGCACGCCGACTTCATCCGGCGTTGGGAACTGGCGCATGGCGATCGTCAGATCGAGAAGGCCGGACTGCAGCGCTTGCGCAAGTTCAACCGAGCGGCCGACACGCAGCTCGATCCTGACACGCGGATGGCTGACGGCGAAGGCCCTGAGCAGATTGGGCAAGCCGCTATCGGCGAAATCCTGCGTTGTGCCGATAGCGAGGCGGCCGTCGGCTCGCGCACCCTTGAGCGCAAGCCACGCCTCGCTGTGTACGGAAAGGATACGGCGCGCATGGCCGACAAGATCTTCGCCGGCGGGTGTCAGGCCGCGCCCCCGCCCCTGCGGCATCAACAGCGGCTCGCCGACGATCTCCTCAAGTCGTTGCATCTGCGCCGTCACCGCCGAGGGCGTGCGGCCGACCATCGATGCCGCCTGTGCCAACGAGCCGCCATCGACGAAGGCGAGGAACGTTCTGAGAAGGTCGGGATCAAACAACTGCATACTTCGACAATATCGAATCTTCACTTAAAAACAATTCGATTTTTTTGACTCAAAGATGGCGGCATAGTGCTTCCAACGGCAATCGCACGCTGCTCAACCAAGGAGAAGGAAAATGCCAATCATCAACATCAGCGTGACCGGCAAGCCCGACGCCGCTCTGTCCGCCAGGATCGCCAAGGAAGTGACCGGGATCACCGCCACGCAGTTGCGCAAGGATCCAACGATTACCGCGGTCGCCATATCCTACGTCGATCCGCAGCACTGGTTCGCGGGCGGCAAGTCACTGGCCCGGCATGGCGCAAACACCTTCTGGCTGGACATCAAGGTGGTCGACGGCACCAATACCAAGCTCGAGCTGGAAGCCTATCTTGAGGCGATCTTCGCTGCTTTCAGCCACTTGCTGGGCACGGTGCACGAGGAAAGCTATGCCTTCGTGCACGAAGTGCCGGCCGCCGCCTATGGCTATGGCGGCAAGACGCAGGAGTTCCGCTTCATCAGCGGGAGGTTGAAGGCTGCTTGAGCGCCTTCTTCCCGCATTGACGTTGACCCCACATCGTCTAGGTTCTTGCCGAAGCGGCCAGCCAAGAGCCGCAAAGCGAGAACGGGAGGATGCGGCATGGTCCTGACGCTGGCGCTGCTTGCCGGGCTGATTGCAGCCTGGCTGATGATCGCGGTGGTGGAGAAAATCCGGCTTGGGCTGCGATTTGCCCAGGCGTTGCTCTATGTGCCGTTCAAGCTCGCCTACCGGATCGCCGACGATCGCATCAAGATCGCTCGCAATGCCCAAGCCCCGGTCATCTACGTCATCTCGCATCAGTCGCGCATCGAACCGGCGCTGATGCTGTCACTGTTGCCGGAAGACACGCTGCATATTCTCGACGACGCCTCGGCCAGATCGCCCTGGCTGGAGCCGTGGCGCGAGCTTGGCCGCACCATCGCCTTCAACGCCGAACATGTCTTCGTCAGCCGCCGGCTGGTGCGTGTCTTGAAGGGCAAGGGCCGGCTTGCCGTCTATTTGCCCGATGCGGTCGAGCCGGATGTGAAGTCCTTCCGCCTGTTTCGCGCCATCACCCGCATCGCCATGCAGGCCGACGCCCGCATCGTGCCGATCTTCGTCGGCGGTGCGCGTTACCTGCCGGTATCGCTGACGCCAGCCGCGATCGCGCCGCGCCACTGGTTTCCGTGCCTGTCGATCAGCGTGCTGGAGCCGATGACCATCGCCGAGTTGGTGGCACGAAACCCCGACCAGGCGTCGAACACCAATGCGCTGTTCGATCGTTTCGCCGAGGCCCGGTTTGCCGCCACCGATCTCGAGCGCGGCCTCTTTGTCGCCATGCGCGACGCCGCTGACCGCGTCGGTGCCTCGCACCCGATCATCGAGGACGTCATAAGCGGCGCGCTGAGCTACAGAAAACTGTTCATTGGCGGCCGGGTTCTGGGTCGACGTTTCGAGGCCGTCACGGCGCCGGGCGAAGCTGTCGGAGTGCTCCTGCCCAACGCCAACGGCGTCGTGCTGACGCTGCTAGGCTTGCTGTCGGGCGGGCGCGTGTCAGCCATGATCAACTACACGGCGGGGCCAGCAAGCGTCACCGCTGCCGTCCGCACGGCGGTCATCCGTACCGTGGTCTCCTCTCGCGCCTTCGTCGAGAAGGCCGATCTCGCCGACATTGTCACGGCCGTCGAAACAGGCGGCGCAAGGCTGCTGTGGCTGGAGGATTTGCGCGAAAGCGTGACGCCACTGGAAAAACTCACGGCAGCCGTGCTGTGGCGCTGGCCACTGCAGCCGCAGAACGCGGCCAAGCCTGCTGTGATCCTGTTCACCTCCGGTTCGGAAGGCACGCCCAAGGCGGTAGTGCTGTCGCACAAGAACCTTCTCGCCAACGCCATGCAGGCCGAGGCCCGGATCACCATCTCGCCGGCCGACATCCTGCTCAACGTGCTGCCGGTGTTCCACTCGTTCGGGCTGACGGGCGGCACCATCCTGCCATTGGTCACCGGGGTGAAACTGTTCCTCTACCCGTCGCCGCTGCACTACAAGATCATCCCCGAGATCGCCCGCAAAGTCAGGCCGACGATCATGTTCGGCACCGACACCTTCCTGGCCAATTATGCGCGCACCGCCAAGGATGGCGATTTCTCGAGCCTGCGTTTCGTTGTTGCCGGTGCCGAGGCGGTGAAACCCGAAACCCGCCGCGTCTATCGCGACCGCTTCCAGGCCGAAATCATCGAAGGTTTTGGCCTGACGGAAGCCGCACCCGTCGTCGCCGTCAACACCGCGATCCATGGCCGCGACGGTACGGTTGGCCGGCTTCTGCCGGCGATGCGCATGAAACTCGAACCGGTCGAAGGCATCAGCGACGCCGGGCAATTGTGGCTCGATGGCCCGAACCTGATGATGGGCTATATGACCGCCGATCGCCCCGGCGAATTGCAGCCGCTGACCGGCTGGCACGATACGGGAGACATCGTTGCCGTCGATCGCGAAGGCTTCATCACCATTCGTGGCCGGGCCAAGCGGTTCGCCAAGATCGCCGGCGAGATGGTGTCGCTGGGTGCGGTCGAGATGCTGGTGCAGTCGCTATGGCCAGAACAGCGCCACGCAGCGGTGGCGGTGCCGGACAAGAGGCGCGGCGAGCGCATTGTGCTGGTCACCACCGCCGAGGACGCCGACCCGGAAGAATTGCGCAAGTTCGGCAGGCAGGCGGGCGCAGCCGAGCTGATGGTGCCCAACGACATCGTCAAGGTTCGGGAAATTCCGGTGCTGGGTTCGGGCAAGACCGACTATGTCTCGACCCGCAAGCTGGCGCTCGACAAGCTTGGAGTTGCTGCTTAGCTATCAGCCAGTTCAGCCAATATCCGAGGGAGGAACCTTTTCGCCCTCCAGCTTGGCGCGCTTCGAATAGGAGAGCACGCTGAACGGCAAGAAGACCAGGTAGCCGGCGACCGATGCCGTCAGCGTATACCAGGGATAGGTCATCAACAGCAGAATGTAGAGGACGACGCCGAGGATGATCGGCAGCACCTTGTCGCCGGGTATCTTGAAGCTCTTGCCGGAATAGACCGGCAGCCGGCTGACCAGCAGGAAGGCGACCAGTATCGTGAAGCCCGTGGCGACAAAGGCTGTCAACCGGGTTGGTTCGACGCCGAGCCGCAGGAATGAAAGATAGAGCGGCAGCATCACCAGCACGGCGCCCGCAGGCGCCGGCACGCCGACGAAATATTCGCTCTGCCATGACGGGCGATCGATTTCCTCGTCCAGCACATTGAAGCGTGCGAGCCTCAACCCGCAGGCAATTGCGAACAGGAGCGCGGCGATCCAGCCCGGCGAGCCGGCCTGGTCGAGCATGAAGGCATAAAGCACCAAGGCGGGCGCCACGCCGAAATTGACGATGTCGGCCAGGGAATCCATCTGCGCGCCGAATTTCGAGGTCGCCTTCAGCATCCGCGCCAGACGCCCGTCGATGCCGTCGAGAAAGGCGGCGAGCAGCACCATCACCACCGCGGTCTCGAAACGGCCTTCGAAACCGAAGCGGATGCCGGACAGGCCGGCACAGATGGCAAGCACGGTGACGAGGTTCGGCAGCACCATGCGCATCGGGATTTCACGGATGCGCGGGCCGCCGCTGCCATGCGCCTCGAATTTCTTGAACGGCGCGCCCACGGTCAGGAAATCCGTACGAGGGGTGTTCCGGCAATGCCGCCGAATTCGGCCAGCACGGTCTCGCCGCCAACGGCCGTCTGGCCAACGGCAACGCGCGGCGTGGCGGTCAAGGGCAGGAACACGTCGACGCGCGAACCGAAGCGGATCAGGCCGAAACGCTCGCCGATGGCGATCGTGCCGCCGGTCTCGGCCCAACAGACGATGCGCCGCGCCACCAGGCCGGCGATCTGCACGGCGGCGACAACGCCGTTCGGGCTCTCGATGACCAGACCATTGCGCTCGTTCTCAGTGCTTGCCTTATCGAGCTCGGCATTGAGGAATTTTCCTGGCCGATGCTCGATTTTGGAGATGCGGCCACGCACCGGCGCGCGGTTCACATGACAGGAAAAGACGTTCATGAACACCGAGATGCGGGTCATCTCGCCATTGCCGAGGCCAAGCTCGCGCGGCGGCACAGCCGGTCCAACCGCCGAGATGATACCGTCGGCGGGGCTCACCACCAGACGATCGTCGACCGGCGTGACGCGTTCCGGATCACGGAAGAAATAGACACACCATGCCGTCAGGATCAGGCCGATCCAGAACAGGATGGACGAGAAATAGCCAAGAAAGAGCGTTGCCGCGCCGAAGGCGGCGATGAACGGATAGCCCTCGCGATGGATCGGAACGAACGCATTCTTGATCGTGTCAACGAGGCTCATCGGTTGAAAACAGGCTCCATTTCAGGTCCGGCCTGTCTATCGGAAACGTCCCACCGCCGCAACGCGACAATCAGACTGGCAAGAGCAGGAGCCATGCGCCCAGCGCATGCGCTGCGTGGTAGGGAAAAGCGGTCATCCGCGGGCCTGGCTAGAAACCGGGAATCCGCTGGTAGTTGGCGATGTCCGCACGGACGCCCAGCCGAGTGAGCGTTTCCTGAGGGTTGAAACCGACAAGCGCCTGCGCCGCCTTGACGATTGGCACGACGTTGTCGACGGCCGCCTGGTTTTCCCACTCGACAATTGTGACGAGATTGAACTCGCCCGGGCCCGAGAATTGCTCAAGCAGAAAATCCTGCACGAACCCATCTTGCAGGCGCAGCAATTCATGCGTCGCCCTGACCTTGCGGAGTATCTCCTCGCGGGCCTCGGCTGGGACGACGAACTTGTCCACCCTGAACACGCTGATATTGCCAAGCTGTTGATTTAGCAGATCCATTTTTCACACCTCCGATTGCGAGCGGATGCCCTTGGCACCTTCGATCGGAGGTCTACGATCTCAACTTAAGTTGAGGTCAAGCGGAAAAACCACTGCCTTTCCGCGCCTTCAATTCACCTCGGATGTGCGACGGCGAACAATGACACCCAGTTCGTCGCCCTCACGCGCGATGCGCAGCCGCTCCTCGGCTTCGGTCGCCTCGCGCTGGCGATCCCACATAGAGGCGTAGAGGCCGTGCTTGCGCATCAGGTCGGCATGGGTGCCACGCTCCGCGATCTGGCCGTCCTGCAAAACGATGATCTCGTCGGCGGAAATCACCGTCGACAGCCGGTGGGCAATGACGATCGTCGTGCGGCCGCGGCTGACCAGATCAAGTGCGGCCTGGATCTCCTGTTCGGTATGGCTGTCCAGTGCCGACGTTGCCTCGTCCAGCATCAGGATAGGCGGCGCCTTCAGGATGGTGCGGGCAATCGCCACGCGCTGCTTCTCGCCACCGGAGAGCTTCAGTCCGCGCTCGCCGACCATCGACTTGTAGCCGTCGGGCAGTTTTTCGATGAATGTTCCGATCTGGGCGAGTTCGGCTGCCTTGCGGACCTCCTCTTCGCTCGCGTCGACGCGGCCATAGCGGATGTTATAGGCGATGGTGTCGTTGAATAGCACTGTGTCCTGAGGCACCATGCCAAGCACGGCACGCAGACTTTCCTGGGTCACATCCCTGATGTCCTGGCCGTCGATCAGGACCTTGCCGGCCTGCACGTCGTAAAAGCGGAACAGCAGGCGCGAAATGGTCGACTTACCGGCACCCGACGGCCCGACGATGGCTACCGTCTTGCCGGCCGGCACCTCGAAGCTCACGCCCTTCAGGATCTTGCGGTTCGGATCGTAGGAAAAATGCACGTCGCGGAACTCGACCTTGCCGGCTTCGACGACAAGCGGTTTGGCGTCGGGCTTGTCGACGATCTCCTGAGGCACGTCGAGCAGGTCGAACATGTGCTCGATGTCAGTCAATCCCTGGCGGATTTCACGGTAGATGAAGCCGATGAAATTGAGCGGCACCGAAAGCTGCACCAGCATGGCATTGATGAAGACGAAGTCACCGACCGTCTGCGTACCAGCCTGTACCTCCAGCGCGGACATGCACATGACAATGACGGTCCCAAGGCCAAAGATGACGCCCTGGCCAAAATTCAGCCAGCCGAGCGAGGTCCAGGTTTTCGTCGCGGCGATTTCATAGCGCGCCATCGAGCGGTCGAAGCGTTCGGCTTCCATGGCTTCATTGGTGAAGTATTTGACTGTCTCGAAGTTGAGCAGCGAGTCGATCGCCTTGGTGTTGGCGTCGGTGTCGCTGTCGTTCATGTCGCGGCGGATGGAGATGCGCCAGTCGCTGGCCTTGACCGTGAACCAGACATAGAGGCAGACGGTGACGGCGACCACGGCCACGTATTTCCAGCCATAAGTGAAGGCAAAAATACCGGCGGTCAACGCGAACTCAAGAATGGTCGGCGCGGTGTTTAGCATGATGAAGCGCACGATCGTCTCGATGCCCTTGGTGCCGCGCTCGATGATGCGCGACAGGCCGCCGGTGCGGCGCTCGAGATGGAAGCGCAGCGACAGCTGATGCATATGAACGAAGGTGCGAAAAGCAAGCTGGCGCACAGCATATTGTCCGACACGGGCAAAGAGTGCGTCGCGAAGTTGGTTGAACCCGAGTTGGACCAGCCTCAGCACATTGTAGGCGATGACCAGCATGACCGGCGCGAGCATGAAGGACGGCAGGGGCGGCGGCGCCCTCGAGGCACCGGCCAGCGCGTCGGTCGCCCATTTGAAGAAATAGGGACCGGCGACGAGCGTCAGCTTCGCGACGACCAGCAGCAGGGTCGCCCAGGTGACGCGCGCCCTGAGGTCGGCGCGATCGGCGGGCCACATATAGGGCCAGAGGTTGCGCAAGGTCGTCAGGGTATCGGCTTCGGCGGAGACGGTTTTTTCGGCCATTTTTCTTATCTCTTATTAGCGGCGCAGCAAGAATTGACGAGTGCGTTGAGCGACGCGGAAACACCGGCCAGCGCTTCGCGGTCAACTTCGTAGCGCGAGCGTTGCCGGTCCGGCGCGAACCGGACCAGCCCGGCCTCGACCAGGATTTTCAGATGCTGTGATACAGTGGATTGCGCCAGGTCGAGATGATCGACAACCTCCCGGCAGCAACAGGAGTTGCTGGCGGAAAGGTGTTTCAATATCTCGATGCGCGCCGGGTGCGACAGAGCGGCAAGCCGGGCGGCAACGGCGCGGCTATCCGGCGCGCCGCGGTTGCGGTCAGTTCCAGGGTGGGATTCGGTCATCGTTCATCGGCGATAAACGATGACTTGCTCCGCCGCAACCTATCCTGATGGGCAGAACGGCTTTACTCGGTCTTGGCCGGGGCCGTCGTCGCCTGTTCACCCATTGCCTTGAGGTTGGCGGCTTCACCTTCCTTCGACTTCTCAGGAACCTTGAACACTTGCCCCGGCCAGATGCGGTTTGGGTCTCGGATCTGGTCCTGGTTGGCCAGGTAGATGGTAGAATAGCGCACGCCGTGACCATAGACGCGCCGCGAGATCCGCCAAAGCGTATCGTTGCGGCGGATGATGACGGCACCATCGGTGTGCTCAAGCTTTGGCGCGACAATCTCGGGAACGTCCGCTCCCGGCGTGGCGGCCGCGACCTTTGCCGGGCCCTCCGCGGCGGGCGCGGGCGTCGCCGCAACCGCCGGTGCCGGTGTCGCCGCTGGCGCCGGTGCTTCTGCGGCGGGCGCGGGTGCGGCAGCGACGGCGGGCGCGGCCGGTTGAGCAGCAGGCGCGGCTGTCGCCGGGGCGGACGGCGCCTCGGCGGCGGCGACCGCAGCCGGCTTTGCGTCAGCAGGCTTGGTCTCGGCAGGCGCGACCGCTGCGACTGCCTCGCCCGGCTCGCGCTCGAACGGCACGGCTGCACGGGCAACCACCTTCACTCCGTCGGCGTCGAGGCCGTCGACATGAATGGTGTAATTGCCGACCGGAATGTCGCGCGTCGCCTCGACCAGGAAATGGCCGTCGGGCGAGGTTTGCGCATCACCGAGCAGGATATCATTGGCATAGGCACGCACCTTGCGGCCGGCATCGGCAAGACCGGCAACAAAGATCTTGTTGCCGTCGATCTCGACCGCTTCGACGACGATCTTGGGTTCCGCCGCTGCGGCAGCAGCTACCGCCGCCGGCTCAGCCGGCTTTGCCCGAACAGCTTCAACTGCGGCGGGCGCCACGGCGGCAGGTGCGGCCGGTACTGCCGTGGCAGCAGGCGCGTCGGCGCTGGGCTGCGTTGCGGCCGGTGCGGCGGCGACCTGCGTCTCCGGCTTTTTCTCGACTGTGGGAACGGTGATGAGTTCCGACGGCTTGCCTGGTTCCTCGACCATCGCCAAAACCTGACCGGACGCGTTGGCAGGAACCGAGACAACGGCAGTCTGCGCCGAAGCGACCACAAGCTTGTCCGACGTCGTCGAACGCAGCGTGATCGTATAGTCACCAGGCTTCAGCGGATCGTCGAGGACGATGACGAACGCGCCGTCGGCGCCAGCGACAGTCGAACCGAGAACCGTCGAGCCGTTGAGGATCTCGACCTTGGCATTGGGTGCTGCATTGCCGGCGACGACGATCGAGCCATTGCTTTCGACCCGCACGACATCAAAGGTCGGCGCGACCGGCCCGGCAGCAGCCGGAGCGGGCGTAATGGCCGGCGCGGCGGCCGGTTCTGATGGCTTTGCCGGCGCCATCGCATTGGTGGCGGGCGCTGCCGGCGCCACTGCGTTTGTACCCGAAGCGGGGGCTGCCGGTGACGGCGGGGCGGGAAGCCGCGCTTCGGTCCCCGATGCGACCGGCTTTGCCTCGGTCCCGGCCGGCGGCGTCAACGCCGCCACTTCCGCCGGTGGCGTATGTTTGAGATACGGGTCGAGTGCGCCCGATACATAGGCGGTCCCGGCCGCGGCTACGGTCCCACCCGCCGCGAACAAAAACGCCTTCAATGGATTAATTGCCATATTTCCCTGCCCCTTAGCCACCTAATGCCGGTCTAGCGTGTTTTGCAAAGGCCGACAAGAAAAAGCCCGCCATGGGCTTGACCATGGTTACGGACCCAATCACCAATCAGTTGCATGAACACGATTCGATCCGTCTGCGTCTATTGCGGCTCGTCTCCGGGCCATGATGAAACTTATGTCAAGGCTGGACACCTGCTTGGGCGCTCCATTGCCCGCTCCGGCCTGCGGCTTGTCTATGGCGGCGGCACCAAGGGCATCATGGGCGCCGTCGCCGAGGGCGCGCTACGGGCCGGCGGCAAGGTGACGGGCATCATTCCGCGCTTCCTGATCAACAGGGAAGCGACGGAAACCGCGCTTGACCGTCTCGACGAGCTCTTGATCACCGAAAACATGCACGAGCGCAAACACAGGATGTTCGAGAAATCCGACGCCTTTGTGGCGCTGCCGGGCGGCATTGGCACGGTCGAGGAAATCGTCGAGGTCATGACCTGGGCGCAACTCGGCCATCACCGAAAACCGATCGTCTTCGGCAATGTCGGAGGATTCTGGGATCCGATGCTGGCGCTGCTCGATCACATGGCCACCGAAGGCTTCATCCACACGGCACAGCGGGTGAAACCCCTGGTGGTCAACGATCCCGAAGCGATCGTCGCCGCCATCATGGTGGCCGGCTCCTCGGTCGACGCACCGACCGAAGGAGTGCAGTCGGTAATCGACAAGCTGTGAGGTCAGGGGAATAAGGCAGTAGGGCAATAAGGCAGTATGTTTGGGTGCTGAAAAACAGCACTCGGGAGATGCTCCCCCTACTGCCTACTGCCTACTGCCTACTGCCTACTGCCTACTGCCTACTGCCTACTGCCTACTGCCTACTGCCTACTGCCTACTGCCCTCTTCCTGAGCCGCCTTCCGCAAGGCTGATATCACCTCGCGGCGGTCGTGACGCCGCCATGCAAGGTGAATCGAGACCGTGCGTTCGAACCACGGTAGCTCGCGAAGCTCGATCCGAGGTGGTGCCACGCTCCGCAAGCTGGCCTGCACCGTTGCAAGGCCAAGTCCAGCACTGACCAGCCCCAGCGACGTCAGCGGATCGGCCGTTTCATAGGAAATGTCCGGCAGGAAGCCGGCCTTGGCGCAGGCGGCGAGGAATTGGCCGCGGTTGGTGTCGTCAGGCTGGCGCACCACGGTGATCCAGGTGCGACCGTCGAGATGATGAGGCTGGATGTCGCTGACATCGGCAAGCAGATCGCCCTCCGGCATCGCCAGCACCAGCGGCTCGCGCCTGATCAGCGTGCAGTCTATATCCGGATCGTCGAAGGCCGGCGGCGAATAGACCAAGCCCAGATCGAGCGCGCGTTGGCGCAGACCTTCCACTTGTGCAGCCGACCGCTGGTTCATCAGCCGAAGGTGAAAATCCGGCCGGTCGCGGCGAAACTGCCGTAGCATCCCGGCGACGAGGCCGGCGTGGACAGCGCCCTCGACATAGCCGATGGCGAGGCGCCCAACAGCGCCGCTGGCGAGATTGCGGCCGAGCTCCTCCAACTGCCTTGCGTTGGCCAACAGCGTTCGCGCTTGAGTGAGGAAGGCGCGGCCTTCGGCGTTGAGGTGGACCCGCTGCCTTGCCCGTTCGAACAGCGGGACGCCAAGCTGTTCCTCAAGCTGAATGATCTGCCGGCTGAGCGGTGACTGCGAAATATGCAGCAGTTCGGCGGCGCGGCCGACATTGCCGGTTTCCGCCACGGCAACGAAATACCGGATCTGACGCAAGTCGAACATTTTTGTCCCTATCAAGCCCTTGCAGGTCTCAACTTTAGCCTAATCAGTCTTGGACAGTCTTGTCCGTCAAAGCAATGGTTGGTCATCACAACCAAGGAGATCGCCATGCAATTCTTTGCCCTTCTCACCCGCAACACCCAAAAGTTCACCGATGCTGATTTCGCTCCGCTGTTGCCCAGTGAAGCCGAGCAGCGCCGCACGCTCTATGCCGAAGGCGCCGTGCGCCAGGTGTGGAATCGTGGCGACATTCCCGGCAGCGGCATGATGTTCGAGGCCAGCAGTGATGCCGATGTGCGCAGCCATCTCGCCACCTTGCCGCTGGTCAAGGCCGGCATGATGGATATTGCCGCTGTCGTGCCGCTCAATCCCTACCCGGGATTTGGGCCGAAGCGCTGATGCCACGAGGCATCTCAAGCAAAGCCAGGCCGGCGGCGAATGGGCCGCCGGCCTGCAAGTGTCAACAAACCGTCACACGAAGCCGGGTTTGTCCGTGCTAGATGTTTGCCGTCGAGCCGCCATGCGGCTGACGTTGTGACCTGCATCTGGCGAAGCGACCATGAACATAGCCCTCACCCCCGAAGGCTCCGATCTGACGCCTTACATGCCCGACGAGCACGGGCTGTTTTTCATCTATCATTTCACCGCCGAGGGCGCGCGAACCAAGGATGCCGCCGCCGCGCGCTGGACGTGGCGGAGCTACCAGATCACGGATCTGCACGCCCGCCAGGAAATCGGCGCGGAGAAGGCTTTGCCGGCGGCGGCGCGCGACGCTTTCCTCGCGCCCAGCCATGGCTGCCACATCGACTACGAGGACAACTGGCTCTTTGGCGATCTGCCGGACCTCAGGCACGATTTTTCGGAAGCGCGCGGGCTCGTCCATTTCCGCTTCGCCTTCAACGACACGATGCTGATTGGCGCCCGCAAGCAGCCGCTGGAGTCGGTCGACGCGGTCCGCAAGGCGGTGGAGAACGGATCGCGGAAATTCCGCTCGCCGGCCGAACTGATCGAGGCCGTGATGGGCGAGTCGCTTGACGGCATGGCGACCGAGCTCGGCAAGCTCGGCGACACGCTCGACGGTATCGAGGACCGTGTCGTGCGCGATGCATGGCACAATGAGCGGCAAGCGCTGGTCGAGGCGCGCCGGCAACTGGTGGTGATCCACCGGCAGATGGCGACGCTGACCAACCTGTTTCGCCATCTCGACCATTCGCATCGCGACGAGCTACCCGATACGATCAATGATATGGCGGCCAGGCTCTCGCACCGGGCGCTGACCCTCTATAATGATGGCGAGCAGTTGCAGGCGCGCACAAGATTGCTGCAGGACGAGTTGATGGCCAAGCTGACCATGCAATCGAACCAGTTGCTGTATGTTCTCTCCGTCATGACGGCGGTGCTGCTGCCGATGACCATCATCTCGGGCCTGTTCGGCATGAATGTCGGCGGGCTTCCTCTGGTCGACACGCCAGTGGGTTTTTGGGTGGTGACCGCGATATCGGTGATTATCGCGGCAGCGACCTATATGTTTGTGAGGCGGCTTGGCCGGGGGGCGTAGCAGCCTTTACGTCGGAGCACGAAGATCCTCGATGATGGTGCCGGCGGCGCGGACTTCGGCCTCATGGCCGGGCTCGCGCCACGTCTCGGCAAGCGCGGCGGCATACCATTCGCGCATCGCGGGCAGGTCAAGCAACCGCTCGGGATAGCCAGCCGCGGCGCCCTCGAAAGACAGCCCATAGGACTGAGCCCGAAACGCCACCGGGGCAAAGAAGGCATCAACGGCGGTGAAGGCATTGCCGGCCAGGAACGGACCGCCGAAGCGCGCAAGGCCATCGTTCCAGAGATCGGCGAGGCGGAAGAGATCCTGCTTCAGCGCGTCGGACATCGGCAATGGTTGCACGCGCACGCCGCAACTCATCGAGCAGTCATTTCGCAAGGCGGTGAAGCTCGAATGCATTTCGGCCGCGGCCGAGCGCGCCCAGGCACGGGCCTTGGCTTCAACCGGCCAGACGCCGTGATGATGCTCGGCCAGATATTCGGCGATGGCGAGCGAATCCCATACCGCCCAGCCGTCGTCGACCAGGCACGGCACCCGGCCGCTAGGCGAGAATGGACGGTAGAGTTCCCAGCTCGATCCTGTCGGAAATGGCGTCAGCCGCTCCTCGAACGGAATGTCGAGCACGCGCATCAGCACCCATGGCCGCAACGACCATGAAGAATAGTTCTTGTTGGCGATGTGCAGCACGTACATCTGGAAATCCTATCGTATCTCGGGCCTGGCCGGCCGGATCTCGCGGCCACGGAACATCGACCAGGAATAGATCGCCAGCGCGACCCAGATAAGCCCAAAGGCGACGGCATCGATGCCGCCGAATGGTTCGTCGAAAATCAGCACGGCGATCACGAACACCATGGTCGGCGCGATATACTGCATGATGCCGATGGTGGACAGGCGCAAGAGCTTGGCGCCGAACGCAAACAACAGGAGCGGCACCGAGGTGACCGGACCACAGCCGATCAGCAGAGCCGTATCGGTGGATGTGCTGGAGACAAAATGGTCCTGTCCGGTGGCAATCAGGAAGATAATATAGGTGAGTGCCGGAATGGACAGCAGCATTACCTCGAGCAGGAAACCCTGGCTGGGGCCGATCGGCAGCGTCTTGCGGAAGAAGCCGTAGGCGGCGAAGGAAAATGCCAGCGCCAGGGATACCCAGGGCAGCTTGCCTGCCTCGACCGTGAGCACCGCGACCGCTATCGCCGCCAGCACCACGGCCGCGATCTGCAGCCGGCCGAGCCGCTCACCAAGCACCAGCGCGCCAACGACGACACTGACCAGCGGGTTGATGTAATAGCCGAGCGCCGTCTCGACAGTGCGATCGACAGAGATCGCCCAGACATAGATGCCCCAGTTGATCGATATCAACGCCGCCGTCAGCGCCGCCATCGAAATGGTACGGGGTGAACGCAGCGCCGCCTTGAAATCCGCCGTGCGGCCGGCCCAGATCAGAACCGCCGCGGCGATCGGGACGGACCAGACGATGCGATGGGCTATAACCTCGGCAAGCGGGAGGTGAGCGACCGCTTTCATGTAGAAAGGCAAGAGACCCCAAAGCAAATAGGCGCCCAGTGCCAGCAGAAAGCCGCGCCGCGCCTTCGAATCTGCGTCCAGCATCATTGCATCAGTGGCCATGGGCCAACGCTATGGCCCAGCCACCTCGGCAAGACCATCGCAAAATTCTGATGGATCAATGGACTTCCGCTGATGGTTCAAGGCTACTCCGCCGCGACCAGCCCGGCCATGTCGCGGTTCTTCATCAGCTTGTAGACGATGGAGTCCATAAGCGCCTGGAAGGAGGCGTCGATGATGTTTTCGGAAACGCCCACCGTCCACCAGCGTGCACCAGTGCCGTCGTGCGATTCGATCAGCACGCGAGTAATGGCCTCCGTGCCGCCATTGAGGATACGCACCTTGAAGTCAGCGAGTTCGAGGTCGGCGATCTCGTTCTGGAATTTGCCGAGATCCTTGCGCAGCGCGATGTCGAGCGCATTGACCGGGCCGTGCCCCTCCGCCACCGACATCTTCTCCTCACCCTCGACCAGCACCTTGACCACCGCCTCCGACACGGTCTTCAGCTGGCCATTGGCGTCGAAGCGACGTTCGATCATGCAGCGGAACGAAGTAACGTGGAAGAACTCTGGCAGGCCGTGCAGCATCTTGCGCGCCAGGAGTTCGAAGCTGGCGTCCGCACCCTCATAGGCATAGCCTTCCGCCTCGCGTTCCTTGACCACGGCAATCAGCGCATCGAGCCGATGATCGTCCCTGGGCACATCGATGCCGCGCCGCTTCAGCTCGGCGAGGAAGTTGGCCTTGCCGCCCTGGTCAGAGACCATCACGCGTCGGCGGTTGCCGACGGCTTCGGGCGGCACGTGCTCATAGGTTGCCGGCTCCTTGGCCAGCGCCGAGGCGTGGATGCCGGCCTTGGTGGCGAAGGCGGAAGCGCCGACATAGGGCGCCTGCGCTTCCGGTGCGCGGTTCAGCAGCTCATCGAAGGCGCGGGAAAGACGGGATACGCCAGTCAGGGCCTCGGTTGAAATGCCGGTTTCGAAGCGATCGGAAAAGGCTGGCTTCAATGCCAGTGTCGGGATCAACGTGACCAGGTTGGCATTGCCGCAGCGCTCGCCGATGCCGTTCAGCGTGCCCTGGATCTGGCGCACGCCGGCCTCGACGGCAGCGAGTGAATTGGCGACCGCCTGGCCAGTGTCGTCATGAGCATGGATGCCGAGATTGTTGCCCGGTATGCCCGAAGCTATGACCGCCTCGACGATGGCGCGGACTTCCGATGGCTGCGTGCCGCCATTGGTGTCGCACAGCACCACCCAGCGGGCACCGGCATCATAGGCCGCCCTGGCGCAGGCCAGCGCATAGGCGGGATTGGCCTTGAAGCCGTCGAAGAAATGCTCGCAGTCGACCATCGCTTCCTTGCCGGCGGCAAGCGCCGCTTCGACCGATGCCTTGATCGCGTCGAGGTTCTCCTCGTTGGTACAGCCAAGTGCGACGCGAACATGATAGTCCCAGCTCTTGGCAACAAAACAGATGGCGTCCGACTGCGATTGGATGAGTGCCGCTAGGCCGGGATCGTTGGACGCAGACACCCCTGCCCGCTTGGTCATGCCGAAGGCAACAAATTTCGCGCGCGCGGTGCGGTTCTTGGCAAAGAATGCGGTGTCGGTCGGGTTGGCGCCGGGATAGCCGCCCTCGATATAATCGAGGCCGAATTCGTCGAGCAGCTTTGCGATGGCGATCTTGTCCTCGACGGAAAAGTCGATACCCGGCGTCTGCTGGCCATCGCGAAGTGTGGTGTCGAAGAGATAGAGGCGTTGCTTTGTCATAGCAGTAGCTCGATAGGCCGCGATCCTTCACGCCCCCCTCTGCCCTGCCGGACATCTCCCCCACTTGGGGGGAGATTGGCCGTCCCCAGTGCTTTCGCCGATCTCCGGCGTTGCAGGAGACGCCGCAAGGCCGAAACTGCCGATCCCCCCCCTGGTGGGGGAGATGTCCGGCAGGACAGAGGGGGGCGCCGTAGAGCACAAACCGGCATCGTCATTTCCCCGCAAACCGATCCGTCGCCCGGATCAGCCGGTCGAGGATGCCCGGTTCGGAATAGGCATGGCCGGCGCCCTCGATCAGATGGAAATCCGCCTTCGGCCAGGCCTTGTGCAGCGCCCAGGCGTAGCGTGCCGGACACGGCATATCGTAGCGGCCGTGGACGATGGTGCCGGGAATATCCTTGAGCTTGTGCGCATCGCGCAGCAACTGGCCTTCTTCCAGCCAGCCGGCATGGACGAAATAGTGGTTCTCGATGCGGGCGAAGGCGACGGCATAGTCGTCCTGGCCGAACGGACCACTGGTTTCGGGCTCCGGCAGCAGCGTGATCGTCTCGCCTTCCCACAGGCTCCAGGCCCGGGCCGCCTCGATCTGCGCCTTGCGGTCTGGCCCGACGAGACGTTTCCGATAGGCGGCCATCATGTCGCCGCGCTCGGCTTCCGGAATCGGCGCCAGGAACCGCTCCCACTTGTCCGGGAACATTTCCGACACGCCGAACTGATAGTACCATTCGAGTTCCGCCCGCGTCAGCGTGTAGATGCCGCGCACGACCAATTCGCTGACGCGCTCAGGGTGCGTCTCGGCATAGGCCAGCGCCAGCGTCGAGCCCCAGGAACCACCAAACACCAGCCATTTGTCGAAGCCGGCCATTTCGCGCAGACGCTCGATGTCCGCGACCAGATGCCAGGTGGTGTTGGCCTCGATCGAAGCATTGGGCGTCGATTTTCCGCAGCCACGCTGATCGAACAGGATGACATCGTAGAGTTTCGGGTCGAACAGCCGCCGATGCTTTGGCGAGATGGTGCCGCCTGGACCACCATGCAGGAACACCGCCGGCTTGGCACCTTTGGTGCCGGAGCGCTCCCAGTAGACCTGGTGGCCATCGCCGACATCGAGCATGCCGGAATCGAACGCTTCGATCTCCGGATAGAGGGTACGCAATTGACTGCTCATAGCTGCAAACCTTTGGTCGGCCAGTCCGCCGTTTCGTGGTCGGGATGCTGGAAGGAAATGATCGATTCCTGCCGGGAGTAGTAGTCAGGATCCTGATGCACGGGCGCGTCGAAGATCTTTTCCACCCATGGCAGCCGGACAGCATAATTGACCTGGATTTGCGGCGCGAGATCCGAGCGGTCGTCGAAGGCGCCGATGGCGATCTCCAACCCGCCGGGCTGCCGGTAAGTCAGCGGCGTGCCGCAGCGGGCGCAGAAGCCGCGATCAATGTTGACCGACGACTTGAAATAACTTGGCTCTTCATGGGTCCATTCGACGCCGTCCTTGGGCACCGTCACCAATGCGCCGAAGAACGAACCGAACTGTTTCTGGCACATGCGGCAGTGGCAGATCGACGGGCGCCCAAGCGCCCCATGGATGCGAAAACGCACGGCGCCGCACTGGCAGCCACCGGTTCGAACAGGTTCTGTCATGATCTTTCCTCTGGCGGCCATTGTTCGGTGTCGTGGTCGGGGTGCTGGTAGGAGACGAGACCAGCCAGGAAGGCGACGGCCTCGGCGTCGTCCATAGTGTCCTTGCCGGGCAAGTTCGGAATGGTGTCGACATAGGGCAGTTTTGCCTCGGTTCCCCACTGGATCAACGGCGCTATCCCCTGCGGATCGTCGAAGGCGCCGATGGCGAGTGCCATGCCATCGGGGGCGGTGTAGCTGAGCGGCGTGCCGCAATTGGCGCAAAAACCGCGTCTGCCGTGGTTGGACGACTGGAAGTATTTCGGCTCGCCGCGCGTCCAGTCGAACATCGTCCCGCGTACCGAGACAAGCGGCGCGTAGAAAGCGCCGAATGCCTTCTGGCACATACGGCAATGGCAGATGGAGGCATCGCCGAGCGCGCCTTCGACGCGAAAGCGCACCGCGCCGCATTGGCAGCCGCCCGTGTAGATCGGCCGGTTATCGAGGCTCATCGCTGGTTACTCCGGCGCATGGCAGACGGCCTCGACATTGTTGCCGTCGGGATCGAAGACAAAAGCGCCATAGTAGTTCGCATGATAGTGCGGGCGCAGGCCCGGCCCACCATTGTCCTTGCCGCCGGCAGCGAGGGCCGCCGTGTGGAAGGCGTCGACCTCGGCGCGGCTGCGGGCGGTGAAGGCAACGTGCTGGTGGTCCTTCGGCTTGTCCTTGCCGCCATGCAGCCAGAACACCGGCCGGTCGCGGCCATAACCGCCAACCTTGGCGCCGCCGGTGTATTCCTGCGGCACCATGTAGAGGAGCGAGGCTCCAAGCGGCGCCATCGCCCTGTCGTAGAACGCCTTCGACGCGTCGAAATCGGAAACGGTAATGCCGAGATGGTCGATCATCTTTTTACCTCCCAGGTGGTGATGCGTTCGCCGGTGGCGGGATCCTTGCCATCCTTCAGTTGTACACCTTGTGCCAGCAGTTCATCGCGGATGCGATCAGCCCCGGCCCAGTCCTTCGCGGCGATAAGGGCAAGGCGCTGGGCGATCGCCATGGCGACAGCATCTTCATCGACGGCCGCCGATGCAACATCGAAACCGAGGAACAGAAGGGCCGCCTTCAGCGAAGCGGCGGCATCGTTGCCATCGGCAGCCTCGCCGGCCAGTTGCGTCAGCAACTGGAACGCAGCGTAGGTGGCGAGGTCGTCCGACAGGGCTTCCACCACCTCCACGGGCAGCAGTGTTGCCGCTGCCGGCGCCAGATCCGCCGCCCGCTTCCATTTGCGCAACGTATTCTCCGCCTCTTCCAGTTTGCGCACCGAAAAGTCGATCGGCTCGCGGTAATGCGTCATCAGCATCGCCAGCCGCAGAACGTCGCCCGGCCATTTGCGGCCACCGAAAGTCTCCGTCTCCAGCAACTCGTTGATCGAGTAGAAATTGCCCAGGCTCTTGGACATTTTCTGCCCCTCGACCTGCAGGAAACCGTTGTGCATCCAGATGTTGGCCATCACGTCGGTGCCATGGGCGCAGCGCGACTGGGCGATCTCGTTCTCATGGTGCGGAAAGATCAGGTCAAGACCGCCGCCATGGATGTCGAAGACCTCGCCGAGATAGGCGGCCGACATCGCCGAGCATTCGATGTGCCAGCCTGGCCGGCCCCTGCCCCAGGGCGAATTCCAGCCCGGTTCCTCCGGCGACGACAGCTTCCACAGCACGAAATCGCCAGGCGCCTTCTTGTGTGCGTCGACAGCAACGCGAGCGCCTGCCTGCTGCTCATCCAGATTGCGCTTCGACAGCTGGCCGTAGTCCGGCATCGACGCGGTGTCGAACAGGACTTCGCCCGCCGCAACATAGGCATGGCCGCGTTCGATCAGGCTTTGAATCAAGGTGATCATGTCGGCCTTGCCATCGGCGCGAGGCTCGACGAACTCTGTGGCGCGTGGCTCGACCGTCGGCTCAAGGCAACCGAGCGTCGCTACATCCTTGTGGAACTGATCCGCGGTCTTTTCGGTGACCCGCCGGATCGCCTCGTTCAGCGACAGTTTTCCTGACGCAATCTCGCTGCCGAAATCGCGCAGCGCGCGCGCGTTAATCTTGTCGTCTACATCTGTGATGTTGCGCACATACGTGACATGCGTCTCGCCGTACACATGGCGCAGCAAACGGAACAGCACATCGAAGACGATCACCGGCCTTGCATTGCCGATATGGGCAAAGTCGTAGACCGTCGGGCCGCAGACATACATGCGCACGTTATCAGCATCGATCGGAGCGAAATCCTGCTTCGACCGCGTCAGTGTGTTGTAGAGGCGCAAGCCATTCGATGCGTCGGACATTCATGCCTTCCGGTTACTCAGTTTTGGTGGTGCCGGGTCAGTTTGCGCGGAAACGCAAAGCGTACTCCAGCCTGCTGGCCGGTGCGTTTGTCCAATCTGGAAGGAGATGAGGCGAAAACGTCCGGACCAGCGCGAGGCTAGCCAATAATGCAAATGCCACAAATGGCGAAAGACGTTTTCATGGGCGGCTTTATCGCCTTGGCCGGTGTTGCCGTCAAGTCGCTACTTTCGGCAAAAATGTCGTTGGCTCACGAGTTAACTTGCGCTGAAACATTTTATTAAACATGTCGGCACAGTCATGAAACATTCGCCGAATAGACGACAAGGCGTCACGATTTGGTCGGAATCGGCCACCAGATGTAGACACGAAAATGTTACCAGGGAAGAGAACGATGCCTCGAACCAAGCAAGACCCCAACCGCGCCAAGCAACCGGCGCTCACCAACCATTATAGGGCAATCGGCCCGGCCGCGATCGTCGCCGCTCTTCTGCACACCGCGAAGAAGAAAAAGCCAGCGCAGAAGATCGTATCTCCGCGCACTGCCTGATGATGTTGCGGGGCCGGCGCCTTAAGCCGGCATCAAGGGCGCCGATATGCGCCATGTTGTCCAAGCATGATCTTTCGGGAAGACGTACCCCACGCCCTCGAATCACGCTTCAAAATAGAGTCATCTGACTGTCGTCCGCGCCGGGTTTCTGGCGCTTGGCCTTCTCGACCATCGGCCCGACGACACCCCTTTCCTGGATCTCCGGACCGGTGTTGGCGACCTTGTTGACAAGGTCGGAAACCGGAATCGCCTCGAAAAAATCGGGTTGCGCCGGTTGCAGCAGGTCGGCCACGTCGCGTGGCTCCAGCGTCCGGCAGTCCAGCCAGCGCTCGAAATCCTGTGGATGGATCACGACCGGCATGCGGTCGTGGATATGGGCGATGCCGGCATTGGCGCTGACAGTCAGGATAGCGCCCGTGTCCATTTCCGAGCCGCCGGGTTCAGCATAGGTTTCGATCAGCCCGGCGAAGGCGACGAGCCCGCCGTCCTTGGGCCGGATCCAATAGGGCTGCCCCTTCTTGCCACCAGCCTGTTGCCATTCATAGAATCCGGAAGCCGGCACCAGCGCGCGGCGATGACGCATGGCGGCGCGGAACGAGGCCTTTTCCACTGCACCTTCCGAACGCGCGTTGATCAGCAGCGGAAATTCCCTGGTATCCTTGACCCAGGTTGGGATCAGCCCCCAGCGCACCAGCATCGACTGGCGATTCGGCAGGTTCGAACCCGGGGCTTGCGGGGCGCCGGCGAGCGCCATCAGGATTGGCTGGGTCGGCGCGATGTTGTAGCGCGCCGGAAATTCGTCGAGTCCCGTCATACCCAGAAAGTCTGCCGTCTGGTCCGGCGTGGCGGTCAAGGCAAAACGTCCGCACATGAAGCTGGTACCCGCAACTTGTTGAGGTGCGAACGTGGCGATGGAACCGGCGTTGCGCAACCGCTAAAGCTGCTTTCCAGCACGCGGTCCACAAGGGGCCGCATTCAATCGAGGCGATTGGGGATAACATGGACGGGGCGCGAAAGACACTTCCGGCAGTCTCGGTCGCCGTCGTGCGCGACGACACCGTGTTGCTGGTCAAGCGGGCGCGGCAGCCATCACAGGGGCTCTATGCCTTTCCCGGCGGCAAGGTCGAGGCGGGTGAGACGTTGGAGCAGGCTGCAAGGCGCGAACTGCTGGAGGAAACCCGGCTGCAAGCTGAAAATTACCGCCCGCTTCGGGAAATCCATATCGACGGCAGGAGCGATGATCATCCGGTCGACTACCGGCTGACGGTGTTCGGCGCCACCTATGCCGGCGGCGAGGCCGTGGCCAGCGACGATGCGGAGACGGCGGCTTTCTACACGCTGGCGGAAATGTCGGGGCTGCCGCTCACTGGCTCGGTCTTTGACGTCGCCGACGAACTGCTCGGCCCCGAAAATCGCCTTGCAGGCGACAAATTGTTTGGTCACAAAGGCTTATGATCCGCGCGCCGCTGCTCTTCGCTGCATGTCTTGCCGTCAGCCTCGCTGTCACGGCAAGGCCGGCCTTGACTGCCGAGGCACCGTTCGAGCCCGGCCTGATGCGCCTGGCGGAGGTTCTTGGCTCGCTGCATTTCCTGCGCAATCTGTGCGGCGAAAAAGGCGACCAATGGCGAGGCGAGATGGAAAAGCTGCTCGATTCGGAGAATCCGGACCCGGAGCGGCGCGCCCGCTTCATCGCCAGCTTCAACCGCGGCTACCGCTCCTTCGGCGGCACCTATACACAATGCACGGCCTCGGCCACGGAAGCCATCAGCCGCTACATGAAGGAAGGCGAAACCCTGTCGCGCGATATCGCTTCGCGCTACGGCAACTGACAGCCGGCTGCCCAATTCCTTTTGGATACAGGCACTCCCTCCTTGTGTCTCGCTACGTGGCGTGCATTCTAGTGTTGCACTTCTGCAACTACGTTAACGAAACGTTACCCTGCGGATGTGAAATTAACTCAAACTGAAGGTTTCCGTCCCGTTGGCCGATCTAATCGGCTAAGTTTGCCTTGGATCGAACGTCATTTTGCGGAGCGCTTTGAGTTTTCTAGAAGGCGATCAAAGAAATGACGTATTTACAAAGGCTTAGATAGGCCGTCCCGTTAGAGAGACAACTCAAGTCAGATTCGCGACTGGCGGATCGCCGCTTGAAAGGGTGGACATCGCAGATGGAACATGGCGTCAACGACATCGACGCGCTGGTCAGGGAAGAGAAACGCCTGACCGCCGTGGAAAGCCACAGCGAAGCCTGGGCGGAAGGACTTTCGGCTGGAATCGAGCCAGAGATCATCGCCGAAGCGGCGCTCGAAACCGCATTCGGTGAAATGTTGCGCGCCAATGGCGAGACGTCGGCCCTTGCCCTCCTTGATCGCATGCGTGAAAAGGTGATCGCCGGGGCCTTCGAACCTGAACGGTGGCGGCACTGAACCCACGGGTTCTTTGACGACGAAGCACCGTTTGGGCATCATGCCCGGAGCCATGGAGACGCGGGCAGTGAATTTTTCGATGTCAGGCAAGCCAAGCGGCTTGGTCCTCAGCATCTGGCTCGCCGCTTTTTGCGTTGCCACTCCCGCGATGTTGTTTCTTGCAAGCAAGCCCGCCTTTGCGCTGAGCGAGATCAAACGCGAGGAACTTCCCTCGCCGATCATTCCATCCGCCGACGATGACATGTCGCCGCCCGGCAGTGCCGTGCCGATGCCGGACCCTGTCGGCACACCTCCATCGGCCAGCCAACCCAAATCGCCTGATGAGGCCGAGCCGGCAGGGCCGAAGAAAGATGGCGAGGCCTCGCCGCGCATCGATCCCAACGCGCCGCTGCCCGAGGTTATCTACGATCTCAACAAGCTTCCCGAGCCCGTCAGGCGCATGCATGGCCTCATCGTCGAGGCCTGCAAAAGCGGCGACATCGAAAAACTTCGGCCGCTGATCGGCACGGGCGATTCCATCACGCAACTGTCGCTGACCGACATTGACGGCGACCCGGTCAATTTCCTGAAAGGTCTTTCAGGTGACGCGGACGGCCAGGAGATCCTGGCCATACTGGAAGAGGTTCTCGACGCCGGCTTTGTCCATCTCGATGCCGGCACGCCGCAGGAGCTTTATGTCTGGCCATACTTCTTTGCGTTGCCGCTCGACAAGCTCGACCCCAAGCAGCGTGTCGAACTGTTCAAGATCGTCACCTCCGGCGACTATGACGACATGAAGCAGTTCGGCGCCTATATCTTCTACCGTGTCGGCATTACGCCGGCGGGGCAGTGGACGTTCTTCGTCGCGGGAGATTGAGGCCTCGGCTCTCAAACAAGACCCGCGTACCAACGGCTGAGAGAAAATCTATCGTGCCACCGAGGCCCGAGAGGCCTTGAGCCGGTCGCGGTCACGCGACAGGCAATGCCTCGGAAAACTCCACCGCCTTGCCCTGTCCCGCGGTGACGATTTCGCCCTCCCACATCACACGCCGGCCGCGCACCATGGTGCCGACCGGCCAGCCGGTCACTTGCTTGCCGTCGTAAGGTGTCCATCCTGCCTTCGAGCCGGCCTGGGCGTTGGTGATGGTTTCGCGGCGCTTGAGGTCGACGATGGTGAAATCGGCATCATAGCCGGCGGCGACGCGGCCTTTCCTGGCCATGCCGAAGATGCGCTGCGGGCCATGGCTGGAAAGATCGACGAAACGCTCCAGCGTCAGCCGCCCTGCATTCACATGATCGAGCATGATAGGCACCAGCGTCTGCACGCCGGTCATGCCCGACGGTGAGGCCGGATAGGGTTTTGCCTTCTCGGCCAGGGTGTGGGGAGCATGGTCGGAGCCCAGCACATCGACGATGCCTTGCGAAATGCCATGCCAGACGCCGTCGCGATGACTGATGGCGCGCACCGGCGGGTTCATCTGGATCAATGTGCCCAGACGCGCATAGTCGTCGGCGCTCAGTGTCAGGTGATGCGGCGTCGCCTCGCAGGTCGCGACATCCTTGTGCTGCTCAAGGAAGAGTATTTCCTCGGCAGTCGAGATGTGGAGCACATGAATACGGGCACGGGTCGCGCGCGCGATGCGGACCAGCCGCTCGGTGCAGCGGAGTGCTGCGATCTCGTCGCGCCATACGGGGTGCGATGACGCATCGCCTTCGACCCGCTCGCCAAGCCGCTCGCGCAGCCGGAACTCGTCCTCCGAATGGAAAGCGGCGCGGCGGCGCGTGTTTCTGAGGATCGAAGCAACGCCCTCATCGTCCTCGACCAGCAGGTCGCCGGTCGACGAGCCCATGAACACCTTGATGCCTGCCGCACCTGGCAGGCGTTCCAACTCGCCGACGTCCCTCGCATTCTCACGCGTGCCGCCAACCCAGAAAGCGAAGTCGCAGTGCATGCGGCCAGTGGCGCGCCGCACCTTATCGGCGAGCGCTGCTTCGCTGGTGGTGAGCGGATTGGTGTTCGGCATCTCGAAGACAGCCGTGACGCCGCCGAGCACGGCCGCGCGCGAACCTGTTTCCAGATCTTCCTTGTGCTCCAGCCCCGGCTCGCGGAAATGCACCTGGCTGTCGACGACGCCAGGCAGGACGTGCAGCCCTCGACAGTCGATCGTCTCGCCGGCAGATGCCTGGCTGAGATCACCGATAGCGGCAATGCGCCCTTTGATGACGCCGATGTCGCGCGTGCCCTGGCCGTCATGGTTGACCACCGTGCCACCTGTCAGGATGAGGTCGTAGGTCATGGCCATGCTGATCCAGTCTCTTGCGGGGGGAGTGTCAGCGGCTTACGTAAAGGCCAGCACTTTTGCAAGATCAGGTTCATTTCCACCCATGCCCTTTGCCATGCTGACAGACCGAGCCCTCATTTCCGTATCAGGTCCGGATGCCGAGCATTTCCTGCAGAACATCCTGACCACCGACCTCGACGCGCTTCATATCGGTGAGGCAAAGCCGGGTGCCCTGCTCACGCCGCAAGGCAAGGTCCTGTTTGATTTCCTGATCTCGCGTGCCGTTGAAAATGCCTTTCGGCTGGAATGCCGTGCTGACATCGCTGATGATTTCGTGCGCCGGCTCATGCTCTACAAACTGCGTGCCAAGGTCGATATTGCCAAGACAGATCAGGCTGTTGTCGCCGTTGCGTGGGGAGATGATTCAAGGTCTTCACACGCTGATTCAAATTCGGTTTCTGACAAGCGCTTCAGAGACGCAACCGTCACACGCACCTACGGTGAGCCCGCCAATGTCGGCGATCCGGCTCTCTGGCACGCCTTTCGCATTGCCAATGGCATTGCCGAAAGCGGCGCCGACTATCAGCTCGGCGATGCCTTCCCACATGATGTCCTGCTCGATGAGATCGGTGGGGTCGGCTTCAAGAAAGGCTGCTATGTCGGTCAGGAGGTTGTCTCGCGCATGCAGCATCGCGGCACCGCCCGGCGACGCGTGCTGATCGTCGCTGCCGAACATCCCCTGCCCGCCCCGGGCACGGAGCTGACCGCGGACGGGCGGCCGCTCGGCATTCTTGGCTCGACGACGGGAACGACGGGCCTTGCCATTGCCCGTATCGACCGGGTCAAGGCCGCACTCGACGCCGGCCAGGAAATCCTGGCGGGCGATATTCCCGTTTCGCTGGCCATTCCCGCTTGGGCGAAATTTGGCTTCCCGCAGGAAACCGTCGGCGCGGAGGGGGCCTGATGGCGGCCGATCGCGCCGGTGCGCCAGCGCGCGCCTGGCAACGTATGCTGTCCGGCAGGCGGCTTGACCTGCTCGATCCGTCACCGCTCGATGTGGAGATTTCCGACATCGCCCACGGGCTCGCCCGCGTTGCCCGCTGGAACGGCCAGACCAGTGGCGAACATGCCTTTTCGGTGGCCCAGCATTCGCTGCTGGTTGAGTCCCTCTTTTCTCACATCCAACCGGAGGCATCGGCCGATGCGCGACTGGCGGCCCTCCTCCACGACGCGCCGGAATATGTCATCGGCGACATGATCTCGCCGTTCAAATCGGTGATGGGCGGCAGCTACAAGGATTGCGAGTTCCGATTGCAGCACGCCATCCATCTGCGCTTCTCGCTGTCGCCAGAGCTCGGCCCAGGTCTACGAAAAAAGATCAAGCGCGCCGACCAGATCGCCGCCTATTTCGAGGCAACGCTGCTCGCCGGCTTCTCGACCGCCGAGGCAACTGAGTTCTTTGGCCGGCCGCGTGGCTTCAATGCCGATCGCTTCGACTTCACGCCTCGCTCGGTCACCTGGGCGCAAAATGCGTTCCTGAAGCGCTTTGCAGCGATCGAAAGCCAGCGTCGGGTGGTTGTTCCAGCGCATCCAAGCGACTGAAAACGGTAAATTAACCGGCGGGGATGACAGTACCGCGTTGGATCACGGTCTGCAGGCGCGCCGATGCCCGTCGCTGATTTCAAGGCTGGTTCGCCCACCCCGGAACGGGAGGCCGAAGGCGTTAGCCCGATCCGACGAATAGAAGACGAGCTACGCGAACAAAACGAGCGTTTTTCGGCGGCCGTCGAGAACATGTCGCATGGCCTGTGCATGTTCGATGCCGACGAGCGCATGATCATCTGCAACGGCAATTACATCCGCATATTCTGCCTCGATGCCGAAGTCATACAGCCGGGCATCCTGTTTTTCGACATCCTCCAGCATAGCGTCGACATCGGTGTCGCCTCGCAGAGCGCCAAAGAGCTCTACGCCATCCGCAAGCCCTATATCGACCAGGCGAAGCCCTCGACCTACGAGGAGATCCTTTCCGACGGGCGCATCATCAATATTTCCCACCGGCCGCTCGCCTCGGGCGGCTGGGTGTCGATCTACGAGGACATCACCGAACAGCGGCATGCCGAACAGAATCTAAAGGAACAACATCGCCGCTTCGACGCGGCGCTCGCCAACATGTCGCAAGGTTTGCTGATGTATGATGCGGGCGGCAGGCTGATCGTGCGAAACCAGCGTTTTCTGGAGCTCTATGGGCTGGATGAGGCCGACTTCCCATTTGGCCTGACGCATCGCGAGTTGCTTCACCTGTTGGTGAGCAAGGGCATTTATGCCGGCATCGACATCGAGGACGAGGTTTCCAAGACGGATGTCTGCCTGCGTGCCGGGCAAACACGGGCGACACATCGCCATCTTGCCGACGGGAGGACAGTGATGATCTCGCGCCGGCCGATGAGCGGGGGCGGCTGGGTTGCCACTTTCGACGACGTCACCGAGCGCCGGCGTGTCGAAGAGCGCATGACACATCTGGCTCATCATGACACGCTGACCAACCTGCCCAACCGTTCCATGTTCCGCGAACGGCTCGACCAGGCTTTGAGCGACACCAAGGACACGCGTCTTGCGGTGTTCTCGCTCGACCTCGACCGTTTCAAGGCCATCAACGACACCTGGGGGCATCCAGCAGGCGACTGGCTGCTGAAATGCGTGGCCGAGCGTTTGCAGAACTGCCTGCGCGATAAAACCGATATCGTCGCCCGTTTCGGCGGCGACGAGTTCGTCATCATCCAGTTCGACCCCAAGGGCCAGGACGACGCCGAGAGGCTCGCCAGGCGCATCGTCGAGGCCATCGGAAAGCCGTTTCACGACAACAGCCGCGACATGCATGTCGGCATCAGCCTTGGCATCGCGCGTTTCCCTGAAGACGGCAAGGACGCCGAAACGCTGCTGAAAAATGCCGATACGGCGCTCTATCGAGCGAAGAGCGAGGGACACAACCTCTACCGCTTCTTCGAGCCGGACATGGACGCGATGGTGCTGGCGCGCCGTGCGCTTGAAGCAGACCTTGAGGCAGCACTGCCGCATCGTGAGTTCGAGCTGGACTTTCAGCCGATCATGAATATCGCCTCCGGCGAAGTCGTCGGAGCCGAAGCCTTGATGCGATGGCACTCGCCGACGCGAGGCCTCGTTCAGCCGGACGACTTCATCAGGGTCGCGGAAGAAACCGGGCTGGTCGTGCCGCTTGGCGAATGGGCGTTGAGAAAGGCCTGCACCACCGCAGCCAGATGGCCGTCCGGACTGCGCATCGCCGTCAACGTTTCGGCCATGCAGATCAGGAGCGGCGCCTTCGCACGAAGCGTCATCTCGGCCCTGGCCTATTCCGGAGTGGCGGCTGACCGGCTCGAACTCGAAATCACCGAGACCGTGCTGATGGACGAGAGCGATATGGTGCTCAAAGCGCTCCGGCAGTTGCGCGATCTCGGCGTCCGCATCGCCTTGGATGATTTTGGCACCGGCTATTCGTCGCTCGGCTATCTGCGCCGGTTTCCTGTCGACAAGATCAAGATCGACCGTTCCTTCATCCGCGATATCGACAAACGTGACACCGCCGCGATCGTGCGCACGATCATCGGGCTCGGCGCTCAGCTTGGCATCACGGTCACGGCGGAAGGTGTGGAGACAGACGCGCAGCTTGACTTCCTGCGCCAGGAAGGTTGCGTCGAGGCGCAAGGCTATCTGATCGGCGCACCGTCGAATGCAGCGACCATGCAGCGCCTGCTGGGATCAGCCACTCCGCGCCGCCAAATCAGGTGAACGGCCACCGTTCGAGAGCGAATGGCCGAACTGCTGCAACCCTTCCTCGCCCTTCATTCGGGGATCGGTTGCCAGCTTGGTTTTGACAGACGCGCAGCCATGAAACCGGCAACGGCTTCGACCTTGGCCGGGCGCGAGCGGGCCGACGGCGTGACGAAATAGAGCGCCCCTCTCGGCAACGTCCAGTCAGTGAGGATCGCTTCCATGCGGCCATCGGCCAGGTATTCACCGGCAATGAATTCCGGCAGTTCGGCAATGGCCGTTCCCGCCAGCACGGTCGGAACCAGCGCGTCTACATTGGTGACCCTGAGCGGTCCGATGGGCGTGACGGCTTCTTCGTCACCGGCGGCATTGCTGAAATGCCAGACATCCTGCCGAGGGCGGTAGGCGTAACCCAGGCAGTGATGCGCGTCGAGATCGCGCGGTTTCATCGGACGACCATGCCGGGCAAGGTAGGACGGTGCTGCAACAATGAACGGGGCTATGCCGCAAAGACGCCGGGCAACAAGTGACGAATCGGGCAACACGGCAATCCGCAGTGCGGCGTCGAACCCCTCGCCGATCAGATCGACGACCGCGTCGCTCAGATGCAGGTCGATCGACACGTCCGGATATTGCTTGAAGAAATCTGGAAGCAGCGGCGCCACCCATCGCAACCCAAATGCCATCGGCACGGCCAGGCGGACAAGTCCGCGCGGACTGGCCGACAATTCACGAGCGGCACTCTCGGCATCTTCCGCGTCACGATAGAGACGGGACGCGCGCTCTGCGAGCCGATGACCGAAATCGGTAAGTGCCAGACGCCGCGACGTACGATTGAAAAGCCGAGCGCCAAGCCGCTCCTCCAGCCGGGTGACACCGCGCGACACAGTGGCCACCGACAGGCCCATCACACGTGCGGCGGCAGCAAAGGACCGCTCCTCCGCAACCTTCGCGAACATGGCCAAACCTTCGAAATCCGGGGTTTTCGACATCGACAAACCTGCAACGATTGTTTGCAAGCGTTGCTATTTCGAAAAGAAACGCTTGTCCATATCTTTGCCTCACCCCAACAAAGGAGTGACGACCATGACAAGGAAACTCGAAGGAAAGATCGCGGTGATTACCGGCGGCAGCAGCGGTATCGGCCTTGCTATAGCCAAACGCTTCGCCGCCGAAGGCGCGCATGTCTACATTACCGGACGGCGCCAAGCTGAAATCGACAAGGCTGTCTCGGCGATCGGTAAGAACGCCACCGGCATCCAGGCGGATTCGACCAGTTCTGCCGATCTCGACCGGCTCTATGCCCAGGTGAAAGCGCAAAGCGGCCGTATCGATGTGCTCTCGGTCAATGCCGGCGGTGGTTCGATGCTGCCGCTCGGCCAGATAACCGAACAGCATTTTGACGAAACATTCGACCGCAACGTCAAGGCCGTGCTGTTCACGGTGCAGAAGGCGCTTTTATTGCTGACCGACGGCGCGTCGGTGATCCTCACCGGCTCGACAGCCGGCTCGACCGGCGCGGCGGCGTTCAGCGTTTACGGCGCGTCCAAGGCGGCGCTGCGCAACTTTGCCCGCAGCTGGATTCTCGACCTGAAGGAGCGGCAGATCCGCGTCAACATCCTCAGCCCCGGTCCGACCCGCACCACGGGTCTCGCCGAGCTAGCCGGACCGGAAGCCCAAAACCAGAAGGGTTTGCTTGACTTCCTTGCCACCCAGGTCCCGATGGGCCGGCTGGGCGATCCCGATGAGATCGGCAAGGCGGCAGTGTTCCTGGCTTCGGACGATTCCAGCTTTGTCACTGGCGCCGAGCTGTTCGTCGACGGCGGCATCGCACAGGTCTAGCGCCCACACACCGGTCGCGCCCTCAAGCAGGCGCGACCGGTGTGCCACTGCGCAATATCAACGCAATGTCCCGATATATTTTTCGTGAAAGCTGACATAGCCGGGTTCGACCACCTTGAGATGCCGTTCAATCAACGCATGGAACTCCGGCAATTGATGAAACGGCACGCCGGGATAGGCGTGATGCTCGGCGTGAAAAGGCATGTTCCAGGCCAGCTTGCGCACCACCCAGTTGGTCAGTGTCGTCCTGGTGTTTTCCAGCATGTTGGCAACGAACGGACAACGGCCATGCTCGGCCAGCAGGTAAAGGCGCAGAAATGGCTGGCCGAGCAGAGCGGGAATGATCCAGACATAGAGCAGTGTCGTCGCCTTGAACCAGAGGGCCAGCGCCAGCACGACAACGTAAAAGGCAATCATGGCGCGCGCCTCGGCACGCACTTTGGGGCGGCCTTTCGGCGGCACATAGCTGTCCAGAGGACTACCCGTGGCATTGCTGTAGAGCGTCTTGAGGTGGCTCCACCACACGGGAATGCCGGAGACATGAACAAGATACCGCCGCAGCGTCTCCGGCTTGGGAGAAGCCAGTTCCGGATCATTCTCGGGATCCTGGGTGAAACGGTGGTGGGCGAAGTGGAAGTAGCGGAACCAGTCGGCCGGCAATGCGAGCGCCAGACTGCTGACCCGCGCCACGGCATCGTTCAGCCATTGCGTCTCGAAAGCAGTCCGGTGCACGGTCTCATGCAAGAGCGTGAACAGGAATACAATGAGGATGCCTTGCGGCAGCATCAGCAGTGGCCAGAACGGAACTTTCGCGGCGATCAGCGATCCGATGACCACGATCGCCCCCCAATGCGCGCCAAGCTGAACGAGACCCGCGACATCCGACTTGGCGGTCAGACGACCCCGCTCTTCCGGCGTCAATGACGCGACTATGTCGCGATGGTCCATCAGCTTCGGCCCTGGTTTGGGATTTGATGAAACCACTGTAGTCGATGAAAAAACTTTTCGAAAACGACGATTTGTGCGATTTAGATAAGCTAAACTTATCTATCTGGTGACCATGGTCGCACTTCCATCGCTAAAAGGACTTCAGGCCTTCGAGGCTGCGGCGCGTACAGGCAGCTTTGCCGCGGCAGCGGACGAACTTTCGGTCTCGGCCGCCGCCGTCAGCCAGCTCATCCGCACCGTCGAGGAGCAGATGGGCCGCAAGCTGTTCCACCGCGTCAACCGGCGCGTTGTCCTCACCGAGGCCGGCGTCGAGATGCTGCCCAGGCTGACCATGGCCTTCCAGGAGATCGGCAGCGTCGCGCGCGAACTGGGCGGCGATGCATTCCGTCCGCGCCTAGTGGTATCGGTGCCGCCGTCGATGGCCATGGGTTGGCTTTCGCAGCGTCTTGCCGGCTTTGCCACAAGCCATGGCAGCGTCGACATATCGCTCAGAGGCGATGATGACCCAGTACCGTTCGACCGTGAGCTGATCGACATCCGGCTCTCCTATGGCCCGCACTATCGCGAGCACCCGACCGACGACATCGTTCGCGACGCCGTCTATCCCGTCTGCGCGCCCGGGCTTGCCGACGCGATCCGGCCCGAAGGCCTCGCCAGCCTGCCGCTCATCCATACCGACTGGGGACCAACCGGCGCGTCCTTTCCATCCTGGCGTAACTGGTTCGAAGCGGCCGGCATCGAGCCCGGCCGGGCAGCGCAGCGCGGCCTCTCGGCCAACTCATCGCGCGCAGCGCTGGACCTTGCCATTTCGGGGTTGGGCGTCGCGCTGGCGCAGGGCATTTATTGTGCCGAGGCGCTGGAAAACGGCAAGCTGTTCCGCCCGGTTGCCCGATCGCTAGAGTTACGCCAGCCCTATTGCTTGACGATCCCGGAGCGCAGCGCAAGGCGTGACGTGGTCGCGGCATTTCGCCAGTGGCTGATCGCGGAATGCGTGCGTGCCGTGCGGTCGCCGGCGCTCCGCTGACCCGACGGCTGGCAACGACCTGCGGCCACTCAGAGGTGGCTGCTCAATGCCTCGACCATGTCCTTGCTCGTGGCCACGGGAACGATCTCGAACTCCACCAGATCGGCCCATTCGATAACCCAACGCTGCAGGAGCGTGACGTCATCGGCCTCCACCAGAAGGAAGCAGCGGCTCATGTCCGCAGCAATCCAGCTGTGGTGCACGAGGAGTTCATCCGGCTTCAGGCGGCCACGGTCTCGGAAGCGGCGATAAATCTCCTTGCGATCGCAGCCCCGAAAGTCCTCGGTCACCAGGAACAGCATCGTTTTCCCTCGATCACATTACCGGCCCGGCCGATCCAGCCGTTCCAGGAACCATTGCGTCAGCCGCACCCAGACTTCGTCCTTCTCGCCGGAATCCTCCCAGCCGTGATCGAGGTTGGGGTTGTCGTTGACCTCGATGACGAAGACGCCATCCTTGGTTTCCTTGAGGTCGACGCCGTAGAGGCCGTCGCCGATGCAGCGCGCCGCCTTCACCGCCGTCTCGACGACATGGGCCGGCGTTTCCTTCAGCGTGAAGGTCTTGATGCCACCCTGGTCGGGCTTGCCATTGGCCTTGTGGTTGACGATCTGCCAGTGCTTCTTGGCCATCAGATAGTGCACGGCAAACAGCGGCTGGCCGCCAAGCACGCCGACGCGCCAGTCATATTCGGTGGGAATGAATTTCTGTGCGATCAGGAGATCTGAATCCTCCAGCCATTCGGTCGCCAGCGTCTTCAGTTCCTCGAAGGTGGCGCATTTCTTGACACCGCGCGAGAACGAGGAATCCGGTATCTTCAGCACCAGCGGGAAACCCAGCGTCTGTGCCGCCAGTTCAAGATCCGACGTACCGGCGATCATCACCGTCGGCGGCACCGGCACCTTGTTGTAGGTCATCAGTTCATTGAGATAGACCTTGTTCGTGCAGCGGATCATCGACAGTGGATCATCGATGACGGGCATGCCTTCCTGCTGGGCGCGGCGCGCAAAACGGTAGGTATGGTTGGAGATCGAGGTGGTCTCGCGGATGAAAAGCGCGTCGTAATTGGCGAGCTTGGCCAGATCCTTCTTGGTGATGGGTTCGATTTCGACGCCCATCTTTTCGGCGATCTTGGCCCAGTAGCGCAGCGACGAAATCTGCGACGGCGCCAGTTCCTCATGCGGATCGACCAGCGTGGCAAAAGTGTAGCGCGCCGGCGTGCGGCCCTTGGTGTCGCGCCACTCGCGGTTGGTGTAGGTCTCCAGGCACTGAATGAAGTGCGCTTCCTCCTCCTCGGTCATTCGCGCCAGTGGATGGAAGCCGATCTTGCGGATCGAGGCCCATTCGGCGCTGTCCTTGATATGGACCTCCAGCGCCGGTGCCCGGAACCAGTCGAACAGAAGTTTTGCGAAGCGGTCCCAGACCTTGGACGGGCCGATGCCGAAGAAGATGCAGACCTTTTGCGGAAAGGCGCCACCAAGATCCTTGCGGCATTTGTTGAGGGCCAGTTCCAGTTCCGGCAGCGCATGTTCATAAAGCTTGCGCTCCGACAGGTCGATCATCGTCTCGACCGTCGGGATGACCTTGTGGCCGCGTGAGCTGGCCAGTAGCGAGGCATAATAGCCGCGGCTCTGGTAGCTGTAGCTGTTCGACAGGTTGATGACCTTGGGCCGCTGGCCGCGAAACAGCGAGGGATGCGCGAGGTAGTCGCGGTTGGTAATGATTTTGTGCGGTGTCGCCACCTGGTCGAGATCGCTCTGCCGGCCTGTCAGGATGACCCAGGTCATTGTCTTCAGCGCTTTCCGAGAATGATGGCCGCGCGCAATCCGTCGCGGCCGAACTGGGCCATGTTCATGAAGATGCCGTAGGGCACGGGAATGTTGGCGGCATCAAGGATTGTCTCCTGTTTCTCGTCCTCGACCCAGGGATCGTGGATCAGAATATGGTCGCCGTCATCGCCGATTGCGAGCACCCAGTGCGGCACCTTCTTGCCGAACATGATGAAGCCGCTGATGAGAACCAGCACGAGTTTCCCTTCCGCGATCGCCGCGCGAATATCGTCGATGACGAACGGACGGTAATTGACCGGGATGCCGTATTGTTCCGCACGGCGACGAAAATCGACCTGCGCCAGTTCCATCACCCGGCGCTTGTCCTCGCTGCGCACCGACTGCAGAAACAACGCACCGTAGAACGACACATATATCTCGGCCGAAAGCCCGCTTTCGTGACCGGCCACGGCCAGTCCGAATGGCTCGCATCCGCCAGGACCCGACATCATGAAAATCGTCGTCGCCTCGCGCCACAACCGGATCTCCATGACCGGATCCGGCACGAAGCCGCGATCGAAATTGGACATGGCCATCATCAGGCAGCATGGGCCGCAGGTGAATTCGCAGGTCTGCTGGTAGAATGGCACTTTGGTCGCGATCGGAATGTCGCCGCGCAAAGTCTTTTCGTAGCGCAGCGCGGTCTGGCCGTCGCTATAGTAACCGGGCTCGCGGCCGATCTTGCGGTAGCCACTCTGCTCATAGATGCGGATCGCCCTGGCATTGTCCTCGCGCACTTCCAGGCGAAGCATCATGCGGCCATGTTCGAAAGCCGCCTCCTCCGCCCGCTCCAACAGCAGCCTGCCGATGCCTCGGCCACCGAAAAAGGGGCCGGTTGCGATGGAGTAGAGGCGCGCGACACCACTGCCCTTGCGAAACAGCACGACGGCATAGCCGGCAATGTGGCCATCGTACTCGGCGACCAGCATTTCAGCGGTCTCGCGTTCGATCAACAGGCGAAACGAGCGGCGGGAAATGCGGTCGCTCGCGAAAACGGCCTTCTCGATGGCAGCGAGGTCATCGACGTCGGTCGCGCGGGCCGTGCGGATCTCGGCAGGCATGCGGGCTCGGAAAACCTCGATTGGGTTGTGGAAACGCCCTTGTCTAAACACTGCTGATATCAGCCGAAGTGCCGATAATCATCAAGCGCTATCGCACCTCGATTAGGGCCGAATTGTGACAGTTCGGGCCCCGTGGACGAACCCGAAAATCGGAAAGCATTTTGTACGGAGATCGCAGGAAAAACAGCGTGCAAGGGCATCCTTGCGGACCACAAGGGAAACGCGATGCCGTGTGCATTCGAGCAGCATGGCTATCCGCACGCATCGTCGCTTGCAAAAGCCAGCTCTGCTCAGCTGGCCAGGCCGTTCACAAGTTGCATGTAGGCGCTCTTCGCCACGTCGGCCAGCCGCTCGTGCGGCAGCGAACCGACAACGGCGCAGCCATAACCCTTGTCCAGCCAATAGACGGCCTGCGGGCCATCCTCTGCCGATGCGTAGGTACCCTTGGCATTCTCCGACGATTCGGCGGTAACGAAGAGAGAGAGGCGCTCGCCCTTGTCGTCCTGGTAAAGCAGCATCGCGGCTTTACCCTGGCCTGCCGGCAAGAGCCGGCCACCAACCAGTTGGAACCCGTTCGCGGTCAAGTCCGGCGCCACCAGCTTCAGGCCTACCCGGTTGGACAGCCAGGTCTGCAGGTGATCCTTGTCGCTTGCCGGCACTTCCACCGCGTGCCGTTGTTCCGCGGCATAGATGACATGAGCCGCGATCGCCTGTTCGGCAAGCTGATCTTCCGCCGGATCTTCCTGACCCAAGCCGTCGGCACCGGCAAGATAGCCGCCCACACCACCAACCGCGAGGACTGCCGCGGCAGCCGCGGCGAGCCACCAGCGCGAGCGCGGCGCGGTCGCCTTGATCGGCGCCTCGCCCAGCACGACCTTTTGCAGTCGCGCCGGAACGGGTTCGTCCAGAACACCGGCAAACGCGGCACGCAGCGCAGCACGGTCAGCACTGTAGCGCGCGCTCTTCGCCTTCATCTCGGGAGTGGCGTCCAGCCAGGTCTCGTAAGCCACGCGTTCGTCGGCTGGCAGTTCGCCGTCGAGTGCCATGTGGATGTCACGTTCGGAAAAATCGCGCCGGATCATTTCTCAACGATCCTTATCGTCCGGCGGCGGGCTGTGTCGTCCAGCAATCCGCGCAATTCCTCGCGTCCACGCGCGATGCGCGACATCAGCGTGCCGGCTGGCACGCCAAGGATGTTGGCGGCCTCGGCATAGGAAAATCCTTCGATGGCCACCATCACCAGCGCGGCGCGCCGGTCGGGGCTGATCGCTTGCAATGCGTCGATGATTTCGCGCGAAGCGACGCTCCCCACCTGCTCGGAGGGCTGGCCAAGCGCCTCGGCTGCTTCCAGCGGCAGCATCGCGGCCTCGCCGCGCCGGTTTACCTTGCGCATCTGGTCGATGAACAAATGATGCATGATCGTAAACAGCCACCTCCGGGGGCTTTCTCCAGTTTGCCAATTGTCGAGCCGGACAAGTGCCCGCTCGAGGCAATCCTGGACGAGATCGTCGGCTGCATCACGGTCGCGCAGGAGCGAGCGCGCGTAACGACGCAGACGCGGTATTTCACCAAGGATTGCAGCCTTCTTCTCGTCCATGACCGCTGGTTCTGAAGTCGCCTCTAGTCCGGAACTATTGAACGCGCCTTCTCGGCGCGGCGCAAGCGGCCAGCGCGAAGCGGTCCGCCGCCCCGGTCACCCAAGCAATGGTGTAACGCGGCAAACGACCATTTTATTCCCGCGTTGACGGGAAACCCATGATTTCCATGCGATTATCCGTTTTCCCTGGCCGCACGGGTCAGCAGACGCTGATAAAACAGCCCAATTCCGATCAGAACCGCACCGAGGCCGATGAAGGACAATGCCCGTAGCACCCCTTCAAGCTCCGACATATCGAACAGGAAGACCTTCAGCACTGCGACCGAAATCAGGACCGCCGATGCTATGCGCAGCACCTGCGATTTCAGCCAGACGCCGGCCGTGAGGAGTACGACGCCCATGACCAGCCACAACGCTGAATAGGTGTAGGTTTCAACCTGGCCGAGGCCACTCCAGAAGCCGATGAACTCGCCCTTGAAAAATCGCCGGACCGACAAGGTGGCATAGGCGAAGGCGAGCAACGCCGCCACCAATGCCAGCATCGCCGCATACCATTTCGGCCGCTTGTCGCGGGCGTACAGCGCCAGCCCGCCAGCAGCGACAGCCGGTAGCAGATAGGCGAGCAACAGCAGGTTGAATACCGGGATACGGCCCGTGGATTCGTCGGTGAACAGCGGATTCAACATCGCGAAATGTTGGCCCACGATGAAGAGCACCGAGGCCACGCCCGCCGCCATCGATCCATAGCGAAGCACCGAACTGGGTTGACGCCGGTCGATTGCGATCAGGATGGCACCGGCACCGAGCGCGATCAGCGTGTAGATAGCCTGCTCGGCCAGGGACGGCGCGCCGCTGGTAATGACGCCGCCATGCATGGCGTGGCGCACCAACATGGCGACTGTGAGCAGCGCAAACAGTGCTGCGGCCGCCTCCATCGCGAGGCGCGGCCGGCCATTGGTGGTGCGGGCAAGCTGCCAGGCAGAGAAGCCGAAGGCGAGCGCCGGGATGCCATATCCCGGCAAAAGCCAGTTGAACACTGGCGTCGTCGACAGGAACTCAGCGCCGACCACGGTCGGGTCAAACGCCACACGGCAAAGCACCGCGATGGCCGCACCGACGGAAATCCAGCCCAGCACCGGGTAGTTACGCCAACGGGTGGCCAGCGCCGGCACGACCGCCGACGCTCCGATCATGATGGTGGTCATACCGGAACCGAACGCCATATGCAGCATCAGAAGCGCTGCAAAAGCCGCGCCGCCGAGCGCGAACGAAACAGCAGCACCGCCCTTCTTCGGCGGCGTTTCGCGGCCTGCGATCCATTCGCCGCCAACCACAAATGCCGCCACCAGCAGCGCCGCCCCAAACGCATAGCCGAAATCGCGATCGAGATTGCCGAAGGTGAACCAGAGCGAAAACAGGATCACCAGCGGCACGATGACGCCCCAGGCGGCCCAGGAAGCGGCGCGAACCGGCGCCGATGTGGCCGATCCTCGGGCCGCCCAGAAACCGGCAAGGATGAAAAAAAGCCCCAGGACGATGCCGATCCTGAACGTCAGGGTGTCGGCGGTGACCACCGCCACGCCATTAACGATGAGATTGCCGCCGGGAAAGTCCGACGCAACGGCCGTCGGCGGTATGATGCCCAGATAGACCATGACGGCGACCAGTCCGGCGGCGTACAGAAGCGGCACCGCTCGCGTCCGGTAGAGCGCGACAGCCACCATGGCAGCGAGCAGGACGGCGCCTGGCAAGGCATCGCCGGCGATGGCGAAGGCTGGATCGACAAAGAGCGCCAGAACGCAAAGTCCGACAAACACGCCCGGGGCGACCGAAGGCCAGTCGAAACCACTGGCTTGTTCAGGCTCCACGCGGCGACCGAGCCACACGAAGGCAAGAACGACGAGCGTGACGGCCTTGATGAACAGGATGACCGACAGGTTCGCGCCTGGTGAATCGGTCATGTAGAGCATTGTCCAGATGCCGACCCCGACAAAAGCCGCCGCCATCAGCAGCGCCCAGTCGCGCAGACGGGCTATGGCGCCGGTTGCCGCGAGAACGATGGCCAGATAACCGAACAAAGCCCATGGATTGGGTGCCTGCGAGGCAATCAGCATCGGCGTCACAATGGCACCAAGCAGGCCTATCCCCGCCAAGGCCTGGCCGTGAACAAGCGCGGCAACAATCGTTGCAATGCCGATGACCCCAAGCAGCACGAAGGCGAACGCAGGCCCGATGAAGCCGTAGACGCCATAGGCGGCATAGACGGTGCCGAACAGGATGAAAGCACCGGCCGCCGTCAGGATCGCGGGAATATAGGCGCCGGCAATGCCTTGCACCGGCACCTTGAACCCCGTGCGGCGAATGAATTCGCTGGCGGCAACCAGCAGCAGGCCGAATATCGCGGCCATCGTCAGCCGCACGCCAGGGCCGAAAATCCCGGCTTCAATCGTGTAGCGGATCAGGAACAGGCCACCCAGTGCCAGGGCAATGCCGCCGACCCAGACCGCCCAGCGCGTGCCGAGCGCGGTTTCGACATCTGACTGGCGGGCGGCCTTCGCCGGCGCAGCCGGCTCAACAGGTCCGGGTGCCGCAGGCGCGGTCACACTCCAAGGTCCGGGCACGGCCTCGTCGGTGGTTTCATCCTCTACCACCGCGACCTGTGGTGCAGCGGTTTCGCTCGCGGGTGTCGATGCGGCGTCCGCGGCAACCGCCGCTGGCGCGTCCTCGGGCCTGCCGACATCCACGGCCTGCGCCGCCGGCTTGGCTTCGGGCAAGGTTTGCGCCCCCGAACTCACCAGACCGCGCAGTGCACCCAACTCGCGCTCGATCAAGCCGATTCGACTCTGCTGACGAGAGACGATGACGAACAGCGCAATAATGGCGACAAGGCCGATCAGGCTTTCAAACATAACGGTTCCCCCAAACCGGACTGGCTCCCGCAGTCACGTCAACGTACCGCCAGATTGGCCGCAGGAAAGATCGAGCATGTTTCGGTGCCAAAGGCTAGCAGCTTGCCGCTGGCATCCTTCAGCGTGGCTTCCGACACCGCCAGAGTGCGCCCCTTGTGAATCACCTTGCCCTCGCACACCACTTCGCCGGTTCCTGGCGTGATCGGCCGCGTCAGATTCACCTTGAATTCTGCCGTCGCATAGGCCTCGCCTTTTTCGAGCAGTGTCTGCACCGAGCAGCCAAGCGCCGAATCCAGCAACGTTGCGGCCCAACCACCATGCACGCCACCCAGCGGGTTCAGATGACGCTCGTTCGGCATACCGCGAAATACGGCACGTCCTTGCGACACTTCGGTGATGGCAAAGTTGAGCTGGAAGGAGATTGGCGGCGCCGGGTATTGGTTGTCGATGATGCGCTGGAGCAACTCGATGCCGGTGTATTGCAAGATATCCCGATGCGGAATGGTGCCGAGGCCGAGCATCGCGACGCGGCCGGGATAAAGTTCCACCTCGCTCATACTGCGCGTTCCCCGGTTGCGGCCTCTACGGTCAAGACCTTGTGAGATGCATAGTGTTTGCGCAATGAGGCAAGGAAGCCGGCCCGTGCGCCAGGCGCCTCGATGGCACGCGGCTCGTAGACATGCCGGACAAAGAAGAACCCTGTAAGCCGGAATGCATCTTCGATCGCCGCCGGATCGGCGCGCAGACCGGAGCCGCGCTGCAGGAAGGCGGGCAGCGCCAGCATCTTGTCGCGCCACGGTGCTCCCGCCTCGCGCGACACGGCGCGGCCGGACTTGGGCGAGACATAGGCAAGGTCGTCTCGGCTGCCGGTCGCGGCACACTGGCTGAGGTCGAGGCCAAAGCCGAGTTCTTCCAGGATAAGGAGCTCGAACCGCGCCACCAGTTCGCCGGCCGCGTCCGCATCGTCGAGATGGGCGATCATGACGCCAAGCGTCTCATAAAGCCCGCCATGGGCATCGCGCTCCGGCAAAAGGCGTAGATGAGCCGCCATGGTCTGCAGCCCATAAACGGCAACGGCACTGTCTATCAGCCGCGCGGCATTCATCTCGATCGCCTCGGCCTGGAACGTGCCGAGATGCTCGTCAAGGCGCGCGCGCCAGAGAAGGTCGACGCGGTTGCCGGGCTGGAGGACGGGTTGCTGCTTGCGCGAACGCCCACCGCGCACGAGGCCGAGATGCCTGCCATGCGCGCGTGTCATCACCTCGAGGATGGCGCTGGTTTCGCCATGCTTGCGGGTGCCGAGAATGATTCCCTCGTCGCGCCATTCCATGACGAGAGCTTTTCACCGCCTAGGTGGCGAAATCAAGATAGGCCTAGGTCGAGGCTGTTTGGAAATGGTGCGGCCAAACGAGACTGGACCGCCCGCCGCGACTGGCGGCGGGCGGTCCGTTAGATCAAATTAGAACGAGCGCTGGAAGCGGAGAATGCCGCCGATGTTGCTCTTCTTGGTCGCACCAGCCCATACGGAATTGAGCGGGGTGTCGTTGCCGACATTCTGGTAGTCGACTTCTGCCGTGATCGTATAACCGGGCACGATTGTATAAGCGATGTTGGCGGCGATGCCGAGGTTCTTCCAGTCGTCATAGGAGACCTGGGCGTTGAACGACGTCTTGTTGTTGAACTTGTAGGTGCCGCCGCCCCAGATTGCCCAATTGCCGCCCCACTGCTTGTAGAAGCCGCGACCCTTGGCATTGATGGCATTGGTCGGACCGTTTAGGTTGTTGTCCGAGCCATAGCCGCCCATGACGAACAGCGACAGTTCCTTGCTGACAATCACGTCCAAACGAACCTTGCCGGCCACTTCCTCGTAGTTGCTGTCATAGGCGACGACGCCGGTGATCGCACCCCAGTCACCCTTGTACTTCAAGCCGCCGACCACATGCGGAACGTAGCTGTCGATGGAGCCAACGCTGCCAGCGCCTTCTTCGAGCGAGACTAGCCCCGACAGTCCGTTGCCTGCGTCGAAGTAGTACTGAACGACGTTGCTCTCCTGCCCGCCATACGGCACGATCGTGTCCTGGATGACGTTGCCGGCGTAGCCGACGAACGTATCGAAAGCCGTATCGTCCTTACCGACGCGCAGGCCGCCGAGCTGAATCCAGGCGTAACGCAGAGAGAGAGACTTGTTGCGGCCCTGCCAGTCGCTGCCTGCACCGAGATAGTCAGCGCTGCTGTTACCGTAGTTGAAGCGGGCCTCTGTGTAGGTCTTCAAGGTGCCGAGTTCGGTTTCCTGGCCGGTCCAGGTCTTCAGCGTGAAGCGGGTGTTCTTGTAGTAGGTCGAGTGGGTGTCACCGCGGTTCATGTGGTCGGGAACGTGGTTGACGCCATCGAACGTGCCAGCATCGCCGACGCCAATGTCATAACGGACATAGCCGCCGATGCGCAGGCAGGTCTCGGTGCCAGGAATATAGAAGTAGCCGGCGCCGTAGACGTCGCAGATCTTGACGTACTGAGCGGGTTCCGGCTCGGCGACGACGACAGCATCGGCCGCACGAGCGCCGGAGACTGCGATCATTGCCGCAGCGGAGCCGAGAAGAAGGCTCTTGATGTTCATTTTCTGACCTCTCCAGTCATAGTTACAATTTGGCTTCGGAATTTGTGGCTGACAGCAGCATTCCCCGCCTTACCCCACGTCGAAAAAGGTTCGCATTGCGCCCCTCTTTCGGCGGCGAACATACTCACCGACCCTCAGCCTTCAATGACAAATTAGAAAATAATCGTCGTAAAATTTACAGATTAGTTTCGTGTTGTACAAATATCACGTCACAATAGACGAATGGCACAAATGGAACACCGTAGTATTTCCTATATAATTACTATAATCTTCTTCGGCTAAGCAATTTGTATCTACACAATTTTCCTGAATTTCAGCAAATATTAAAATCAAATTCCATAAATAGGCAACATTTTGGAATGTTTTCTCCAAATTTCGACATACAAAGAATACAAAACCAAAGGCGAATGCGGCCTGGATACCGCATGTAACACCGTCACCATACGTGGCTGTATCGGGCTGCCGCCTGACGTTGCGGCACGTCGAAAATGGATTTTGGCCATCCATTGGCGAAGGGTTTTGCCGGCAGAGCGAAACTCGTGGGAGCATTGTCGCGTTACTGGTCTGAGAACAACGCGTCCTGATCGATCAAGACACCATTCCGTGATCCTCGCCGCCCCGATCATCGCAATCGCCATCCCCCTTTCGCTCGTTATGACGGGCGCATGGGCCGTGGCGATTCGCCGGGGACAATCCGGATGGGTGGATGCGATATGGTCATTTGCGGTCGGCGGCGCCGGCGTTGCGGCCTCACTCTTTCCTGTTGGCGAGTGGCAACATCCGACACTCCGACAGCTTGTCGTCGCAGGGTTGGCGGCGCTCTGGTCGCTGCGACTCGGTCTGCACATTGTCGCGCGTACGAGGAAAGGTGGCGACGATCCCCGCTATGCCGCGCTTCGCGAGGAGTGGGGCAACCAATTTCGCAGCCGCCTGTTCTGGTTCCTGCAAATTCAGGCCGCTTGTGCGCTCTTGCTGGTTATCGCCATCGCCGCCGCCGCGCATAACCCCGCGCCTGCCCTTCGCTTCAGCGACTGGCTGGGCGTCCTCATCCTTGCTGTCGCCATCTGCGGCGAAGCCGTGGCCGACAGACAACTGACGCGGTTCCGCGCCGAACCCGCCAACAAGGGTCGTGTTTGCGACGTTGGCTTCTGGGCACTTTCACGTCACCCGAATTACTTCTTTGAATGGTTGGGCTGGATTGCCTATGCGGTCGTCGCCATCGACCTCAGCGGCGCCTATCCATGGGGATGGATCGCGCTCTGCGGCCCGGCCTTCATGTACTGGCTGCTTGTCCACGTCTCCGGCATCCCACCGCTGGAATCCACATGCTGCGATCGCGCGGCGACAGCTTTCGTGCCTATCAGGCCCGCGTCAACGCATTCTGGCCTGGACCCTCAATGCCGACATCCTCCCTCCAGACGCCGAAGAGTGGGCCGACATGAACCTGATCGCTTCCGCCATCGACACCGTCGAGCGCACGCCATTGCCGGACCCGTTGACGCGGTACGGCATACAGTTCCTGGCTGGAAGAACAAGACGCCGCCGGTCGGCCGGCTCGATGTGCATCGACGGCGATTTTGCCTGCGCCATGGCTGGCCATCCGATCGCCACCCATGTCGAGGCTTCGTCGTTTTCAGGCCCAGCGAACGCCTGATCGGGTTCACCATCGCGGGCGCCGCCTTCCTGGTCTTCACGCTCCTGCATGGGCACTATGGAGCGCCGGCGCATCTTTATACGCCGCAGGAATATGCCGCTTTCGTCAAGCTCAATGCGACAAGCGTGGGAACGCTGACCGCCTTTGTCGGGCTGCTGGTCGCAGGCTCGATCGGTGAACGCGACAACCGCTGAACGCTAAGCGGTCCGAGCAAGATACCGGGCGATGAGGAACCCCAACGTCGCTGCTGTACCAGACAGGACGGTTCCCCAGCAGAGATCGGCGATGGTTATCTGCACCGGCCAGTTCTTCAAGGTCGCCTGATTGGTGAGGTCGTATGTGGCATAGGCAATGAAGCCGAACACCGCGCCGTTAAGCGTGGCTGTCGCCGCACTCCCCGTTGCAAAGGCCGGCCGAATGCCGAAATAAACGATACCGCCAACATAGATCGCATAAAAGAGAATGACTGGCGCCAGGTTGAAACCATCGACGAGCATGTGACCGAGCAGCGGCCTGTAAAGCCGGCTTGCCGTCAATGTCAGCCAGATCGAATCGATGCCGAGGAACACGAGCGCCGTGGCCAGATAGGCTATCGCGTAATTTCTCAGCAAGCGTCTCTCCTGTGCAGGCTTTGCAGTTCCGCTGCAGGAACGGCCAGCGTGGCGATACAGTTTCGCGATACAGGCACATGACGCCCATTGCGATCGACGGAACCACCAAAAACAGATCCTTTGCCGAAACTCCAATCGGACCGTCCGCGTATTTTTCCAGACGTGGCGAAGAGGTTGGCATGAAAGCAAGGAAGATCGTTCTGGGGTTGGGCGTTCTCTGGCTGGCTGGTGCTGCTGTGGCTGCCTCGCAGCCTGACGCCAGCGGCATCTGGATGCGCGGCGATGGCAATGCAAAAGTGCGTATCGCGCCCTGTGGGTCCGATATCTGCGCAACCAATCTATGGATCAAGGATACCAGCGGTGGCGAATATGTCGGCGACAAACTGGTGATGTCAGTCAAGCCGAAATCCGCCGACACATTGGCTGGCAAGGCCTTCGATCCGAAACGTAACCTGACCTATTCGATCCAGGTCAAGGTCAGGAAGGCCAATCTCGTGACACGTGGCTGCCTTGTTAGCGGCCTTGTCTGCAAGAATGTCAACTGGTCGCGCGCCAACTGAGGCCTCGTGAGGCAGCCCGGCCTAGCGCGGGAACTCGAGCCCCATCTCGCGGTAGCGCTCGGGGTCGTCGCCCCAGTTCTCGCGCACCTTGACGAACAGGAACAGATGCACCTTCTGTTCAAGAATGCCCGCGATCTCCATGCGCGCGGCCTGGCCTATGGCGCGGATCGTCTCGCCCTTATGGCCAAGCACGATCTTCTTCTGGCTGTCGCGCTCGACATAGATGGTCTGGTCTATGCGCACTGAACCATCCGGCTTCTCTTCCCATTTCTCGGTCTCGATATGCGAGGAATAGGGCAATTCCTGATGCAGCCGGAGATAGAGCTTTTCGCGCGTGATCTCCGCGGCAAGCTGGCGCATCGGAAGGTCGGAAATCTGATCCTCGGGATAGTACCAGGGGCCGGCTGGCAGTGCTGCGGCCAGATAGTCGAGCAAGTCCTTGCAGCCGGAACCGGTCAGCGCGGAAACCATGAAAGTGCGCTTGAAAGGCACTTTCTCGTTGGCTGCCGCCGACAAGGCCAGCAGCGCCTCGTGCTTGACCCGATCGACCTTGTTGAGGATCAGCACCATCGGCTGGCGCACGTCCTTCAGCCGCTCCAGGATCGCGTCGGCGTCGCCTCGGATGCCACGCTCGGCGTCGATCAGCAGCAGCACGATATCGGCGTCCTTGGCGCCGCCCCAGGCGGTGGTCACCATCGCCGTGTCCAGCCGGCGCTTCGGCTTGAAGATGCCTGGCGTGTCGACGAAGACAATCTGCGCATTCTCATGCGTGGCGATGCCGCGCACGATCGCTCGCGTCGTCTGCACCTTGTGGGTGACGATCGACACCTTGGCGCCGACCAGTTGGTTGACCAGCGTCGATTTCCCCGCATTGGGCGCGCCGATCAACGCGACAAAGCCGGAATGCGTGGCGGCTGCTTCCGGTACGGGAGCAGCGTCTTCGGTTGCGGTCATGCAGCGCTTCCTTGATTAAGCCAGACGCCTTCGCGCACAAGCAGTGCCGCGGCAGCGGCTTGTTCGGCCTCGCGCTTGGAACGCCCGCTGCCAGTCGCCATCTGGAAAGCGCCGACCTTGACGCTGACGGTGAAGAGCGGATCGTGGTCGGGTCCCTCGCGGCTTTCGATCTTGTAGGCGGGCACGGCGGTTGCCGCCTGATGTGCCCATTCCTGCAGCTCGGTCTTGGCATCGCGGCGGGCAGCCCCGGTGGCTTGCGAGCGCGACTGCCAGTATTTGTGGATGAAGGCGCGGGCCGCCTCCAGGCCACCGTCGAGATAAAGCACAGCGATCAGCGATTCCAGTGCATCAGCGCGCAGATTGACGCGTTTGCGTCCGTCGAGGCCACGCACATCGGAGCCAGCACGGATCAGTTCGGGCAAGCCGATATCCTCGGCGATTTCCGCCAAAGCCTCGGCATTGACCAATGCGTTGAGCCGAACCGACAGTTCACCCTCAGCCGCGTCCGGAAACGCCGCCAGCAGCATGTCCGCGACAACAAGACCGAGAACGCGATCGCCGAGGAATTCAAAACGCTCGTAGTCGACCCCGGCATGGCTGCTGCGGGCGCTGGCATGTGTCAGCGCGCGCTGCAGCCGCTGGCTATCGGCAAATGTATGACCGATGCGCCGCTTGAGCTCATCGGCAAGTGCGTCCGCCGACAACCGCTTCGTGGCCATCACCTAGTTTACAAAATGGAACAGGCGCGAAGCACGCATCAGCGTCGGCCATTTCCAGATTTCGAGAGGGCTCGCCTTGCCGGCAATCGAGAAGAAAATAAGGTTGGCGCGGCCGACCAGATTTTCCGCGGGAACAAAGCCGACACTGAAGCGGCTGTCGCTGGAATTGTCGCGGTTGTCGCCCATCATGAAATAGTGACCTGGCGGCACATCGAATTCGCGGGTGTTGTCGCCGATCGAGTTCGGCGTCAGATCGAGCGTGTCATAGCTGACGCCATTCGGCAGAGTCTCGCGATAGACATCGACCGGACGGTTTGTCTCCGTGATGTCAGGATTGTCGATCTGGCCGGTTTTGGCCCGGGGCACGCCGACGCCATTGATGAAGAGCTGGCCGTCCTTCATCTGGATCTTGTCACCAGGCAAGCCAACCACGCGCTTGATGTAGTCGACGGACGGATCGGGCGGGAATTTGAACACCACCACGTCGCCACGCGTTGGTTCGGAACCCCAGATGCGGCCCGAAAAAATGTCGGGTCCAAACGGCAGCGAATAGCGCGAATAGCCATAAGACCATTTGGTGACGAACAGATAGTCACCTTCCAGAAGCGTCGGCCGCATCGACCCGGACGGGATGGAGAACGGTTGGAACAGAAGCGTGCGAATGACCAGCGCAAGCAGCAGGGCCTGGATGATGACGCTGACTGTCTCGCCAAGTCCGCCGGATTTCTTCTCTGATTTTTCAGCCACGCTCATGTCGTCCTCGATTGTGCGTTGGATGGTATAGAGTCTCGGCGCGCGCTGGGCAACGTCAATGCCGGCCGTCAGATGCAATCAATGTGGCGCTTCTTCGACCGGCAGGGCCTCAATGATCACAAAGGCTTGAGCGAGCGGGAAATCATCCGTGATGGTGAGGTGGATGGCGGCACTGTGCCCCTTCGGCAGGATATTCTCAAGCCGCGCCATCGCGCCACCGGTCAGCGCCATGGTCGGCTTGCCTCCCGGCAGATTGACGACGCCCATGTCTCGCCAGAACACGCCTTGCGCGAGCCCCGTGCCCAACGCCTTGGCGCAAGCTTCCTTGGCCGCGAAGCGCTTGGCATAGGAGGCGGCCCGAGCCCTGCGCCCTTCGGAGCGGGCCTGCTCGACCTCGGTATAGATGCGCTGGATGAAGCGCTGACCATGACGCTCCAGCGACTTTTCGATGCGTCTGATATTGATCAGGTCGCTGCCGATGCCAATGATCATCGTGCAGTGGAACCGATGCCGGCTGGATGGGACGGCTCTTTCGCCCGCGCCGACTTTTCGGCCAGTCGCTTGCGCCTCTGTTCGCGGAAGGCGATCATGCCCCAACGCGTGACGCCGTAGAACAGGAGGCCAAAAACCAGCCCAAGCGGCACCGCGCCGATCAGCATCGGCTTCAGGACAGGCCCCCACAATTGCGAAAATGAAAGGTGGTGCATCATCTCGCCCAAATGCGCGGGTGGACCATGCTGCGGAAGGCGATCGTGCAAAATGAGCTTGCCGGTTTCCCAAGACGCTCCCCACAACAGCGGAAACGTCAGCGGATTGCCGAAGAAAACCGCGCCGAGCGCCGCCGCCACAAGGTTGCCGGCGATCAGCCAGCACAACACGGCGGCAATCGCAAAGTGGAAGCCCACCGGAAAGAACGAGGCGAATACGCCCGCCGCGACGCCCGCCGCCACAGCGTGCGGCGTTGCCCTCAGCCGCAGGATGCGCTTCGAAAAATACTGGAGTGAGCGCGAGAAGGAGCGGCGTGGCCACAGATAGGTGCGGATACGCTCGATAGGCCCATCAGGTTTGCGGCGTCGAAAAAGCAATCTATTCCTGTTCCCGGCAGTTTACTGCACGCGCGCCGGTCATTTTTTCGACCGGACCCTGATCCTGCGCTCCACGGTCAACCAAGGGCAACCGCACCACTGATATAGCCCTACCCAACCCCAACAACAACTAAACGGCGTCCTCGCGGCACGCAGGTAGCAATAATTTTTTGTAAGGTTCGTCTATCCAAGATCGGATGATCGCGGCGAATTTGAGAAGAGGCTCCGATTTGTCATCGCAGCCGAAACCCAAGATGCTACGTCCGGTATTGGCTGACCTCGATAAGGTTGCCATCTGGATCCCGAAAATAGACGGACATCATCTGTCCTTGCGCACCGATGCGCTCGACCGGCCCAACCTCGACCACAACACCGCTGTTCGTCAACCTGGCCTGGACCTCGCTGAGCGGCCGGTCGGTGATCAGGCAGAAATCCCCCGAGCCTGGCGTCGGCGCGCTCGCCTTGGGCTCGAAGGTGCGTCCGAGTTCGTGCACATTGATCTTCTGGCTGCCGAAAGCCAGGGCCGTCGGCCGACCCGGCGCGTCGACGCGCTCGAAGCCGAGTACCCGCTGGTAAAAGTCGCAGGTGGCCTCGACAGAGCGAACCGTCAGCACGAAATGATCAATGCCGGCGATCACGTCGCCGCCTCCTTCAGATGTTGCGGCTGCCAGGCTTGATCGCCGGGATCGCGGCGAGTTCAGGCGGCAGCCGGTCGGCGGGATAGGCCGGAATTTCGTACTCGGCGAGCGCGATCAGCGGCACGCCGACATGGGTCTTGCCGGCCGAACGATCGATGATGCAGGCGGCGGCCACGACTTCGGCGCCGAGATCGCGCAGACAATCAATCGTCTCGCGGATCGACAGCCCGGTGGTGACGATGTCCTCGACGATGACAATGCGCGCACCCTTCGCGATCTCGAAGCGGCGCAGGCGGAACTCCCCGTCTTCCCGCTCGACCCAGATCGCCGGCACGCCGAGATGACGCGACGTTTCATAGGCCGGTATCAGCCCACCGATCGCCGGTCCGACCACATAGTCGATCTTGCCGGGCACTGCTGCACGGATCTTTTCGGCCAGCGCCTTGCACAGCCTCTCAGTCTTGTCGGCATGCATGAAGACCCGGGCCTTCTGCAGGAAGACGGGGCTTCTCAGACCTGATGTGAGGATGAAATGCCCCTCGAGAACCGCACCGGCCTCGCGGAAAATATCCAGCACCTCATCGGTCTTCATAGTCTCGTTTCCCTCATCCATTGACACGGCGCGCATCGCTGACGCTCGAATTGTCCTTGAGCTGCGACAGCAGCCGGTTCAGATGCTTCAGATCCCAGACTTCGAGATCAATCAACATCTCGGTGAAATCGGGCGCGGTGCGCACCATCGACAGCGTATGGATGTTGGCGTCGTTCGATGCAACGACCTGAGCAATGTCGGCCAACGAACCCGGTGCATTGATGGCGGTGACCGAGACACGCGCCGGAAACCGCTCCTTGGTCCGCTCATCAATGTCCCAGCGCACGTCGATCCAGCGCTCGGGCTGGTCGTCAAAGGCCTGCAGGGCCGGTGACTGGATCGGGTAGATGGTGATGCCGGTTCCCGGCTGGACGATGCCGACAATGCGGTCGCCGGGCACCGCCCCCTCCGGCGCGAAGCGCACCGGCAGGTCGCCGCGCACGCCGCGGATCGGCACGGCGCCGTCGCGCGGCTGGTCCTTGTCCTTGCGCGCGGCGCGCCCCGGAATCTGGAACAGCATGCCGGCGGCATTGCGGATCTTCGACCAGCCTTCCTCGCGCTGCTTGGGCGCGGCCGTGGTCACGCGCTCGTCCTTGTAGTCTGGGAACACAGCCTTCATGACATCGGTGGAGGCAAGCTCGCCACGGCCGACCGAGGCCAACACATCCTCTATGTCCTTGCGCGCCAGCCGGTGCAGAACCTGCTTGAGGCTCTCCTTGGTAAAGGTCTTGCCGGCCCGCTCGAAGGCGCGCTCGAGGATGCGGATGCCGAGGCCCGAATATTGCTTGCGGATGGCATTCTTGGTGGCACGGCGGATCGCTGAACGTGCCTTGCCGGTGACCACGACCGATTCCCACGCAGCCGGCGGCACCTGTGCCTTGGAGCGGATGATCTCGACCTCATCGCCGTTCTTCAGTTCCGTCATCAACGGCATGATGCGGCCGTTGACCTTGGCGCCAACGCAGGTGTCGCCGACATCCGTGTGAACGGCATAGGCGAAGTCGATGGGCGTGGCGCCACGCGGCAAGGCAATCAGCATGCCCTTAGGCGTGAAGCAGAACACCTGATCCTGGAACAATTCCAGCTTGGTGTTTTCGAGAAAATCCTCGGGATTGTCGCCTTCGGCAAGTTGCTCGATGGTACGCCGCAGCCAGGCATAGGCGTTGGTTTCCTTCGAGATCGCGTGGGCAGCGCCGTTGGTCTTGCCGCCGGTGTCCTTGTAGATCGAATGCGCGGCAACGCCGTATTCGGCGATCTTGTTCATCTCGCGGGTGCGAATCTGCAGCTCGACGCGCTGGCGCGACGGCCCAACGATCGTGGTGTGGATCGAGCGGTAGTCATTCTGCTTCGGCGTCGAGATGTAGTCCTTGAAGCGTCCGGGAACCATCGACCACGTGGTGTGGATGGCGCCAAGCGCGCGATAGCAGTCTTCGACCGACTCGACGACGACGCGAAAGCCGAAAATGTCGGACAGTTGTTCGAAGGACAGCGCCTTGGCTTCCATCTTGCGAAACACCGACCACGGCTTCTTCTGGCGGCTTTTCACGCTGGCCTTGAGCGCATGCTTTTCGAACAGCGCGGACAACGCCCTCTCGATCTCGGACAACACATCCTTGTTGCGCTCGAAGATTTCGGCAAGCCGGGCGGTGACGGCGCGATAGGCTTCCGGATTGATGAAGCGGAAGGCAATCTCCTCCAGTTCCTCGCGCATGCCTTGCATGCCCATGCGCCCGGCCAGCGGCGCATAGATGTCCATCGTCTCCTCGGCGATGCGCAGGCGCTTGGCCTCCGGCATATGGTCGAGGGTACGCATATTGTGCAGGCGGTCAGCGAGCTTGACCAGAAGGACACGGACGTCTTCCGAAATCGCCAGCAAAAGCTTGCGCAGGTTTTCCGCCTGCTCGGCCTTCTTGGAGACAAGGTCGAGCTTCTTGAGCTTGGTCAGGCCCTCGACCAGCTTGCCCATTTCCGGACCGAACAATTCGTCGATCTCGGCCCGTGTCGCGGTCGTGTCTTCGATCGTGTCGTGCAGCAAGGCAACCGCGATCGTCGCCTCGTCCATATGCATTTCGGTGAGGATGGCGGCGACTTCGAGCGGATGCGAGAAATAGGGATCGCCGGAGGCCCGCTTCTGGTGGCCATGCTTCTGCATGGCGTAGACATAGGCCTTGTTGAGCAGCGCCTCGTTAACGTCGGGCTTGTAGCGCTGGACGCGCTCGACAAGCTCATACTGACGCATCATGGGCGGAATCTCACAGGGCTGAAATGAATCATGCGCCGCACTGGTGTACGGCGCATGTCATAGATAGCCACGAAACTGCCGACGCGAAAGTGTCGGCAGCCCCTGCAAGGATCAATAGTCGTCGCTTTTTTCCGGCGGGACGAGGCCTTCGATGCCGGCCAGCAGGTCTTCCTCGGTCATGCGATCGAAGGTGACATTGTCCTCGGCTTCGTCGGCATCGGTTGCCGCAACGGCGCCGCCGGTCTGGTCGGCGATCGCCTCGCCATCGGCTTCCGGCTCGTCGACTTCGACATGCTTCTGCAGCGAGTGGATCAGGTCTTCCTTGAGATCGTCGGGCGACAAGGTCTCGTCAGCGATCTCGCGGAGTGCCACGACAGGGTTCTTGTCGTTGTCGCGCGGCACGGTGATCTGCGCGCCCTGGCTGATCTGACGGGCGCGGTGACCTGCCAAAAGCACCAGTTCGAAGCGGTTGTCGACCTTGTCGATGCAATCTTCAACGGTTACGCGGGCCATGAGCTGCCCCTTTCATGCGATGGATTTGATGGAAAACAGGCGCGGTCCATAACCCGAACGCCACGAAAATACAAGCATCATGGCAACGCCACGGCCATTGCCCCGCCGACGAGTGCTCCACACGGGCGATCTCGCGCCGATCACAATTACTTGCAATGGGCCACACGCCCTTGGAATGCCACCGAACTGGCGTTATTTCGAAACGATAGACGGCTGGGCAATTTATTACGAAACCCGGTTGGTAGTCGCGGCGTTTTAAAGAAATCAGCTTTTTTCCAAAAAAGGGATATTTTCCATGTTCGATCCTCGTGAAAAAATCGCCCTTTTCATCGACGGCGCCAATCTCTACGCCACATCACGCGCACTGGGCTTCGACATCGACTATCGCAAGCTTTTGTCGAGTTTCCAGAAACGAGGATATCTGCTGCGCGCGTACTATTACACGGCGTTGGTCGAAGACCAGGAATACTCCTCGATCCGTCCACTCATCGACTGGCTCGATTACAACGGCTTCAAGGTCGTCACCAAGCCGGCCAAGGAATTCACCGACTCGACCGGCCGAAGGAAAATCAAGGGCAATATGGACATCGAACTCACCGTCGATGCGCTGGAGCTTGCCGATGTCGTTGACCACTATGTCATCTTCTCCGGCGATGGCGACTTCCGCACGCTGGTCGAGGCGCTGCAGCGGCGCGGACGCAAGGTTTCGATCGTATCCACCATGGCCTCGCAGCCACCGATGATCTCGGACGATCTGCGTCGGCAGGCCGATCATTTCATGGACCTGATGACCCTGAAGAACGAAGTTGGCCGCGATCCATCCGAGCGCCCGGTGCGCCGGCCCGAACCCGCCGAGATCGACGAGGACGATTACTGAGGGCGCCGGCTTTGCCAGTTCCCCTGTCAGGTTCGCCCGAGCCAGATCGCAACTGTCCGCTCTGCCCGCGCCTGCACGACTTCATTGCCGAGTGGCGGCAGCGCGAGCCGTCCTGGTTCAACGGACCAGTGCCGACCTTCCTGCCGACCGAGGGGGAGAAGTCGGTCCAACTGCTGATCATCGGGCTGGCGCCCGGCGTGCGCGGCGCGAACCGAACCGGCCGCCCTTTCACCGGTGACTATGCCGGTGACCTGCTCTACAGCACGCTCATTTCACATGGCTTTGCACGCGGAGAGTTCAAGGCAAGGCCGGATGACGGGCTGGAGCTTGTCGGCACCGCGATCACCAATGCGGTGCGCTGCGTGCCGCCCGAGAACAAGCCGGTCGGTGCGGAGATCTCCACATGCCGGACCTTTCTGGTGCCGACGATCGCGCGATTCCCCAATCTGCGCGCCGTGCTGGCACTGGGCTCGATCGCCCATCAATCGACCGTGCGAGCACTTGGCCAGCGCGTCGCCGCCTATCCGTTCAAGCATGGCGGGCAGCTGGAGGCAGGCGGCATCACGCTTTTTTCCAGCTACCACTGCTCGCGCTACAACACCAATACCGGTGTGCTGACCGAAGAAATGTTCGTTAGCGTTTTCGGTAAGATAAAGGCATTTCTGCAGAGCTAGATTCGAACCCTGCCAGGGGCGGCGATAGGGCGATGCCGCCGAGGCTTGGCAATAGCGCATGGGCAGGCCTTCCAGCGAAGAGCCCTGCCTAGCCACGATCCTTGAGCAGACGGCCCTTCTCGCGCGACCAGTCGCGCTGCTTTTCTGACTCGCGCTTGTCATGCAGCTTCTTGCCGCGGCCGACGGCGAGCAAGAGCTTGGCCCTGCCCTGGTCGTTGAAGTAGATCTTCAACGGCACCATCGTCATGCCTTCGCGGTCGACGCTCTGCGACAGCCTGGCCATCTCGCGCTTGTTGAGCAGGAGTTTTCTGCGCCGACGCGGCTCGTGGTTGAAGCGGTTGGCCTGCAGATATTCCGGCAGATAGGAGTTGATCAGCCAGATCTCACCGCCTTCGACCGAGGCGTAAGAGTCCTGGATGTTGGCTTGGCCCTGGCGAAGCGACTTGACCTCGGTGCCGGTCAGCACCAAGCCGGCCTCGATCGTGTCGAGCACCTCATAGGAAAACCGCGCCTTGCGGTTCTCAGCAACGGTCTTGTTGTTGGGATCGGCTTTTCTGACTTGGTTCATGACATGGAGAGGTGGCGCCTCATCCCTAATTTATCAAGCCGGCGTGCTTCATCGCCGCATCGATCTTGTCGGCGGTCGACTGTTCGACCGTCATCAGCGGCGAGCGCAACACATTCTCGACCTTGCCGAGCTTCGACAGCGCGTACTTCGCCCCGGAGACGCCGGGCTCGATGAAGATGGCCTTGTGCAGCGGCAACAAGCGGTCCTGCAATTCCAGCGCCCTTGCGCTGTCGCCGGAGAGCGTCGCTTCCTGGAATTCGGCGCAGAGCCGCGGCGCGACATTCGATGTCACCGAGATGCAACCGACACCGCCATGCGCATTGAAGCCGAGCGCCGAAGCATCCTCGCCGGAAAGCTGGATGAAATCCTTGCCGCAGGTGGCACGCTGCTCTGAAACCCGCTCGACCTTGCCGGTGGCATCCTTGACGCCGATGATGTTCTTGAAGTCGTGCGCCAGCTGGCCCATCGTCTCCGGCATCATGTCGATGACCGAGCGCGGCGGGATATTGTAGATGATGATCGGCAGGCTGGTCGCCTTGGCGACCGCCGCGAAATGCGCGTAGAGGCCGCGCTGCGTCGGCTTGTTGTAATAAGGCGTGACCACCAGCGCGGCGTCGGCGCCCGCCTTCTCGGCATATTGCACCAGGCCAATCGCCTCTTCGGTGTTATTGGAGCCAGCACCGGCAACGACCGGGGCGCGGCCCTTGGCCACTTCGATGCACACCTTGACCACATGACGATGCTCGTCATGGGACAGCGTCGGCGACTCGCCGGTGGTGCCGACGGGAACCAGCCCCTTCGTGCCCTCATCGAGCTGCCAGGCAACAAATGCGCGAAAGGCTTTCTCGTCGAAACGGCCGCTCTTTTCGAACGGTGTCACGAGCGCGGTAAGCGAGCCTCTCAGCATATCGTCCAACTCCTTGGGACTTCTTTGTCTGTGCATGCCGTTGTCCCAAAACCGGTAACCACTTTTGGGCGACATGCATCGGTGTTTTATCGAGCGCCTTCTAGCCGAAAGCGAAGTGGCGCACCATAGTCTCGACACTGTTGCGCGGCAAGCATTGCCATGGTGCCAGCACGCGCAATTCGAACAGCCTCGATAACCTTTTGTTTACGGGCTCTTCATGACCTACATCTAGGCTTTGAGATGCCCCGCCTGCTGACGATTTATAAGGACGGACAATGCCGATCGGTCGGCCCCATTCATTTGCGTTGATTGGCGCTCTTGTCGCGCTGACGCCTGGCTTGGCGTTAGGCGGCAGCGTCGACGGGCAGGTGACATCGGCCATCCCGGTGCCCGCCTTACAGGATACAGTCCTGCCGGACAAAGGTCCCTCCCCGTCGCTGAATGTGGCCGCGTTGAAGAGCGGCCTCGACGCCCTGGCGGCAAACGACATTCCTAGAGCCCGCGCCGTACGCGACGGCTTGCCTGCCAATTCGCTCGATCATCATATCCTCGCCTGGGCGATAGCCCTCTATGGCGGCGACAAGGTGCCGAGCACCGACATTGCCGCCGCGGCACAGATGCTGCCGAACTGGCCGGGCACGATCGCCCTGCGCAAGAACAGCGAACGCGCGCTTTATCGCGAGAACCCCGCTCCACAGGCTGTGCTTCAGGCGTTCAACGGCAGCCAGCCGCAGACATTCGAAGGCGTGATGGTTCTTGCCCGCGCGTATGTATCGGTCGGCAATACCAAGGCGGCGCGCTCGGTATTGTCGCCGTTCTGGCGCACGGCGATGCTGGAAACCAAGGACGAGGCAGCGCTCATTCGCGAATTCGGCACGCTCATTCCGGCGGCCGATCATCGCTTTCGCATGGAGCGCATGTTCTATGCCGACCGGCCTGGTTCCGCGCAGCGGGTCGCGGCACTAGCGGGTGCCCAACAACTTGCCGACGCCTGGGCGGCGGCGGACAAAGGCGACAAGAACGCGCCAAAATTGCTGAATGCGGTGCCGATGGCGCAACGTTCGGCCGGCTATTTCTTTGCGCAGGCGGAGTATCTGCGCAAGCAAGATAAGTTTGCCGATGCCGCGGCGATGGTGATGAAGGCGCCGACCGACCGGGACGCCCTTGTCGACCCGGACGCCTGGTGGGTCGAGCGTCGGGTGCTGTCGCGCGAACTGGTCGACCAGGGCGACATGAAGACCGCCTACAAAATAGTCGCTGCGCATGCCGCCGAAAGCGCAGGCAATGCCGTGGACGCCGAATTCCATGCCGGCTGGTACGCGCTGCGCGGCCTGAATGACGCCAAGCTTGCCGCAACGCATTTTGCCCGCGTCGCCGATCTGGCTCAGGGGCCGATGTCGCTGTCTCGCGCCTACTATTGGCTCGGCCGCGCCGCTGAAGTCGGCGGTTCCGGCAACGCCGTTGATTACTTCGGCCGCGCGGCCACCTATGGCACGACATTCTATGGCCAGCTCGCCGCCGAGCGCGTCGGCCGGCGGGCACTCAACATCGTCTATCCGCAGCCGAGTGCGACCGATCGGCAGAATTTCGCCAACCGCGAAGCCGTCAGCGCCATCAAGCGACTGCAGGAGGCCGGTTATGACCGTTATGCGGAGACGCTCTACCGCGACCTCGCTGGCCAGATGAACAGCCCTGGGGAATTGGCGTTGCTTGCCGTGTTGGCGGAAAAGCAGGGCAATCATTTCATGGCGCTGAAAGTCGGCAAGATCGCCGGCGCTCGCGGCATCGACGTCGGGGCGCTCTCGCATCCGCTGGGAGTCATTCCCGATTCGGCAGATATTTCCGGTTCGGGCAAGGCGCTGGCCTATGCGATCGCTCGCCAGGAAAGCGAATTCAATGTCGGCGCCGTCTCAAGCGCCGGAGCGCGCGGGCTGTTGCAGCTTATGCCGGGAACCGCCAGGCAATTGGCGAAAAAGGCCGGATTGCAGTTTTCGCAAACACGGCTGACGAGCGATGCCGGCTACAATGCGACGCTGGGTGCCGCCTTCCTCGGCGAGCAGCTCGACCGTTTCAACGGCTCCTATGTGCTGACCTTTGCCGGCTACAATGCAGGCCCCAACCGGGCCGCCCAATGGTTGACGAAATACGGCGACCCGCGTGGCAAGGACGTGGATGCCGTCGTCGACTGGATCGAGCGGATTCCCTACACGGAAACAAGAAGTTACGTGCAGCGCGTGATGGAGAACTACGAAGTCTACAAGATGCGTATTTCCGGCAAGTACGACATCGTCGGCGACCTCGTGAACGGCCGCACTTGAGGCTTCCTTCCAGAGGGGGAGAAGGCAGAGCCTCGTCCATTTGACGATGCCTGCCCTCACCCGTTAGTTGTCCGAGTCAATCCAGCGAGGGACGGCAATCTAATGGCGAGCGACGAAGGTTTCTCCGACTTCTTCTACGCTGCGCCCGATGGGCTGAAGCTTCATGCCCGCATCTACGGCGAAACCAACTCCGATCATTTGCCAGTCGTGTGCCTGCCCGGCTTGACGCGCAACGCTCGGGATTTTCATGAGCTGGCGCACCATCTTTCGGCGCGCGCCGTGGTTCCACGCAAGGTGGTTGCCTTCGACTATCGCGGGCGCGGGCAATCGGCATACGACCCCGACGTCGCCAACTACAATGTCAGTGTCGAGGCCAGCGACATCCTTGCCGGGCTGGCGGCACTTGGCATCGAGGAAGCAGCGTTCATCGGCACGTCACGTGGCGGACTGATCATCCATGTGCTCGCAGCGATGCGACCAGAAGCGCTGAAAGCCGTTGTCCTCAACGACATCGGCCCGGTGCTCGAGGCCGGTGGGCTCGCCCATATCCGCTCCTATCTCGATCCTTCACCGAAGCCGAAAACCCTTGCCGAGGCAGTGAGCGCCCAGCGCAGCGTGCATGGCGGGGATTTTCCGGCGCTTGCCGATGCCGATTGGGAACGGATGGTGTGGGCGCTCAACCGCGAGACGCCTCAGGGACTGATGCCGGATTTCGACCCGAAGCTGCTCGAGACGCTGGCAGGCCTCGATCTCACGCAGCCGCTGCCTGCACTATGGCCGCAGTTCGAAGCGCTGGCGGCCACGCCCCTGCTTGCCATACGTGGCGCCAGCTCAAGACTGTTGTCCGTCGAAACGCTTGAGGAAATGGGCAAGCGTCACCTAACCATGAAGACGATCACGGTCGAGGGCCAAGGGCACGCCCCCTTCCTCGAAACCGGAAACCTGCCCAGCGCAATCGCGGCATTTCTTGATCGGGCCGAGACGCCCAACTAGTCAACACAAAGAGCCGAGGATCAATCCTGATCCCCGGTTTTGCACGTAACGGCAAATCTAGCCGGTCTTTGAACTTTTCCGAGCCGCCTTGGGTGAAGGCTTCTCCTCCACCGACCCGCTCTTTGTTTCCTGAGCTGCTGCAGTCGAAGAAGGCAGAGCGTGCTCCACGTCACTGTCAGGCCCCTTAAAACGGGGCGTTTCCAGAACGACGACGCAGCCGTCGAGGTCATTCGTGGCAAGATGGGCGTAACGCATGGTCATCGACAGCGTCTGGTGACCAAGCCACATCTGCACGCGCCTGATGTCGATGCCGCCCTGGACAAGACGCGACGCGCATGTGTGGCGCAGAATATGCGGTACCACCTGATCGTCGGCGCCGAGGCCGACTTCCGCCTTCGCATCGTTCCAGATGGTGCGAAACTGCGCCTGGCTGAGTTTGGTGAAAGGACCCTTGGGACGGCGGCCCTCGGTGGGCGGCAGCTTGATCACGTCCTTGACCCTGACAGTCATCGGAATGGTGCGGCTGCGGCCGGACTTGGTGATCCAGAAGCTGACGCGATGCTCCTGGATATCGTTCCAGATGAGACCGAGCGCCTCGCCGAGGCGGCAGCCGGTATCGACGAGAAAGACGGACAGCCGGTAGGCATCTTCGCTGCGGCTTTTTATGGCGGCGAAAAGCCGGGCTTCCTCGTCCTTCTCAAGAAAACGAATCCGCCCCGCCCGCTCCTTCTGGCGGCGGAACTCAGGCAGACTGTGGATATCCCCCATCTTGTAGGCCTTGCGCAGCAGTTTGCTGAGTGCAGCCATCTTCCGGTTGATGGTTGCGTTGCTGTTGCCGCGCTGGCGCAAGGTGCCGATAAGGTTATCCAGGGTACTCTGGTCAAAGGCGCTGAAACGCTCCCCAAGGAGAATCTCACCAATTTCGCCAACAAAAGAGCTGACATTGTACTTATGCCGTCCGTCGTCCCATAATATATCCCGATATGCTGAAAACAACTCTCCGACCGTGAACGACTTTACTTCTCTTATAGTATTATAACTATATTTAATTCTTGCGGATTGAGAAGAAAACATCGAAAAATGATCAGAGGCCTGCGCCTCTTGAACCGCTTCGTTTGACATTTTAATGCCACACCCCCGAGTGGATAGGTCAGCCCTAGCCGCTTGGAGGCGTCCTTTCAAGAGCTTTGATCACGCGATTGTGATTTCATCCGCCAGACAGCGGATCCCACGAAATCACTCCCACAGATCTGTTCAGCTACCGTTTACCCCCCGATCCTTGTGTTTGCCTTGGTCACATCGCGAGAACAAAACAGCCCGGGCGTTGAAGCGCCCGGGCTGGATTTAACTTGTTAGGAACCAGCCCTTAGAAGGAGCGCTGGAAGCGGAGGATGCCGCCGACGCTGTCTTTCTTGTCGGCGCCAAGCCAGTTGCCGCCGGGGACGGTCGGATCGCCAAATCCACCAAAATGGTTGTAATCAACTTCGGCCGTGACCGTGAAGCCGGGAACGATGTCGTAGGCAACGTTTGCCGCTACGCCGTAGTTCTTCTCCTGGTCACCCGACACCTGAAGGTTGAACGAGGTCTTCTCGTTGAACTTGTAGGTACCACCGGCCCAGAAAGCCCAATTGCCGGCCCAGAGCTTGTAGAAGTTACGGGCGCTATTGCTGTCGGAGCCATAACCGCCCATCACGAACAGCGAAAGCGCGCTGGAGACGTTCACGTCCAACCGGACCTTGCCCGAAACGTCTTCGAAGTTGCTGTCGTAACCGACAACGCCGGTGATTGCACCCCAGCCCTGCGTATACTTCACGCCGCCGACGATGTGCGGAACATAGCTATCGATGGTGAAGACGTCGTAACCTTCTTCCAGCGAGACAACCGCCGAGAAACCATTGCCAGCATCGAAGTAGTACTGGATGACGTTGGTGTCGAAGCCACCGTAGGGGACAATCGTGTCCTGGATGACGTTGCCGGCATAGCCGATGAACGTATCGTAAGCCGATTCGTCCTTACCGACGCGGAGACCACCAAGCTGAATCCAAGCAAAGTTCAGCGTCATGGACTTGTTGTAGGCTGCATTGCTATATGTTTTGTTACCGAAGTCAAAACGGGTCTCGGTGTAGGTCTTCAACGTGCCGAGTTCAGTTTCCTGGCCGGTCCAGGTCTTCAGCGAGAAGCGGGCAGTTTTCTTCCACGTATCCTGGACCTCATTATCCAAACGGTCTCTTGCCTTTGCGCCGTCAAGCGAGCCGACGTCACCGCCCCCGATGTCGTAACGGATATAGCCGCCGATGCGCAGGCAGGTCTCGGTGCCGGGGATGTAGAAGTAGCCAGCGCCGTAAACGTCGCAGATCTTGACGTATTCAGCGGGTTCCGGCTCGGCGACGACGACGGCGTCGGCGGCGCGCGCACCGGATACTGCGATCAGGGCCGCAGCGGAGCCGAGGAGAAGGCTCTTGATGTTCATTTTCTGACCTCCAGTCAGAATCGAACAGAATCGCGGTTTTTGACGGAGGCAGGACGCCGCAAAAAGTGCCGCGTTTCTGCCTATCATTTTGTTATTACGAGGAAATTTCTAGCCAGCGCGATGCTGCGAGGCAAAAGTGGCGGAGAGGATGGGATTCGAACCCACGAGAAGCTTTTGACCTCTACTCCCTTAGCAGGGGAGCGCCTTCGACCACTCGGCCACCTCTCCGTTGCGCCGCTGGATAAAGAAAAGCGCCGGCACAATCAACAAGCCCCAGCCATTATCTCGGAAAAAGAAGTCATTATCTCGGAAAAATATGGCGCTGCCGAACTGGGCTCTTCGACGATGCGGCGATTCTGCGGCAATTCCCTGGCTAACGACTCGAGCCATGCCCGCCGTTTCGGTGGGAATCGCCGGATTCGGCCACAATGTAAGAGACGAAAGGGGCCTGATGGTTAACAGGAGCTTTCTGAGTGAGGCCAAATCGTGTCATTTGTGCAACAACGCCCGCTGATAGCAGCCGTCCGGCCCTTCCGCCGATACGATCGTTGTTGAACGCCGCCGCCTCATGAGTAATGTCGGTCTCGAGGAAGCGGCGCGGTGCGCATCTTTTTCGGTAGTGGGGATGGGGCAGGGAACGCTGTCCTTCAGCAAAGAATACCCAGACCCGTTTTTTAACTTTTGACTGGAGGTCAGAAAATGAACATCAAGAGCCTTCTCCTCGGCTCCGCTGCGGCCCTGATCGCAGTATCCGGTGCACGCGCCGCCGACGCCGTCGTCGTCGCCGAGCCGGAACCCGCTGAATACGTCAAGATCTGCGACGTCTACGGCGCTGGCTACTTCTACATCCCCGGCACCGAAACCTGCCTGCGCATCGGCGGCTATATCCGTTATGATATCGGCGCTGGCGACGTCGGTTCGTTCGACGGTGCGCGCACTTGGGACGCGCGGACCGGCAAGGATCAGGGCACGTGGTCAAAGAACGCCCGCTTCACGCTGAAGACCTGGACCGGCCAGGAAACCGAACTCGGCACCTTGAAGACCTACACCGAAACCCGCATCAACTTCGGTAATAGCAACGGCTACGGCAGCACCGACGGCAAGACCACCGCCGGGCCTGGCACCGGTGGTAAGGTAGGCAATTACGCCGGACGTAAGCCTGAGGAGCTGCACTTCGCCTGGATCCAGCTCGGTGGTCTGCGCGTCGGTAAGGACGAATCGGCCTTCGATACGTTCGTCGGTTATGCCGGCAACGTCATCAACGACACGATCGTCCCCTACGGCGGCTTCGACACCAACGTCGTCCAGTACTACTTCGATGGCGGCAATGGCCTCTCGGCAGTGGTTTCGCTCGAAGAAGGTTATGGCAAATTCTCGATCGACAGCTATGTTCCGCATGTTGTCGGCGGCCTGAAGTGGACGCAGGGCTGGGGCGCGATCTCGGGCGTCGCCGCTTATGACGCCACCTATGACGAGTTCGCCGGCAAGGTTCGCTTGGATGTGAACGTGTCCAGCGCGCTGTCGCTGTTCGTGATGGGCGGCTATGGCTCCGACTCGCATCTCAATGACACGACCAATGCTATCTTCACGAATGGCCGTGGCATGTACAAGCTCTGGGCCGGCAACTGGGCGTTCTGGGCCGGTGGTACCTACAAGTTCAACGAGAAGACCTCGTTCAACCTCCAGGTATCGGGTGACCAGGAGAAGAACTATGGCGTGGCGGCAAACGTTGCCTACGACATCGTTCCCGGCTTCACGGTCACCGGCGAAGTGGACTACAACCATTATGGTGGGTTTAATGACGCTAGCCTCACCGGCGGCAACTGGGTCAACGCCAACAAGCTGAACAGCGTCGGCGGCATCCTCCGCTTCCAGCGCTCGTTCTAATAGATTTCGCTTCGTCGAAATCGAAACCCGGCGGGCAACCGCCGGGTTTTTATTGTTTGACGGGTTTACTTGACCGCGGCGATCCGCACGAAACGTAACCCGGCTACAGCGGCTACGATTCCGTGCGTCGACTGCCTGCTGTAGGTTTTTGGGGTGCGTGCCCCGCAGCCCTGCGCTCGTCGACGATATGCCGAAGGTTGTCGATGCCGTCTTTGATGAAGACGGCGATAGGTTCGCTTAATGCGGATGCGGCAAGGCCGTCCTAGGCGCCCAGGCAACCGTCTTTCGAGAACATCTCGATCGGGCAAGCGCGCAAAACGTCATCGTCCTCTTCGACCATCTCGAAACCATATTTGAGGCATTAAAGAGCCGAGTTGCGATATCCCATCGCCGGCCCGTTTGATTGTGAACCAGATCAGGCAGCCTTATGCGCTGGGGCCGCGAGGAAGCTCCAATTACGCGAGCAAGTCCGCGATCTGCGTGACCGGCGTGTCGGCGCTGCGGGTGAGGACGTCGGCAGGCCACGCCTGCGGATCGATACCATTGAGCTTGGTGCGGTGCTGATCGGCGTCGCCATGAAGGCTGCCCAATCGGCACCACGATCGGAGCCTGCAAATAGCCAAGCTTGCGCGTTCTGCCGTGTTGGTGAGGCAAATCGGCAAATCCGACCGTCGCCAAGGAAGGGCTGGAAGCCGTCCCAGCGCTTCAGCATTTAGATGTTTAGCGTCGGCAATGCGCGTTTCTTGCCGAGCTTGGAACCATACGCAGTCCAGCGAAAGTTTCGGTTCGAATTGCCTATTTGGTTTCGGGGAAGGCGATCTGAAACTCCGTCAAACATCAGCAAGATCGCCCAATGATTCGATCAGGGGCTGGATTTCGCTTTCGTAGTTCTTCCATCGTTTGACGGACGACTTGTAAATCGGCTGGCGAACCTGCCAACGGCTGAAAGTATTTACCGAGCCATCCCTCTCAAAAAAGCGCAGGCAGGCATCGTCCCAAGGCAGCCCGAGATGATCTATCAGGCGGCGCGACTGCTCTTCCTGATTTTCAATCAATGTCTCATATCGGTTTTCGAAGATACGACCCGGAAATATGTTGTTCCAGTGTCGCATCAAACGATCATATTCCCGGTAGTAAAGTCCGAGCGTCTGAAGATCAGTGCTATAGGTGTGCGTTTTACCAAATTGCAGGACAAAGCAGGAGACGCAATTGTCGATGGCATCGCGGCGGCAATGAATGATGCGCGCGTTGGGGAAGAGCACGCCGATCAGGCCGATCAGCTCGAAATTGTGGGGCATCTTGTCGACGATTCGAAGCGCAACAGGAGCCCGCTCGCGCAGATAGGAAAGGTGCTCCTCGGCCAAAGTCCTGGTGAGGTCAGGAGTAATCGTCGCGATCGATTCGCCGAGGCTCGCGTTGGAGCGGTCCGCAAAGCCAATCCCATTGGCTATTCGCCTGAGCTTGCTGAGCTCGCCGGCGCCATGAACATTGGGATGGCTGGCGCAGATCTGCTCAGTCAGTGTCGTGCCCGAGCGAGGCATACCGACGATAAACACGGGCAACTCCGAGGGATTGCCGTAAGCAGCCCTTGAAGCCACCAGTTCCGGTGTGAAGGTTTCGATCATGGCATCGACCCAGCGGCGGTAAGATTCCAGGTCGAATGTTTGGCCCCCGGCTTGATTGCCTTTCTTGAAGTAATCCATCGCCTCCTTGTAACGATGGAGGTCGTTGAGCACCTTTCCGGCGGCGTGATACAGATTCGCCGCTCCCTCCGACCCATGGTCCGGGTCCCGAAGCTCCTCCAGGATTGCCGTGAGTTCTGGCTGCTCTTCCGTGAATTTGCGTGTGTGCACGAGGGCATTGTAGGCAGCCGGTACCGCGATGCGCCGTTCTATTGCCTCTTTCAGATGAACCGCCGATTCGTCCATCCGACCAAGGCTTGCGAGCGTACTGGACAGCCCCAACCGGGCCACAGGATGATCTCGGTCGATCTTGAGCGCGGCCTCGAAGAGCGGCAGCGCCATTTCCCACTTGTTAAACGTATTGTAAGCATCGCCCAAGGTGCAAAGCGCTTCCACCAGATCTGGCTTCAGAGCCAAGGAGTGCTGAAGGTGCCTGATCGCCGGCGTAAATTCGCTGAGCTTCAAATAGGCTTCACCTAGGCTGTGGTGGTAGTAAGGATTTCGAGGCTCCTCTGCGACCGCCCGGGCAAAATACCGCAAGGCTATCTCGCCATCGTGGCCGAACGCGAGCGTTCCCAAGATGTACAGAGCCAACGGGTGATTTGGCGTCCGTGCCAGGACGCGTAGGCATAGCTCCTCGGCCTCCGGCAGTTGCTCAGCTTTCTGCAACTCGAGCGCCTGCCTCAACAGCATGTCGTCGACCTGACTGCGAGGCGGACCGGCCTTCGGCTGGGCTTTCGGTGGTGCAGCTTTCGGCGAGACCGCCCTCGCTGAGGGTTGGGTTTTGAGATGCTTTGCCCATGCGGGCGGCAATCGGTTGCTCATCCTGTCTCGCTAGCAAAAACGGGGGGCAGAATCCAGCCTTCGGTTACTCGATGGCAGCAGGCGGTTTTGCACTCGCCACCGAAAACCTTGTCGGGTGCCGTGGACTTAGCTCAGCCATGATGGTCATGCCGACCTGGACAAATCGTGACGTTGAACGGCCCTGCGGGCCCTCAGCGCCAGAAATCAATCCGTAATGGCTGATAGATGAGACCAAGAAGGAATCGTTGACAATACCCAACCTTACCGGGTCACGTCTCGACCAGGTCGCCCAGCGCCTCTATCAGCGGCTGAATCTCCTTCTCATAGTTCTTCCAGCGCTTGACGGAGGATTTGTAGATCGGTTGACGAACCTGCCAGCGGCTGGGCGTGTTGACCGATCCATCCCTGTCGAAAAAGCGTAAGCAGGCATCGTCCCAAGGCAGTCCAAGATGATCGATAAGCCTGCGTGATTGCGCTTCCTGATCGCCAACCAACGTCTCATAGCTGTTTTCGAAGATGAGACCTGGAAAGACCTGATTCCAATGCTGCATCAGGCGATCATACTCACGATAATAAAGGCCTAGTGTCCGCAGGTCGCTATTGTAGCTATGTCCCTCGCTGAAGCTCTGGACAAAGCAAGACACGCAATTATCGATGGCATCACGGCGGCAATGAATGATACGCGCATTGGGAAAGAGAAGGCCGATAAGGCCGATCAGTTCGAAATTATGTGGCGTCTTATCCACGACCCGAAGTGCGGCAGGCGCCCGTTCCTTGAGGTAGGACAGATGCTCCTGGGCCAGTGTTCTGGACAGATCTTGCGTGATCGACATGACCGGCCGGTTCAGATTTCCGGCCGACGACGTTTTCAGGCCGATAGCGTTCGCGACCCGCCTTAGTTTGCTGAGCTCGCCTGCGCCATGAACATCGGGATGGCTGCCGCAGATCTGTTCCGTTAGCGTTGTCCCCGAGCGGGGCATGCCAACTACAAACACCGGCGCCTCCGAAGAAGCTCCATAACCGGCCCTGGCAGCCAACATGTCCGGTGTGAAGGTTTCAATCATCGAGTCGACCCAGCGACGGTACAGATCGATGTCGAACCTGTAGCCGGAAGCCTTTTTCGCCTTGTTGAAATGGTCGAATGCTTCTTCATAGCGCTTGAGATCATTCAGCACCTTGCCGGCTGCATAGTGCAGCTTCTGGATGCCTTCCGAATCAAGCTTGGGATTGCGAAGTTCACTGAGGATGGATTGGAATTCCGCAGGTTCTTCGGTGAACTTTTGCGTCTGGACAAGATCGTTGTAGGCAGTCGGAACCGAAATCCGATGTTTGATCGCCTCTTTCAAATAGACGGCGGCCTCGTCCATGCGCCCCAGGCTGGTAAGCGCGCCGGCCAGCCCGAGCCGCACCTTTGGGTGGTTGCGGTTGATTTTCAGTGCTTTCTCGTAAAGAGGCAAAGCCATGTCGGGTTTGTCAAATTCATTGTAAGCCCGTCCCAAGGCACAAAGCGCGTCGACCAGATCCGGCTTCAGCTGCAGCGCATGCAACATACGCTCGATTGCCGCGGAATATTCCCCGACCTTCACATAGGCCTCGCCGAGGCTAAGGTGGTAGTAGGGATTTTTAGGCTCTTCGCCGACAGCTCGGGCGAAATATCGCAAAGCTGCCTCGTCGTCATAGCCGAGGCAGATCGTCCCCAGGATGTACAGAGCGAGCGGATGGTTTGGCGTGCGTGACAGAACACGAAGGCACAGATCTTGAGCCTCGTTGAGGCGTTTGGCCTGCTGAAGGGCGTATGCCTGCTTCAGCAATTCGTCATCAGCCTGCCCGCGTGAAAGCGAGTTTGCTTTCGGCAGATTCGGCTGCGGCAATTTGGATTTCGGCGAGGGGCCAGGTTTGATGTGCTTGGACCAAGCGGGCGGCAGACGATTGTTCATCTTGCCTCGCTAGCAAAAACAGCCACTGGAATCCAGTACGACAAACTGCGGCCCCCCTCAGCTTGCGCCCGCGATCGGGCCGCGCTAGCAAGAAGGCCCTTTCCACGCGAGCTTTTGCCATGCGCCAGCGCCCTCCCCTCACGCCGCTTGTCGGCGCGCTTCCCTCTACAGTACCGTTCGTCGGCCCGGAGGCGCAGGAGCGTGATCGCGGCCGGCCGTTCCGCGCCCGCATCGGCGCCAATGAGAGCAGCTTCGGTCCCTCGCCGAAGGTCATCGCCCGCATGGCTGGGATCGCCGGGGATATGTGGATGTACTGCGATCCGGACAATCACGATTTGAAGGTCGCCGTCGCCGCGCATCTTGGCGTGAAAGCCGAGAACGTGGTGGTCGGCGAAGGCATTGACGGGCTGCTCAGCCTGGTGGCGCGCATGTATGTCGCGCCCGGCGACGCGGTGGTGACTTCGCTCGGCGCCTATCCAACCTTCAACTTCCATGTCGCAGGCGTTGGCGGCCGCCTGGTCACTGTTCCCTACAAGAATGATCATGAGGATCTGGGCGGCCTGCTCGACGCGGTCGTCAAGGAGAAGGCGCCGCTGGTCTATCTTTCCAACCCGGACAATCCGATGGGGAGCTGGTGGGACGCGGCCGAGATCATCCGCTTCATCGAAGCCTTGCCGGAAACCACCATGCTGGTGCTCGACGAGGCCTACGGCGAGTTGGGACCGGCATCGGCGCTGCCGCCGATCGACGTGTCGCGGCCGAATGTCGTGCGCATGCGCACCTTCTCAAAGGCTTACGGACTTGCCGGCATACGCTGCGGCTATGCGGTGGCCGAGGCTCAGGTGATCAGCGATTTCGAGAAGATCCGCAACCATTACGGCGTCAGCCGCATGGCGCAGATTGCCGGCGTCGAGGCACTTGCCGACCAGGCCTGGCTGGAGAGCGTGGTCGGCCGGGTCGAGGCGGGTCGCCGGCGCATTTCCGAGATAGCCGAGGCGAACGGGCTGAAGCCACTGCCATCGGCGACCAATTTCGTCACCATCGACTGCGGCAGCGACGGCGCCTTTGCGATGAAGGTGCTGCAGGCGCTGTTGTCGCGCGACGTGTTCATCCGCAAGCCGATGGCGCCGGGGCTCGACCACTGCATCCGCGTCAGTGTTGGCCTTGACCGTGAACTCGACATCTTCGCCGAGGAATTGCCCGGCGCGCTCGCCGCGGCGCGAGGCAACTAGAATCAAGGCCTGGGAAGGAGACGCTCTCGTCAGAGATCCAATTCCCAGGTCTGGCCAACCAGATCCTTGCCGAAACTGTGGTGGCGTTCCTCGCCGACCAGCTTGAAACCGGCGCGCTCATAGATCGCGCGCGCCGCGACGAGAATGTCGTTCGTCCACAGCATAAGCCGACTGTAGCCGCAGGTCCGGGCCTGGTTGACGCATTGCTCGACCAGTTGTTTGCCGATGCCCATGCCGCGTGCCGCCGCCTCGACATGCAGCATGCGCAATTTCGCGACCTTGTCATCGAGATGGACAAGGAACACGGCGCCGACAGGTTGACTGCTGCGCTCGGCAATCCAGCAGAAATCGCGGCCAGGCAGAAAGTTGCGGATGAAATCCGCGCCGATTTCGGCGAGCAAGGCCTCGAACTCGATGCTCCAGCCGTACTCCTCGGCATAGAGCTGGGCCTGCCGCTGCACAACCCAGCCGACATCGCCGACACGGTGCGGCCGCAAAGTCCCCTCTGGCGTTCCATGAGGGTTTTCCTGCGCTTGGTCACCCAACAATTCCGCCGCCTTGCGCAACGCGCCGCCCAGTTCGTGCAGCCTATGGTCGGGCAGGCTCTCGATCAGCCGCGCCGTATCGCGATCCGCCGCGGCCTGTAGCCCCGAAAGAGCAGCCTCGCCTCTTGCCGTCAGCGACAGAATCCGCCGGCGCTTGTCGGCCGGATCGGTCCGGGTCTCGGTCAGGCCCTCGCTGGCGAATTTGCGGAGAATTCGCGTCAGATAGGCAGCATCGATACGCAATTGCCTGGCGATATCGGAGGCAGTGGGACCCATTTCCAGATGAAAGGCTTCGGCGAGAAAGCCGGGCTCCCCGGCGGTCTCTGGAGCCGCCGGACAATTGCGGTGGCCGAGTTCGAAAAGCACGCGCGCCTCGGTCAAGGTGAATGCGCTTTGTGTCAGCGTCTCGTCGAGAAGGCCGACGGTGCGTGTGTAGAAGCGGTTGAAGCGCCTGATATCGGCCACCAATGCGTTTCGTTCGTCCAACATCCGCGGCCAACTCCTAACAAGACGGGTCCATTTTCCAGAAATTAGTGGACTGAGTCAATTAAATTTCGAGATCGGAGAACCCTCGTCATCGGCCGCTCGTGCGATTCTCAGATTGCATTCCCTGAACCATGCACCAGATTCCAAGGGACGGACTTTTGAGAGATGAGGCAGGCTTAGAAAGATGGCTGGTCATCACAGGGAAGTGCGGGCGCGCGTCTACGGCAACGTGCAAGGCGTCGGTTTCAGACTCTGGGCCCGAGGCGAGGCCACAAGCCTTGGTCTTGCCGGCTGGGTTCGCAATGAGACGGACGGGTCAGTGGCGGCACAGATTGCCGGCATCGACGAGGCGGTTTCGACAATGATCGAGCGCCTCAGGAAAGGCCCGCCCGGCGCTTCGGTTTCGAGAGTCGACGTCGAGGAGTTGGCGGTCCGAGACACTCTTGTCGGATTCAGGATCGTTGCATGACGGGATTTCATTTTGGCGCCCTTGAATTAATTGAACGTTCGTTTTAATATCACCAAAAGAGGACCAGCATGGCACGCACCACCGGATCCGATGGCGAAAAGACCGAAGCGGCGATCCGTGAGGCGGCGGTCAACCTGATCGCTCGCCTTGGCTACGAAGCGATGTCGATGCGCCAGCTTGCCGCCGAGGTCGGCGTGCAGGCGGCAGCGCTGTACCGCTATTTCCCGACCAAGGAAGACCTTCTGTTCACGCTGATGCGCGAGCATATGGAGGGGCTGATCGCCGCATGGGACACCGCACGCCCTGCCTCCGCCGACCCGGTTGCACGGCTCTCGGCCTATGTCCGCAATCACATCGCTTTCCATATCGAGCGTCGACACGCCACGCATGTCTCGAACATGGAGTTGCGCAGCCTGTCGCCCGAAAGGCTGACGCAAATCCTCAAGCAGCGCACGGCTTACGAAAAGGAGCTGCGCGCCATCCTGCGCGATGGCGCCGAAGAAGGCGTGTTCACCGTCGAGGACACCGGCCTCACCGCCATGGCGCTGATCCAGATGATGACTGGGGTCATCGTCTGGTTCCGGCCGGGTGAGAGGCTGTCGATCACTGAAGTAACGACGACATATCTTTCGATGACAATGCGCCTGGTCGGCGCGCGGATCGACACCTACGGCGCCGCGCGTCCATTCGGACGCGCAAAGGACGCTGTAGCACTTTAATTTCGCGCATGATCCTTTCCGAAAATCGAAGTCGGTTTTCGGGGTCATGCGGCACCGGGGAGGAATGGCATGTATACGAACACGCTCAGCTTCGGGCATGACGAGGATATAGAGGCACTGCGCGACCTCGTGCGGCGCTTCGCGCAGGACAGGATCGCCCCGATCGCAGCCGAGATCGATCGCTCGAACGAATTCCCCCCGCACCTGTGGCGCGAGCTTGGCGCGCTCGGGCTGCTCGGCATCACCGCCGATCCGGATTTCGGCGGCACGGGCATGGGCTATCTGGCCCATGTCATTGCGGTCGAGGAGATTTCCCGGGCCTCGGCCTCGGTCGGTCTCTCCTACGGCGCCCATTCCAACCTCTGCGTCAACCAGATCAACCGCTGGGCAACGCCGGCGCAGAAGGAGAAATTCCTGCCGCCGCTTTGCTCGGGCGAACGCGTCGGCGCTCTGGCCATGTCGGAATCCGGCTCCGGCTCGGACGTTGTCTCGCTCAAGCTGCGCGCCGAGAAGCGCAATGACCGTTATGTGCTCAACGGCACCAAGATGTGGATCACCAACGGGCCCGACGCCGAAACGCTGGTCGTCTACGCCAAGACCGATCCGGAGCGGAAATCGCGCGGCATCACCGCCTTCATCGTCGAAAAAGCCATGGCCGGATTTTCCGTCGCCCAGAAACTCGACAAGCTCGGCATGCGCGGCTCCAACACCGGCGAACTGGTGTTCGAGAATGTCGAAGTTCCCTTCGACAACGTTCTGCATGAAGAAGGGCGCGGCGTTGAAGTGCTGATGTCGGGGCTCGACTATGAGCGCACCGTGCTTGCCGGCGGCCCGATCGGGCTGATGGCGGCGTGCCTCGACGTGGCGATCCCCTATGTGCATGAGCGCAAGCAGTTCGGCCAGCCGATCGGCGAGTTCCAGCTCGTGCAAGGCAAGCTTGCCGACATGTATACGACGATGAATGCCGCGCGCGCTTATGTCTATGCCGTAGCCTCTGCGTGCGACCGCGGCCAGACGACCCGCAAGGACTCCGCCGGCTGCGTGCTGTTCGCCGCGGAAAAAGCGACGCAGATGGCGCTCGACGCGCTGCAGCTGCTGGGCGGCAATGGCTACATCAACGACTATCCGACCGGCAGGCTGTTGCGCGACGCCAAGCTCTACGAGATCGGCGCCGGCACCAGCGAAATCCGTCGCTGGCTGATTGGTCGCGAGATCATGGCGGAAGGGGTGTAGCATGGCCACGCTGCAAACCCAGATCTCCCCCTCCTCCGACAGCTTTCGCGCCAATGCCGAGCGCATGCGGGCGCTGGTCGCCGACATTGCGGACAAGGCGGCAAGTGTCGAGCGCGGCGGTTCGGAAGAGGCGCGCGAACGCCACGTTTCACGCGGCAAGCTGTTGCCGCGTGAACGCCTCGCGCAATTGCTCGATGTCAGCTCGCCCTTTCTCGAGATCGGACAGTTCGCCGCATGGTCGATGTATGGCGAGGAGATTTCTTCGGCAGGCTTGATCGCCGGCATCGGCCGGGTCGAAGGCACCGAAGTGATGGTCGTCGTGAATGACGCCACGGTGAAGGGCGGCACCTATTATCCGCTGACTGTGAAGAAGCATCTGCGGGCGCAGGAGATCGCGCTGCAGAACAATCTGCCTTGCATCTACCTGGTCGACAGTGGCGGCGCCAACCTGCCCAACCAGGATGAGGTGTTCCCCGACCGCGAGCATTTCGGCCGCATCTTCTACAATCAGGCCAACATGTCGGCCGCCGGCATCCCGCAGATCGCCTGCGTCATGGGATCGTGCACGGCGGGCGGCGCCTATGTGCCGGCGATGTCCGACGAGACGATCATGGTGCGCAACCAGGCGACCATCTTCCTCGGCGGCCCGCCGCTGGTAAAGGCCGCCACTGGCGAAGACGTCACCGCCGAGGAACTGGGCGGCGCGGACGTGCACACGCGGCTTTCCGGCGTCGCCGACCACTATGCAATGGACGACGAGCATGCATTGGCCATTTGCCGGCGTATCGTCAAAAACCTGAATCGGAACAAGACCGTAAGGCTGACCTTACAGAAACCGATTCCGCCGCTTCATCCGGCGAATGAGCTCTATGGCATCGTGCCGACGGATCTGCGCCAGCCCTATGACGTGCGCGAGGTGATCGCGCGCATCGTCGACGGCTCCGAATTCGACGAGTTCAAGCAGAATTATGGCACCACGCTGATCACCGGTTTTGCCCATCTCCACGGCGTGCCCGTCGGCATCATCGCCAACAACGGCGTGCTGTTTTCCGAGAGCGCGCTGAAGGGCGCGCACTTCATCGAATTGTGCTGCCAGCGCAAGATCCCGCTGATCTTCCTGCAGAACATCACCGGCTTCATGGTTGGCAGGAAATACGAGGCGGGCGGCATCGCCAAGGACGGCGCCAAGCTGGTGATGGCCGTCGCGACCGCCAGGGTGCCCAAGGTGACTGTCATCATCGGCGGCTCGTTCGGGGCCGGCAATTACGGCATGTGCGGCCGCGCCTATTCACCGCGCTTCCTGTGGATGTGGCCGAACGCCCGCATCTCGGTGATGGGCGGCGAGCAGGCGGCAACCGTGCTCGCCATGGTCAAGCGCGAGGGCATCGAGCGCAAGGGCGGCGAGTGGAGCGCCGAGGAGGAAGCGAAGTTCAAGAAGCCAATCCTGATGAAGTACGAACATGAAGGCCATCCGCTCTACTCGTCCGCCCGGCTCTGGGACGACGGCATCATCGATCCGGCGAAGACACGCGAGGTTCTGGCGCTCAGCCTTTCAGCCGCGCTCAATGCCGAAATCGAGGACACGCGTTTCGGCGTCTTCAGGATGTGAGATGGACGCAAATCCGCGCATCCAGGTTCACACAGGCGACATCACCAAGTTGGCTGTCGACGCCATCGTGAATGCGGCCAACAGTTCGTTGCTGGGTGGCGGTGGGGTCGATGGCGCTATTCACCGCGCAGCCGGCCGCGAGCTTGAGTTCGAATGCCGCATGTTAAACGGTTGCAAGGTCGGCGAAGCCAAGATCACCAAGGGCTACAAACTGCCGGCGCGCTACATCATCCATACGGTCGGACCGTTCTGGCAAGGCGGTGGCAAGGGCGAAGCCGAATTGCTGGCGTCCTGCTACCGGCGATCGCTGGAACTCGCTCGCGCCCATGATTGCCTGACAATGGCTTTTCCGGCGATCTCGACTGGCATCTACCGCTATCCGAAACATGAGGCGGCTGAAATCGCTGTCGGCACAGTCAGCCACTTCCTCGCACTGCACGCGATGCCGGAAACCGTCATTTTCTGCTGCTTCGACCAAGCTATGGCCGAACTATACCAACAAGCCATTGCTTATATTTTGGAAGGCTGAACTGCATGGACCAAACGATTCGTCAGCATAGGCTAGTGGTATTTTTTACTGTCGAACTGGCGGTAGCAGAAAATATTCGCTATTGCTCACACTGCTTTGGGCAATGGGGAAGTGACGTAGATGATTGTGAAGTATCGCTGCAAATCGATTCTGTCGATACTTGCACCACTTCTAATATTCATAACACCAGGTACGGCGGCGGCGGGGTCGCTGGCGGGCAGCGAGGGCGACGTACGCTACCCGATAACCATCCCCACGGGGACGACAGGTGGCTGCGGCAAAGCCTATGCGGCATACGTGGCGGCTTCGGGCCATTCGGCCTTCGCGGCAACGCCAATCGTTCCGGCGACCGAGTATTTCATTTGCGGCGCGAGGTTGAACGCACCGTCGCAGAAGACGGCCGAGGATCTGGCGCTGAAATCCTGTCAGGCCAGCAAAAGCAAATACAAGGTTACGGTCGCCGGCGCCTGCAGCATCTCCGCGTCCAAGTAGGCTGGAAGGCGTGCGGCCGTTATGCTCTCGGGGGGACACAGAATGAAATTCTCGAATATCAGACGTGCGGCCGTATCGATGCTGGCAGGGCTGCTGATCATAACAGCAGCCGGCGCTTCAGCGGCGGGATCGCTGGCAGGTCAGGAGGGCGACAGGCGATTTCCGCCGGCATTGACGAGAGATGCGAAATCCCCCTGCAACAAGGCCTACAAGGCCTATGTGGCGGCCGGTGGCCATTCGGCCTATGCCACGACGCCGTACTCCAGGGTGGTTTCGCTCTATATCATTTGCGGCTCGAGTCTGAATGCGCCGTCACAGAAGGTAGCCGAAGGAGCGGCGATGAAGTCCTGCCTCGCCACCCGCGCACACTACAAGGTGACGACAGGCGGCACCTGCGAGATCGCCGCGTCGAAATAGGCGCAAGCGAGCTTCCGGTAGAGCACTCCTTCGGCAAGGGAAAGGTCGATCTCCCCCATAAGGCGCGAGATTGGCTGCTTCAGCATTGCCGCTCTTCCTTCATCGTTGGTTATTGGCGAAACCGACGGCGACGTTCGATCTCCCCCGAAGTAAGAAAAATGTCCGGCAGGACAGAGGGGGGCGTGAAAAAACACCTCCTTGGCTCGAAGCAAGCTCGTGTAGCGGAGGCCCCATGTTCAGCAAGATTCTGATCGCCAATCGCGGCGAGATCGCATGCCGTGTCATTCGCACGGCGCGCAAACTGGGTGTGCGCACCGTCGCCGTCTATTCCGATGCAGACGCCCACGCGCTGCATGTCGAGATGGCTGATGAGGCGGTGCATATCGGTCCCTCTCCCGTCGGCGAAAGCTATCTGCGTGGCGACAAGATCATCGCCGCCGCTTTGGCAACCGGCGCCGAGGCTATCCATCCGGGTTATGGCTTCCTGTCGGAAAACCCGGACTTCGTCGATCAGGTGGTGGCGGCCGGGCTCACCTTCATCGGACCGTCGGCGACCTCGATCCGCGCCATGGGCTTGAAGGACGCCGCCAAACGGCTGATGGAGAAGGCGGGCGTGCCCGTGGTGCCCGGCTATCATGGCGAAGCCCAGGAGATCGTATTGCTTGCCTCCAAGGCGCGCGAGATCGGCTACCCGGTGCTGATCAAGGCGCGTGCCGGCGGTGGAGGCAAGGGCATGCGCAAGGTCGAACATCCCGACGATTTTTCGGAAGCGCTGTCAGGCGCGCGGCGGGAGGCCAAGGCCGCCTTCGGTGACGACCGCGTGCTGGTCGAGAAATATGTCGACAAGCCGCGTCATATCGAAGTGCAGGTCTTCGGCGACAATTTCGGCAATGCGGTGCATCTTTACGAACGCGACTGTTCGGCTCAGCGCCGCCACCAAAAGGTGATCGAGGAGGCGCCCGCCCCCGGCATGACGCCGGAATTGCGCAAGGCAATGACCGATGCGGCGGTGAAGGCCGCCAAGGCCATCAGCTATTCCGGTGCTGGCACAATCGAGTTCATTGTCGATGCCTCGCAGGGACTGAAGCCCGACCGCTTCTGGTTCATGGAAATGAACACAAGGCTGCAAGTCGAGCATCCCGTCACCGAAATGGTCACCGGTACCGATCTTGTCGAGTGGCAGCTCAGGGTGGCCTCCGGCGAAAAGCTGCCCAAGACGCAAGCCGAGATCACGCTTTCCGGCCATGCCTTCGAGGCCCGCATCTATGCCGAGGACGCGGCAAAGGGCTTTCTGCCGGCCACGGGCACGCTCTACCATCTGAAGTTTCCCGATACGGTCCCCGAAGGCGCCACCATGCGCGTCGAGACGGGCGTGCGCGCCGGTGACGCGATCTCGCCCTACTATGATCCGATGATCGCCAAGCTGGTGGTACACGCCAAGGACAGGCCCTTGGCACTGCAAGCGCTCGTGGCGGCACTTCGCCAGACCGAAGTCGCCGGCTCGACCGTCAACGCCGCCTTCCTCGCCGCTCTTGCCGCCGATCCTGATTTTTCGAAGGGCGATGTCGACACCGGCCTGATCGGCCGGCATCAGCAGGCGCTGACCGAAATCGCGCCACCGAACGCCGACATCGTTGCGGCTGCGGCGCTGGCGGCATCGGGTGCGGGAGCGCTGCCGCCATCGAACGATCCCTGGTCATCGCTTGCCGGCTATCAGCATTTTCATCCTGCGGCGCGGCGAACCCGGCTTCACTATGGCGAGCACGATATCACGGCAAAGGTGTCGGTGCGTCCGGATGGGCGGTTCGCGGTGACGCTGGACGAGCCGTACGGCAGCACCAATGCTCATGATCTTCGCGCCGCCCCTCGCCTTGCTCGCTGGCCTGGCCACGTCACGGTCTTTTCAGGCGCCGTTGGCTACACGTTCGCCGTGCCTGACCCCTTGGCGAGAGCCGATGAATCCGCCGCGTCGTCTGGCAGCCTGCGCGCGCCGATGCCCGGCCTTGTCAAGTTGGTGCGCGTGACACCAGGCGAGACCGTCACGAAAGGCCAACCGTTGCTGATCCTCGAAGCCATGAAGATGGAACACACCATCGCCGCCCCCCATGACGGAGTAATCGCCGAGATCGCGACGGAAGGGGCACAGGTCACCGACGGCACCGTACTGGTTCGGTTCGCCGAGGACGTCCACGCCTGATGACCAGGTCGCAACAGTAGCACTGAAGCACAAGTGGCCTGATCTGAAATGAAAAATGGCCGGGACAAGCCCGGCCATCTCTTCAGGGTGTCTGCTCGCCGGAGCGATTACTGCGCGATCGGCGCGTACTTGCCGTCATGCCACTGGTTGATGTCGTAGCTGGCGTTCTTGAGGTCGCCCTTCTCGTCGAAGGTGACATCGCCGACAACGGTGCTGATCGGCGTGCCGTTCTTCAACGCTTCGGCAACCTTGGCCGGATCGTCGCTGCCGGCACGCTTGATGCCTTCGGCGAAAGCCTGGATCGTGGCGTAGGAGAACAGCGTGAAGCCCTCCGGCACGAAGCCGCCAGCCTTGATCTTCTCGACGGCTGCCTTGGCTTCCGGCTTTGCCTGCGGATCCGACGGGAACACGAACAGCGTACCTTCGCCGGCCGGGCCGGCGACCTGCCAGAACTCCGGCGAGGCGATGGAATCCGGCATGATCAGCTGGAACTTCAGGTTCTGTTCCGCCGACTGACGCAGGATCAGGCCAGCTTCAGGATGATAGCCGCCGAAATAGACGACGTCTGCCTTGAGATCCTTCAGCTTGGTGACGAGCGCCGAGTAATCCTTCTCGCCGGCATTGATGCCGTCATAGTACACTTCCTTGAGACCGCCGGTATTCATCGTTGCCCTGACGGCGTCAGCCACGCCCTGGCCGTAGGCGCTCTTGTCATGCAGGATGACGACGTTCTTGCCAGCATATTTCTTGGCGATCCAGGGACCGATGAACGCGCCCTGCGCATCGTCACGCGTGTAAAGACGCATGATCGTCGGCCAGCCGGCTTTCGCCGCAGCGTCGGTCAGCACCGGGTTGGAAGATGCCGGACTCATCATCAGAGCACCTGCTTCGGCATAGACGGCGGACGCCGGAATGCTCGAACCCGAGCAGGCGTGGCCATCGATGAACTTGACGCCATTGGCGATGATGCGATTGGCCACCGAAACAGCCTGCTTGGGATCGCACTGGTCGTCTTCGATGTCGAGCTTGATCATCGAGCCGTTGACGCCGCCTGCGGCGTTGATGGCATCGGCGGCAGCCTGCGCGCCCTGCTTGAACTGGTCGCCGATGGTGGCGAGTTGTCCGGTCATCGGACCGACCACCGCAAAGGTGATGTCGTCGGCGAATGCGACCGGCGCACTCATCATCAGGCCGAAAATGGCCGCGCTCAAAATACTCGTTTTTTTCATGGTTGAAACAACTCCTCCACTTCGCGCGCGGCCGCCCCGGCCGCGCTTCTTTCAGAGAGGCGGGACAATTTCATCCTTCGCATGGCCTGTCTAGGCGCATTGGTGGCACTCGATTGGGCCTGCCCTGCGTCATCCACGCAAAAAAGCCGCGCTGGCCTTGTTCCGGCCGGTCGCGGCTCTTTTTGCCCGTCGAGCAATCCCCAGGCGCCAGCGCGCCTGAACCCCGCTCGCCTTCCCTGTGACCGCGCAGCTTGAGCTCTCAGCCCGCCGCGTTCTTGTTCTTCATGTTCCTGACCGTCTTGCGCGGTCTTTCATTCCGCCCGGGTCCGGCCGTCTCTGCGGCCTTGATCCGGAGCTTCCCTGTCTTCGATCAATATCTGCGCGATCGGCGGACCTCAGTGCATGGTCATCCATTCGCGGGCTTCGCGCAGCGCCTTGGCAATGTCAGCCTTCGACATTGCCGCCGACAGTTCCGAGCGCAATTCCGCGGCGCGGACCGAGCCCTTGATCGCGGCGATGTTGAACCATTTGTGGGCGGCGACAACATCGGTCTCGCAGTCGCGACCGGTCGCATACATCATGCCCAGTTCGAAAAGAATGTCGGCCTGGGCAGTCGCGCCCATGGCGCCAAAACCGGCTTCAAGCATTTCAAAACGTGCCATTTCAATCCCCTGTTCCTGGCCCTGTCAGGCTCCCGAGAGCGGCTTCCGTCTTGTCTTCCGGGCTGCTCTTCCGATGCTTTCGAGAATGCCTTGGAGGCTTGAATCCGTCGTTAAATGGCGTGCTTAATTTGAAGAAAACAAAGCTAAAACAATAAGTAAACGTGGAAATTCGTTAAGGATACAAAGTCAGCAATCGCGGCAGTTTCGGCCAAATTTGACGAAAACTTCCGAGGCGACGATCAACACTCTGCTAACCACGGAAGACAAAGGCTCGATATCGATCGTTTCATTTTCTGCCCGGCGTGGTCGATTTCGAGCACCCCGAAAATCCTGGCTGTTGCCGTTGCGACACCGCTTTTGTTTTGCCGGGAGCTGGATTAGCTTACGTTTGCGTAAGCGGCAGACAGGCGGGGAGCACCAGTCCGCGAAACCCACAGGGAGGACAGATATGTTTCGAAAAATGAGCCTGGCCCTCGCGGCCACGTTGATCATGGCCGGCGCGGCTTGGGCCGATCCGATCGAAGGCAACTGGAAGACACAGGCTGGCGATACCGCGGCCATCTCGGGCTCCGGTTCATTCTCCATCACACTCAAGACAGGCAAGTATGCCGGCAAGACCATTGGCTCGCTCAAGCCGGCCGGGGATAACAAATACGCCGGCAACATCACCGATCCGGCAAGCGACAAGACCTATTCCGGCAAGGCGACCCTGTCTGGCGCGTCGCTGAAGATGAGTGGCTGCGTGCTGGGCGGGCTGATCTGCAAGAGTCAGACCTGGCACAAACTCTGATCGTTCCATCCTGGCGGATTACAAACGGGGCCCTACGAGGCCCCGTTTTCGTATGGCCGGAAATCTCGCGGCCCGGCTGTCGCATGCCAGACGCATCAGCCGTGGCCGATTGCTAAAATTGTCAATGAATTTGAACGGCAGATGAATGCCGGCATCAGAGCCGGTTCAGTCGCGATCAAGCATTCTCCTGCGTGTTGAAGGAGACACCCAGCCAATGCTCGCCCGCCGCTTCACCATCGTCTGCCTGCTGATGAGCCTCTTCGGAATGTTCTTCGCCATCCTCGTCGCCGAAGCCGGCCGTCCGGCCCACTCATGGGAAGAGACCGGGTCCAGGACGTGCGGTGTCGCCTGCCCCGATTATCCGCGCCACTGAAACACAGCGCCAAGACCTCGAAAGAAAAGCAAAAGCCATGAACCTCATCGCCGCCAACGCACTCAAGACCCTTCGGCTTCTGCCGCGGGCGGCGCTCATCCTGCTGGTGCTTGCTGCTCCTGTCCTGGCCGTACCCGCAATGCGCGCCAATGGCGGCTCGACGATCGATGCACCGGCGATGAGGAAGTCGGGCGTGGGCTTCGTGCTTCTGGTCAGCCTGCAACGCGGTTAAGCGCGATGCTTCCAGATTGATTCATCAGACGCACCCAAGCTCTTGCGGCAAAAGAAAAAGCGCGCTTTTGCCGCCATCGGCCAACGCCCCCCCTCCCAACCGTCATTCCAAGTCTCTATATTGAGCCATGGAAAAGCGAATCTATCCACAAGCCATCGAATCAGTCGTCATGCCGGAGCCATTTGGCCGGCAAAGCTTCGACGATGCCGAAAAGGCAGTCGCTGCGCTGCAGCTTCTTTACGACCGCAACACCAAGTTCCTGCGTGACTCGTTTGCCGCGCTGGCCGCGGGCGGCGACAACAGCAAACGGTACCGAGCTTTCTACCCGGAGATTGGCGTCACCACCAATTCGTTCACCCAGGTCGACTCGCGCCAAGCCTATGGCCATATGCCGACGCCCGGGCACTTCTCGACCACCATCACCCAGCCTGGATTGTTTGAAAGCTATCTCGTCGAACAGCTGCGCCTGATCATGCGCAATCACGGCGTTGAGGTCACCGTTTCGGAATCGACCACGCCCATTCCGCTGCATTTCGCCTTCCTCGAAGGCACGCATGTCGACGGCGCTGCCGCCGAGCGCATCAAGCGGCCGATCCGCGACCTGTTCGACGTGCCGGACCTCGACGGCACCGACGACCAGATCGCCAACGGCACATTTGAAGTGGCTTTCGGCGAGCCAAGGCCGCTGGCGCCTTTCACGGCACAGCGCATCGACTATTCGCTGCATCGCCTGTCGCACTATACGGCGACCACGCCGCAGCATTTCCAGAACTTCGTGCTGTTCACCAACTACCAGTTCTATATCGACGAGTTCGTGGCCAGGGCGCGCGCGCTGATGTCGGAAGGCGGCGGTGGCTATAGCGAGTTCGTCGAGCCAGGCAATGTCGTGACCAAGGCCGGACAAAGCGCGCCCAGCGAAGGTGTGGCGCCGCCGCGCCTGCCGCAGATGCCGGCCTACCACCTGAAGAAGCCGGACCATGGCGGCATCACCATGGTCAACATCGGCGTCGGTCCGTCCAACGCCAAGACGATCACCGATCACATCGCGGTGCTCAGGCCGCATGCCTGGGTGATGCTTGGCCACTGCGCGGGCCTGCGCAATACCCAGGCCCTGGGCGACTATGTGCTGGCGCATGCCTATGTGCGGGAGGATCACGTCCTCGACGACGATCTTCCTGTCTGGGTGCCGATCCCGCCGCTGGCCGAGATCCAGGTGGCGCTGCAGGAAGCCGTCGCTGAAGTCACCGGCCTGTCCGGCTACGACCTCAAGCGCATCATGCGCACCGGCACCGTCGCCACGATCGACAACCGCAACTGGGAACTGCGCGACCAGCGTGGTCCTGTGCAGCGCCTGTCGCAGTCTCGGGCCATCGCGCTCGACATGGAATCGGCGACGATCGCGGCCAATGGCTTCCGCTTCCGGGTCCCTTATGGGACTCTGCTTTGCGTCTCCGACAAGCCGCTGCACGGTGAACTCAAACTGCCGGGGATGGCGACCGAGTTCTACAAGCGCCAGGTGGCGCAACATCTGACCATCGGCATCAGGGCGATGGAGAAGCTGTCGGAAATGCCGATGGAGCGTCTGCATTCGCGCAAACTCAGAAGTTTTTCGGAGACGGCATTCCAGTAGTCGGCGAGTATTTCGCCATCTTGATTGAGCCGCAATTCTACCGATAAGCAAGCCGATGGCACGCATTCGATACATGGCGACTACCGCGACATTCGTCGCCATGTTCGCCCTCTCGGTACCGCTGGTGGCCGGGTTTTTCGGGACGCTGCACCCGGCACTGGATTCCCTTTCCCATTTTCGCGTCCATCTGGCCGTGCTGATGGCGCTTTGCGCGCTACCATTGCTTGCCACGACGTTCCGCGTGCAGGCGGCGGCCGCTCTGCTCTTCGCTGTGGCTGCCTTTTCGACCACCTCGAATGCACTGCCGCTGCCTCGCCTGTGGCCGGTCCAGGCCGGGTTCGAGGCCAAGAGCGACAACCAGGCTGTCTACCGGCTGCTGCAGATGAACCTGCGGTTCAACAACCCGACGCCCGAAAAAGTGCTGTCGCTGATCGGCCGGACCAACCCTGACGTGATAACGCTCGAAGAGGTTTCCGAGATGTGGGAGGATAAATTCTCGCTCATCTCCAGCATCTATCCCTACCGGATCTTCTGTCCGTTCCCCAATGGCGTGTTTGGCGTCGGCATCGTATCAAGACGCCCCTTCTCGGCTGGAACCGAGCAACGCTGCTTTGGCCGCGGCGCCATGGCGATCGCAACGGTCGACTTCGGCGGAATAGACATCGATGTCGCCGCCATCCATCTCGGCTGGCCTTGGCCGTTCGAGCAATCACGACAGATCGGTGAGTTGTCGGATCCCCTGGCCTCGCTGGCCGAGACCGCGATCATGGCGGGTGACTGCAACGCGGTGCCGTGGAGCGCCGCCGTTCGCCGGGTCGCCGATATCGGCGGCTTGCGCTTGATGCCGTCTGTCGGACCGACCTGGCTCTACCGCAAGCTGCCGGACGTCCTGCGTTTCGCGGGACTGCCAATCGACCAGGTTTTCAGCAAAGGCGCAGTGCTGCTCCATTCCGCGGCAACGCTGGAGAATACGGGTTCCGACCACTATCCGGTGATGGTGGAATTCTCACTGAGGCCACAGGAGCAGAAACCGACCGACGAGCCCGAGACGGCGACGGTCTCCCTCTGACCTGGCGCTAAGGCGCCTCCAGCGTGTTGAGAAGATATTCGACATGGCCGCCTTCACGATGCTCCCTGGCATCGAAGGCATTCTGCTTGTCTTCGTACTCGTCATAGATAGCGTCGATGCGGCGCTTCGCTTCCCGCCGCGTCCTGGAGCATTGCGGATCGTCCGGGACTGTCAGGCCGGTCAACGATTTGTCGGTGGCGGCCATCATTTCCCTGGCGATGCGGCCATGCGTCTCCTCATGCGCGGTGACGCCATCGATAAACCGCTTCCAGTGCTTTTCGAGCGCCGGCGAGATCGGGGAAGCTATACGTGGGTAGACAAAATTCAGGTTAAGCGTGCCACTGGCCTGCTTGATGCGGCAGGCGCCCTTGGCTTTGGTGAAGTCGAAATCCCAGGTCTTGGTATAATTGGTCTGAGCGATAGCACGGGCCATGAAACCATGCCTCGGTCCGCTGCGGTCCATCGAGGCAACCAACGCCTGGCCCGACGTGCCGGTGACGTCGTATGTCCGCGTCACGACGTTGATCTTCACGCCGGCCGAAGCCGTGGACGAAAAGCAGCCAGCTACGCCAACCGCCGCCAGCAATGTCACGGTCGTCAAACGCATCTCGGTTTCCCTTGCAACGAAACAAGGAGACCACAAGTACCCACCGGCTTCAACGGTCTTGGGCGACCTTACACGGTCGTGCGAATGGCCGCCTGGATCATGTTCCGGCCGACAATGGCCCGCTCAGGCATCCAACCTTACATGTTCTGATACACCGGGCCCTCGCCGCCCTGCGGCGGCACCCAGTTGATGTTTTGATTCGGATCCTTGATGTCGCAGGTCTTGCAGTGGACGCAGTTCTGCGCGTTGATGACGAAGCGAACGTCCTTGGCCGAAGGGTCCGCGGCGCTGTTGCCGTCCTTGTCGACCCATTCGTAGACACCGGCCGGACAATAGCGTGTCGAAGGTCCGGCAAAGACATCATGTTCGGAGCGCTTCTGCAGGTCCATGTCACCGACAAGCAGGTGGACCGGTTCGTTTTCCTCATGGTTGGTGTTGGACAGGAATACCGAGGAAAGCCGGTCAAAGGTGAGCACGCCATCTGGCTTCGGATAGGCGATTTTCTTGTGCTGAGCGGCAGGCTCCAGCGCGGCATAGTCGGCCTTGCCATGCTTCAGCGTGCCGAAGGGCGAGAGACCGAACAGCGTGTTCAGCCACATGTCGAGCCCGCCGAGGCTGATGCCGACGATGGTGCCGAAGCGCGACCACAGTGGCTTGACGTTGCGGACTTTCTTCAGGTCCTTGCCGATATCGGTCGAGCGCCAGGCCGCCTCATAAGAGACCAGTTCGTCATTGGCACGGCCGGCTCCGATCGCTTCCGCGACATGCTCGGCGGCCAGCATTCCGGACAGCACGGCATTGTGCGATCCCTTGATGCGCGGCACGTTGACGAAGCCCGCCGCGCAGCCCATCAGGACGCCACCGGGGAACGACAGTTTCGGCACCGACTGCCAGCCGCCTTCGGTGATGGCGCGCGCGCCATAACCCAGCCGCTTGGCGCCTTCGAACGTGCCTGATATTGCCGGATGGGTCTTGAACCGCTGGAATTCCTCGAACGGCGACAGATAGGGGTTCTTGTAGTTGAGGTGGAGGACGAAACCGACCGCCACCTGATTGTCCTCGAGATGATAAAGGAAGGAGCCGCCGCCGGTCTTCATATCGAGTGGCCAGCCGAAGGAATGCTGGACAAGGCCCGGCCGATGGTTCTCCGGCTTGACCTGCCAGAGCTCTTTCAGGCCGATGCCGTATTTGCCGGGTTCGCGACCGTCGGAAAGCTTGTATTTGGCGATCAGCTGCTTGGCGAGCGAGCCGCGAGCACCCTCGCCGATCAGCACATACTTGCCCATCAGCGCCATACCGGGCGCGAAGCCCGGGCCGTGCGTGCCGTCCTTCTCGACGCCCATGTCGCCGGTGACGACGCCGGTGACGGCGCCTTCCTCATTGTAGAGCAGTCCAGCAGCAGCAAAGCCCGGGTAGATCTCAACGCCCAGCGCCTCGGCCTTGCCCGCCAGCCAGCGGGTGACGTTGCCGAGCGAGACGATGTAATTGCCGTGATTGTTCATCAGCGGCGGCATCAGGATGTTGGGCAGGCGGAACGAGCCGGCCGGACCGAGGACCAGAAAATGGTCGGCAGTGACCGGTGTCTTGAAGGGATGTCCCTCCTCTTCGCGCCAGCCCGGCAACAGACGATCGATGCCAATGGGATCAACGACGGCGCCGGACAGGATGTGAGCACCAACTTCGCCACCCTTTTCCAGGACGACGACGGAAAGTTCGGGGTTGACTTGCTTGAGGCGGATCGCGGCGGCGAGGCCGGCTGGACCGGCGCCGACGATGACCACGTCGAATTCCATGCTTTCGCGTTCGATATCGCTCATCAACCCCTCCGCACTGGCTTGTCCCATTCGGGTATCTTGCTGGCTCCTGCGCTGCATAGCGCATCAATTGGCGACAGGAAACCGGCGCATACGTGACAATGCCGATTTCGACAAAAAGTCGCGCCTGAGGGGAGAGGCCCGCCCCTCCTGATGTTTTCAATTGTTCGACGACTGACTTATCAGTCATACTTGGTTTCATGCGCATTCCCGAGCCATTCGGCTTTTCGTCTACGCGCTTTCTCTTTTCAGCAGGCCAGATCTGCCGAATGGCATTTCTGGCCCCTTTGCTGTTGGCTGTGCTTCCAACGCCAGCAAGCGGGCAAACGGTCTGGACGACCGGAGCCTACTCTTTCTCCGATGAACTTGGCGGCTTCCACATTACCGGTGCCTCGGGCAGCGGGAGCAAGGACGATCCGTTCGTTATTACCGAAGAGCTCAATTCGGCGACAGCGGTGACGCTGACCATCCGTGCCGTGGAACCGATCCAACCGTTCGGCACGCCTGGCGAGTTTGCCACCGGCCTGCTTTATATGCGCATAGACGTGCTCAACAATGGCGGCCAGGGATGGATCGAGTTCCAGTTCGAATTGCAGGCGATCCTCGGCCAACCCAGCGTGTTTGGCGACGGGCTGTCCTTCGACCAGGCCAACAAGACGCCTACCAACATCTGGTCCAGCAGCTTCGCCGATTACGACCGCGAGATGGAGCCTTATGACCGCCTGCTGTTCCGCAACGGCAAGATCGACCCGCTCAAGACCGCGACCTTCGACTTCCTGATCACGGACTACGCGCCGAAATGGCGGTTCTATCTTGTGCAGGAACCGCGCATACCGTCGACGTAGAGATTCGCGTCAGTGGGCGACATGAATTTAATGGTGCATGTCGTCATCCCAAAACCGCTGCGCACTTTGGGCGACATGCACAACTTGCAAATTGGCGCCATGCGGACGATTGTGAAACCATGACTGCCGCTTCCCAGAACAACCTGCCGGACCTGCGCGACCTGCTGGCCTTTTATGCCAGCGCCGGTGTCGACGACGCGCTCGAAGATGCTCCTGTAAACAGGTTTGCCGAGACCGCAGCCAGACCGCAACCACAGGCGAGAGGCGAAGCCACGCCCCAGCAGGCGCAGGTCGACGGCGCGGCGAAACTGCAGCCTCCCACCTTTACGCGCGGCGGGAGCGACGAGCGGCCGAAAGCGCCACCCGTTTCCCAGCCCTCTGCCACGGCAACGGTTCCCGACGAGGCGCAAGCGGCATTGGCGCGCCAGTTGGCGTCGACGGCAACGACGCTGGACGAGCTTCGTCAGAGGATGGCTGAGTTCGATGGCTGCAATCTCAAATTCACCGCCAAGAACCTGGTGTTCGCCGACGGCAATCCCGACGCATTCATCATGCTGGTCGGCGAGGCGCCCGGTAGGGACGAGGACATTGAAGGCTTGCCCTTTGTCGGCCGCTCCGGACGCCTGCTCGACCGCATGCTTGCCGCAATCGGGCTCGACCGTACGTCGGCCTACATTGCCAACGTCATTCCCTGGCGGCCGCCGGGCAACCGCACACCAACGCCGCATGAGACCGAGATCTGCCGGCCGTTCATCGAACGACAGATCGAGCTGGTCAATCCGAAGGTGCTGGTCAATCTGGGCGGCCCTTCGGCAAAGACGTTGCTCAATACGACCGAGGGCATACTGAGACTGCGCGGCAACTGGCGGGTCCACACGACGGTTTCTGGCACCGCCATACCAGCGATGCCGACATTGCATCCGGCCTATCTCCTGAGAACGCCGGCGCACAAGAAACTGGCGTGGCGGGATTTTCTCGAAGTGAAGGCGAAGTTGCGCGCGATTGGATGAAGGCGGGCGTCCTTTCCTTCTCCCAGGGCAAGGGACGGATCCATAACCTCCCAGGTAATTGAAATGCTGTCGCCGCCAGCCTAGGCATGCGCCATGACAACAGCACAGATTTCCGCCGGAACCCTCATTCGTGAATGGCGCACGCGCCGGCGGATGAGCCAACTCGACCTCGCCATGGAAGCGGATATCTCGCAGCGACATCTGAGTTTCGTCGAGAGCGGCCGGGCAGCGCCCTCGCGCGACATGGTGCTGCATCTGGCCGAGCAGCTGTCGATTCCTCTCCGGCAACGCAACCAATTGCTGCTGGCGGCAGGCTTCGCGCCTAGCTTTGGCGAACGATCCCTTACCGATGCCTCGCTGGCGCCGGCGATGGCGGCTGTCGAGATCGTGCTTAAAGGGCATGAGCCCTTCCCGGCGCTGGCGGTGGACCGGCACTGGAATCTGGTTTCGGCCAACACCGCGCTCGCTCCCTTCCTGACGGGTGTCGCCGACGTCTCCTTGCTGACGCCGCCGGTCAACGTGCTTCGTCTCAGCCTGCACCCCGGTGGCATCGCGCCGCGCATCGTCAACCTCGCGGAATGGCGGGCGCATCTGCTCGAGCGGCTGAAGCACCAGAACGATGCCTCCGGCGACCCGGTGCTGGTCGAACTCGAGCAGGAGCTGCAAACTTATCCGTCAGGCTTGAAAGGCAGCCGGCCGACACCGGTCGAGCCGAGCGCGATCGTGCATCCGCTGCGACTGGCGCATGGCGATCGCGTGCTATCCTTCATCAGCACCATTACCGTGTTCGGCACGCCGCTGGACGTGACGTTGTCGGAACTGGCAATCGAATCCTTTTTCCCGGCCGACGAGCAGACACGGACGGTGCTGGTGCGGATGGCGAAGGAGCGGGCAGAAACGTCCTGATTACCCCTCCGGCAGGGCGGCCTTTCGCGTGCGGGTGCGTTCCAGGCCGAGCTGGCGCTCGCGCCAGATGATGAAGAGGCCGGCAGCGACGACGATCACACCACCGATCAGTGTGTTGATGCTGGCGACATCGCCAAAGACCAGATAGCCGACGACGACACCGAGGATCATCGATGTGTATTCGAAGGGCGCCACGACCGATGCTTCCGCATGGCGATAGGCAGCAGTCATCAGGATCTGGCCGAGACCGCCGCAAAAGCCGGCGGTGACCAAGAGGCCTGCCTGCAGTGGCGTAAGCACCTGCCAGCCGAAAGGCAGCGACAAGAGTGACATGACGCTGGCGGTCACCGAAAACCACAGCACGATGGTCGCGGTACGCTCGCTCTGCACGAGATTGCGGACCAGCAGCATGGCGATGGCCGAGATAGCCGCCGCGACCAGGGCGGCCGCGACGCCGAGCACTTCCTGGTCGTCGAGCGCCTCGTCGGAAGTCAGCAGGGTCAGTTCCGGCCACGAGATGATGAGCACGCCGACCAGGCCGACCGCGACCGCGCTCCATCGGTAGACTCGAATGGCTTCGCCGAGGAAGATCGAGCTGAACACGACCACCAGCAGCGGCTGCGCGTAGTTCAGTGTAATCGCCTCCGGCAGCGGCAGGCGGGTCAGCGCGAAGAATGTGAGCCCCATGGCGCAGACACCAACGAGACCACGGGCAATGTGGTTCAGGGGCCGCTTGGTCGTGAAGGCGGTGGCGAGCTTTCCCTTGAAGGCCAGGAAGGCGATGATCGGAAAGATGGCGAAGAAAGACCGGAAGAAGACGATCTGCCCCGCCGGCACGATGCCGGCCGCCTTGATGCAGGTCGACATGGCGACGAAAACCGCTACCGACATGACCTTGAGCATGATGCCGGTGAGCGCGTTGTGCCCGACTGCATGATTGCTGGCTGCGACCGCAGGGTTGCCCGGACCGGCTGTCACTTCGAGTCCAACCCATCCCGATACAGTCGGGACGGGACTCTATCTTCTTGTTTGACCATGATCTTTTCCAAAAACCGGTTCCGGTTTTCCGCTGACGCGGGTCTTCGGTTCGGGATCATGGTCTGGCTGCTTCCCTGATCGTCGCCCAGATGCGCGCGGGCGTTGCCGGCATGTCGATATGCTTAACGCCATAGGCACGATAAAGGGCGTCGGTCACCGCGTTCAACGCCGCAGGTGTCGACCCGATCGTGCCGGCCTCACCCGCGCCCTTGATGCCCAGCGCGTTGGTGGTCGACGGGACATTGCGGGTCTCGAAATGGAAGAACGGGAAATTGTCGGCGCGCGGCATGGCATAGTCCATGAAACTCGCCGTCAGAAGCTGTCCGTCCTCGCCGTAGATCGTGTCCTCGGTCAACGCCTGGCCGATGCCCTGAACGACGCCGCCATGCACTTGGCCGGCGAGCAGGACCGGGTTCACCGTAACGCCGAAATCATCAACGATTGTGTAGCGGACAATGTCCGTCGTGCCGGTATCGGGATCGATCTCGACCTCGCAGATATGCGTGCCGTTCGGATAGGTGCATTCGTCCTGGACGAATTCGCCGAAGCCCTTGAGATCGTCCGGGGTCTTCGCGGCCTTGGCGATCGCCGAAAAATCGATGGTACGGTCGGTGCCGACAATGCGGGCAACCCCATCGGACAATTCGATGTCGCCAGCGGAGGCTTCCAGCTCGTCGGCGGCGATGCGCTTGATCTTGTTGGCAAGGTCCTCGCCGGCACGTGACGCCGAAACGCCGCCGAGCGGAATGGAGCGCGAACCGCCGGTGCCGCCGCCAGCCTTCAACTCATCGGTATCGCCCTGTCGGACATGGATCTTATCAATGTCGAGATTGAGCTTTTCCGACAGGAACTGCGCATAGGCGGTCGCATGGCCCTGCCCGTTGGTCTGGGTGCCGATCTTCAACGTCACCGTGCCGTCGCCGTTCAATTCGACGAAGGCAGGCTCGGAGCCTGGAAAGGCACAGGCCTCGATATAGGTCGCCATGCCGATGCCACGGATCTTTCCCCCGGCTTTTGACTGGTCGAGCCGCTTCGGAAACGCCGTCCATTCGGACTTCTCGATGGCGCGATCCATGTGGCCAGCGAATTCACCGTTGTCGTAGAGGCGACCGGTCTGCGTGCGGTAGGGAAACCGCTCGGGCCGAATGAAGTTGCGCCGGCGGATTTCCTCGACCGGAAGGCCGAGATCGTGGGCGCAGGCATCGACCAGCTTTTCCAACAGGAAGGCCGCCTCGGGGCGGCCAGCGCCGCGATAGGCATCGACCGGACAGGTGTTGGTGTAGAGACCGGTCACCGAGACATCCAACGCCTGGATGTCGTAGACGCCGGTCGACATGGTGACGCCGATATAGGGGATGTAGGGGCCATATTGCGAGACATAGGCGCCGATATTGGCGAGAAGGTCCACCTTCATGCCAAGGAAGCGGCCGTCCTTGTCCAGCGCCATCTCGGCGGCCACGACATTGTCGCGGCCTTGTGCGTCGGTGAGGAAGTGCTCCGTGCGGTCGCCCGCCCATTTCACCGGGCGGCCAAGGCGCCGGGCAGCCTCGAGCACCAGCGGGTATTCGCGATAGACGAAGCTCTTTGGCCCGAAACCGCCACCGACATCCGGCGTGATGACGCGCAGCTGGCCCTTCTTGATCTTGAACAGGTCCACCAGGATGGACTGCATGGAATGCACGCCCTGCGACCCGGTGGTCAGCACGAAGCGGTTCTCGGCGGTGTTCCATTCGCCGATCGCCGAGCGCGGCTCCATGTAGTTGCAGACCAGCCGGTTGTTGATGAATTCGATGCGGGTGACATGATCGGCCCGGCCAAACGCCGCGTCGGTCTTGCCCTTGTCGCCCATGTGGTAACTGAAGGCACGGTTGGAGCCGAGTTCTGGCCAGACCAGCGGCGTACCTTCTGCCAGAGCCGTCGCAGTGCCGGATGCAGCGTCCTCGCTGTCGAAATCGACCTCTATCAGTTCTGCCGCATCCTGTGCCAGCGCGCGGCTGTCGGCGACGATGAAGGCTACAGCGTCGCCGACATAGTTGACGCGGTCGCGGCACAGGATCGGAATGTCCCGGGTCGGTGCCCTCGTTCCGTCCGGCTGCTTCTGCATCACGCCGGATTTGAGATCGCCCAGATGGGCGATATCCCTACCCGTCAACACCAGATGGACGCCATCAGCGGCCCTGGCCGCGTCGGTCGAAGCGATCGTGAAAGATCCCTTGGCCACGGGCGAGCGCAACACATAACCATGCAAAACGCCTGTCGGCTGGATATCGTCGGTATAACGGCCCTGGCCCTGGATGAAGGCAGCATCCTCGCGACGCAGCACGGAGGCGCCCATCCCGAATTTCGGCGTGATGACGGTCATGGATGCCTCGCGGGGATGATTGGAGAACGAACGCCTGAAATAGGCATTGCTCTAGTTTTGTCGAGGGGCCGTTTCGTGTAAAGAGCGCGGACTTCGAATTTTTGGACGAACGGCCCGATCCACGGCCATTGGAATCGACAGGAAAACCCACGGAATGCGCACGGACACTGGCCAGGTCTTCAAACTCGAAGACTATCGCCCAAACGACTACCTCATTCCGGAAACCAACCTGACCTTCCGCCTTTCACCGCAAGCCACGCGCGTTATTGCCGTGCTGACAGTCGAACGCCGCGGCGGAGTCTCGGCATCAGCGCCGCTGGTGCTGGACGGGGACGGGCTGACGCTGCTGCGTGTCGAGATCGACGGTCGCCCGCTGGAGCCGGCGGATTATATGGCGACGCCCGATCAATTGACGATCACCACAGTGCCGGCCACGCCGCGTTTCCAGCTCGTCATCGAAACGGAAGTCGCGCCCGCCGGCAACGAAACGCTGATGGGTCTCTATCGGTCCAGCAACGTCTACTGCACGCAATGCGAGGCCGAAGGCTTTCGCCGCATCACCTATTTTCTCGACCGCCCGGATGTCCTTTCCGTCTACACGGTGCGGATCGAAGCCCGGCGCGATGAAGCGCCGCTGCTGCTGTCCAATGGCAACCCGGTCGAAAGCGCCGATCTCACCGACGGTTGGCACTATGCGGTCTGGCACGACCCCTTCCCCAAGCCGTCCTATCTGTTCGCCCTGGTGGCTGGAGATCTCGGCAAGGTCACCGACAGTTTCGTCACCATGTCCGGCCGAAAGGTCGAACTCGGCATCTATGTCGAGCCAGGCAAGGAAATGCTCGCCGGCTACGCCATGGATGCCCTGAAGCGGTCGATGCGATGGGACGAGGAGGCGTTCGGTTGCGAATACGACCTGGGTGTCTTCAACATCGTCGCCGTGTCCGACTTCAACATGGGCGCCATGGAGAACAAGGGCCTCAACATCTTCAACGACAAATATGTTCTGGCCGATCAGGAGACCGCGACCGACGCCGATTTCGCCAACATCGAGGCGATCATCGCGCATGAGTATTTCCACAATTGGACTGGCAACAGAATCACTTGCCGCGACTGGTTCCAGCTTTGCCTCAAGGAAGGGCTGACGGTTTTCCGCGATCACGAATTCTCCGCCGACCAGCGCTCCCGGGCGGTCAAGCGCATCGCCGAAGTGCGCACGCTGAGGGCGCATCAATTTCCCGAGGACCAGGGCCCGCTGGCGCACCCGGTGCGGCCGCGCCGCTACCGCGAGATCAACAATTTCTACACGGCGACGGTCTACGAAAAGGGTTCGGAAGTGGTGCGCATGATCCGCACCATCCTCGGTGACGAGACCTTCCGGGCCGGCATGAACCTCTATTTCGAGCGTCATGATGGCCAGGCGGCGACGATCGAGGATTTCATAAAGGTATTCGAGGACGCTTCCGGCCGCGACCTACAGCAGTTCGCGCTCTGGTATCATCAGGCGGGCACTCCCAACCTGACCGTCAGTTCGACACACAATCCGGGATCGCGGGAATTCACCCTCGAAATCGAGCAATCCGTGCCGCCGACGCCGTCCGAAAGCCGCAAACGGCTGATGCATATTCCCCTCGCCTTCGGCCTGGTCGGTGCCGACGGTGAACCCGTCGCCTACAGCAGCGTGGAAGGCGCGACCGTGGAGAACGGAGTCATCCACATCCGCAAGCGCCGGCATGTCGTGCGCTTCTCGGGTGTTGCCGAGCGGCCCGCCGTATCGCTCAATCGCGGCTTCTCGGCGCCGGTGACACTCTCGGTCGAACAGAAGGCCGACGACCAGTTCTTCCTTGCCGGCCATGACAGCGACGCCTTCTCGCGCTGGCAAGCCTTCAACACAATCTTGACCGACGCGCTGATTGCCGCCTTCCGCCAGATCCTCGGCGGCAAGCCGTCCGTCTTCGCGTCACGGCTTACCGACCTTGCCGGCAAGATCGCCGGTGACGAAACGCTTGAGCCCGCCTACCGGGCACTGGCGCTGGCGCTTCCCAGCGAAGCCGACATCGCCCGTGACATCGGCAAGAACATTGATCCGGACGCTGTTTTCAGGAGCCGTGAAGCGTTGGCGCTGGCGATCGCCACGGCGAACAAGAAGCTATTTTCCGACCTCTACGATCACCTTGTCGACGATGACGCGTTCAGCCCGGATGCGGCGAGCGCCGGCCGACGTGCCCTGCGCAACATCTTGCTCGACTACCTCTCCCTGCTGCCCGCAGGCCGTGAGCTTGCGGCTGATCATTTCCATTCCGCGACCAACATGACGGATCGCGCGGCGGCACTCACTGTGCTCGCGCACCGCCACCATGGTTCGCCGGAGGCGATCAAGGCGCTGGCCGATTTCGAGGCTGTATACGCTGACGATCCGTTGGTCATGGACAAGTGGCTCCAGATCCAGGCCAGCGTGCCGGGTCCGCAAACCGTCGACACTGTTCGCGCCCTCACCCGCCATTCAGCGTTCTCGATGGCCAACCCGAACCGGGTGCGCTCGCTGATCGGCACTTTCTCCAGCGCCAACCAGACCGGTTTCCATCGCGCCGACGGCGACGGCTACCGGTTTTTCACCGAGACGGTGCTGGAAGTCGAGAAGCGCAATCCACAGGTGGCCGCGCGGCTGGCGACGGCGCTCAGGTCGTGGCGTTCGCTCGAACCAGGCCGACAGGCCAAGGCCCGGGAAGCCCTGCTTGCGATTGCAAACGCCGAGAACCTGTCGGCTGATTTGCGCGACATCGTCGAGCGCACGCTGGTTTAGTTCGTCCAGGCTCATTCGAGTAAGGTCGCGGCGGCCGGAAAGACATTATTTTAGTCTATTTTTAATATTTTTTTGCCGCGCCTATGGACAAGGCGAATCACCTTTGATTCTTTAATGGCGATTCGGAAGTGCGGCGTTTGCCGGATCGCCAAGCCTGTAGTCAGGGCATACTGAAAATCGGGGAGAGCCATTTATGGCGAAGGCGGACGCGTGGGGCGCGCCCGGCGGGACAGCTTTTGAGCGGCGTGAGACCCGAAGCGACGGTCTCGCCGGCAACACGCGGCTCATCGCCCAGCCTGCCTACAAAAGGCTGCTTGCAGCGGAGCCGCTTTTGCGCCGATCGATCCCCGCCCTCATCATCATTTTCCTGATCGTCGTCGCGGCGCTCAGGCTGCTGTCGCTCATGAACGAGCGCGACGACGTGGAACGTGACGCCAAGACAATCCTGGCGCTGGCGGCGGGCCAACTTGCCGGCGCGATCGCTGTTGATGCCAACATGGCGCCCGGCATGACGCAGGACCTCCTGGAAAGCACCAGCCGTCAGGCGGCGATGGGCCGAAGCCATGTGCTTGCGATCACCGACAGCAACTTCAAGATCGTTGCGGTGACGCCGCAATCGACACGCTGGGAAGGACGGACGCTTGACAGCCTGGTCCAGGGTGGCCAGCCGCTGTTCATGTTCGGCGATCGCGCCGGGGTCATGGATGTCAGCATCGGCGGAAAGGACTGGTACGCGGCCGTCAGCCTCGCAAATGGCAAGAAGGGCGCCGCGGCAGCGCTTGTTCCGCGGGAAGCGGTCTTCGATACCTGGCGCAAGACAGTGTCGCTGAACGTCACGCTGTTCGTGCTGACGGCGGGCGTACTCATTGTCATCCTCTACGCGTATTTCGGCCAGGCGGCGCGGGCACAGGCCGCCGACCGTATCTATCTCGAGGCCCATCAGCGCATCGACATGGCGCTGGTTCGGGGCCGCTGCGGCCTGTGGGACTGGGACATGGTGCGCGGCAAGATGTACTGGTCGCGCTCGATGTACGACATGCTCGGCTACGAGCCCTGCGACACGATGCTGTCCTTCGGAGAGGTCGACGAGATCATTCACCCCGAGGATGGCGACTTGTTCCAGCTGGCCAACAGGATCGTCTCACGCGAGATCGACCATATCGACCAGGTGTTCCGGATGCGGCACGCCGACGGGCAATGGGTGTGGATGCGCGCAAGGGCGCAGGTCATCGACCCGGAGGCACCGGAAATCCAGTTGATCGGCATCGCCGTCGACGTCACCGAACAACGGCATCTGGCGTTGCGCTCCGAAGCCGCCGACCTTCGCTTGCGCACGGCCATCGAGAACATCAACGAATCCTTCGTGCTGTGGGATTCCACCCAGCGCCTCATCATGTGCAATTCGAAATACCAGAAGGACAACGGGCTGTCGGATCGCGACGTGATGCCCGGTGCCTCGCGCGCCATTCTGGAAGAGCGCATGCTGGCCTTCGCCTCCGAGCGGCGGCTGGCCAATGCCAACGGCCCGCAAGGCGGCGCCACCTTCGAACGGCAACTTGCAGACGGCCGCTGGCTGCAGGTAAACGAATTGCGCACCCGGGACGGCGGCATCGTCTCGGTCGGCTCCGACATCACCCAGATCAAGCTGCACCAGGAGAAGCTGGTGGACAGCGAACGCCGGCTGATGGCAACGATCCACGACCTCAGCCTCGCCCGCAGGGCGGAGGAAGAACGCTCCAGCGAACTGGTCGACCTCAACCGCAAATACATGAAGGAAACCGAGCGCGCGGAGGCGGCGAACCGGGCCAAATCCGAATTCCTCGCCAACATGTCGCACGAGTTGCGCACGCCGCTGAACGCCATCATCGGCTTCTCGGAACTGATGGAGCAAGGCCTGTTCGGACCGCTGGGCTCGGAGCGCTACGAGGAATATGCCACCGACATCAACAGCAGCGGCAAGTACCTGCTGGGCGTGATCAACGACATCCTCGACATGTCGAAGATCGAAGCCGGTCAATTCTCGATGGACCGCGAGGAGATCGATCTTGGGCCGCTGATCAGCGAAACGGTTCGTGTCGTCTCGCTGCAGGCTCAGGAAAAGTCGATTACCGTCGAAACCCGGATCGCCGATGCGATCACGCTGTTCGCCGATCGCCGGGCGATCAAGCAGATCGTCATCAATCTTCTGTCCAACGCCGTGAAATTCACCGGCCAGGGCGGGCACATATCGGTCAGGGCCCGCAACACCTCAGGGGCGCTGATCCTGACGATCGAGGACAATGGCTGCGGCATTCCCAAGGAGGCGCTCAGCAAGCTCGGGCGCCCGTTCGAGCAGGTGCAGAACCAGTTCTCCAAGAGCCATGCGGGATCGGGCCTTGGCCTCGCCATCTCGCGCTCGTTGGCCGAGCTTCAGGGTGGTGCCCTGAAGATCCGCTCGACGCAAGGCGTCGGCACGATCGTCTCGGTTCGCATTCCGGTTACAAAGGCGACATCGCAAATCAAAGTTGCCGCCTGAACGCCCAGAAGCCTATGTTGGGAATGCGGCCCCGGCGGTCGGCGCCGCCGGAACCTGTTCAGGTTCATGGACCATGATTACTGCATGCTGCTGTCGTCGTCGTTATCGCTACCGCCTCCTTGACCATGCTGGCCAATGCGACCGGGCAGTTCGCTCTTTTCGATTTTGCCATCATTGTTGCGATCAAGCATGGCAAACACCTTCTTTTCGCGCGCGGTAATGTCATCGGCCGTCAGCGTGCCATCGCCCTTGGCGTCATAGCGGGCAATGATACGCTTCGCCATCTGCTCGAAGCGCGCCTTCTCCAGCGCGTCGGCGAGCTGCTCCACCGTAAGCTTGCCGCCATTGTCCGCGACCATTTTCTTAAGACGGCTATCCATGGCATCCGAGAACTGATCGAAGGTGATGGTGCCGTTAGAGTCCTTCATGACCTTGTTGAGGCGCATCGTCATGCCATCGCGACCGTCCCCACGGGAACTCTCGTCTGCGTATGCGGCGGTGCCGATGGCTCCGGCCAGGGCGATGAAGGCGAATGCGAGTTTTGTTGTCTTTCTCACGATATTCTCCTGTTGCATCGTTCACCCCCGATGCTGTCCGAAACAACCAGTCATCACCGTCGTTTCGTGCGAAGCAAAAGGTCAAAGTCCTTCCTGACCGTTCGCGACGTCTCTTTGAGATGCGCTTCAAGCACACCGAAATCCGGCAGGTCGGTCACCGCCAGGAGCAGATCCGAAAGTCCCGGCGGAACGTCGTTCCGCTCAAACACACCGGTAAGGCAGAGCCTCGTCATCTGGGTCAGCGCCAGATAGAGCGCATAGGCATCGCCAAGTTCCTGCCGGACCCCGGCATCGGCGAAGTCAGGCGCCAGACGGGACAGAATCTCGGCGGTACCGGTGGCGCGCGGCAGGGCTTCGACCTGCCCGGCGATCACGGCCACCTGGGCGATGAATTCGAGATCGATCAAGCCTCCGGGGATCAGCTTGATGTCCCAGAGATCACGCGGCGGCTTCTCCTTCTCGATCATGGCGCGCATGTCGGAGGCCTCGGCCATCACCTTGGCGGTGTCGCGCGGCAGGGCAAGCACTGCCGCCACCTCGGCTTCGACTTCGCTGCACAGGGCAGGATCGCCGCCAATCGCGCGCGCTCGCGACAGAGCCATATGCTCCCACGTCCAGGCCTCCTGGCGCTGGTATTTCTTGAAGGCATCGACATGCGTGGCCACCGGCCCCTTGTTGCCGGATGGCCGCAAGCGAAGATCGAGTTCGTAGAGCACACCTTCCGCGGTCGGCGCGGATACGGCTGATATCAGCCGCTGCGTCATGCGGGTGTAGTAGTGCGAAGGCGCCAAAGGCTTGTCGCCGTCGGATTCCTCTGCGTCTTCATCGTGATCGTAGAGCAGGATGAGGTCGACATCCGATCCAGCGGTCAACTCGCGGCTGCCAAGCTTGCCCATGCCGAGCAGCGAAACCCTACCGCCAGCAATCTTGCCGTGGCGTGACGCGAATTCGGCCGTCACCGCCTGCAAAGCCGCCTCGATGGTGAGATCGGCCAGATCGGAAAAGGCGCGCCCGGCCCGCGCCGGATCGATCGACCCTGCCAGGAGCCGAACACCGATCAGGAATTTCTGTTCCGATGCGAAGATGCGCAAACGGTCGAGCACATCCTCATAGGCCCTGTCGCCTTCGACAAAGGCGGAAAGCCGGGCCGACAGATAGGCACGATCCGGCAATTCGGTCAGCAGGGCCGGATCAAGCAGGCCGTCGAAAACATGGGGGCGGCGCGTGATGATAGCGGCGAGCCGTGGTGCCGCGCCCATGATCGTCGCCAGCAGCTTCAGCAAGGCCGGATTGGACTGAAGCAGGGAAAACAGCTGGATGCCCGCGGGCAGACCGGCGAGGAACTCGTCGAAGCGCATCAACGCTTCGTCCGCGCGGCGCGTCTGCCCGAAGGACTGCAGCAGCGCCGGGGTCAGTTCCGTCAGCCGTTCGCGTGCCTCCGCCGACTGGGTGACGCGATAGCGGCCGAAATGCCAGCCACGGATGACGCGACAGATGTCGCTTGGCCGCTGGAAGCCAAGGCCGTGCAAGGTCCGCAACGTGTCGGGATCGTCGACATCGCCGGTGAAGACCAGATTGCCGACGCCCGCAGAAAGCTCTGGCGCGGTTTCAAAGAGCGCCGCGTAGTGGCGTTCTACCTGGTGCAGCGAGGCACGAAATGCCTCGGCAAAGGTCGCCGCACTGGCAAAGCCCAGCATTCGCGCGATGCGCTCGAGCCCCGCATCGTCCTCGGGCAGCATGTGCGTCTGCTCGTCGGCAACCATCTGGACGGCGTGCTCGACGCGACGCAGGAACCAGTATTGCCGGGCCAGCGCGTCGCGTGCCTCCGTGGTGATCCAGCCGCGCGCGGCAAGCTGGCCGAGCATCGGCACGGTTTCCCGCCCCCGCAGTTCGGGGAAACGACCACCAGCGATCAGTTGCTGGGTCTGGACGAAGAACTCGATCTCGCGGATGCCGCCTCGGCCAAGCTTGACGTTGTGGCCCTTCACCGCGATCTCGCCATGGCCCTTGTGGGCATGGATCTGGCGCTTGATGGAGTGAACGTCGGCAATCGCCGCGTAGTCCATGTACTTGCGCCAGATATAGGGCTGGAGTTCCCTGAGGAAGGCGGCACCCGCCGCCAGGTCGCCGGCCACGGGACGCGCCTTGATCATGGCGGCGCGTTCCCAGTTCTGGCCGCGCGCCTCGTAATAGCGAAGCGCCGCCTCGACGGGGATCGCCAGCGGCGTCGAACCGGGATCCGGGCGAAGCCGCAGATCGGTCCGGAAAACATAGCCGTGCTCAGTGCGGTCCTGAAGAATACGGACCAGCCGGCGGGTCAGGCGCGAAAACAGTTCCGTCGCGTCGAGAGGATCGATGACGGCGGGCACGTCCGGATCAAAGAAAACCACCAGGTCTATGTCGGAGGAGAAATTCAGCTCATGCGCGCCGAGCTTGCCCATGCCGAGCAGAATCCAGCCCGATTGCCGCGACGGGTTTTCGGGATCGGGCAACTTCAGCTTGCCTTGCCCGTGCGCATCGCGAAGCAGGAAATCGACGGCGGCGCGGGTGCAGGCATCGGCGAGATCGCTGAGGCGCCGCACGGTCAATGAGGTCTCGGCCACGCCGGCGAGATCGTCCAGGGCAATCAGGAAATGCGCCTCGGACTTCAGCCGCCGCAGTTCCATCATCAGCCCCGATTCCGAGACCGGCTCCGCGCGCGGCGCCCTATCGATCTCGGCGCCGATGGAAATCAGCCGGGCATCGACCGTCTGATCGAAAAGCGCTTCGAGGATTTGCGGGCGGCGGCGCGCCGTGTCGCGCAGGAAAGGCGACAGGTCGAACACCGCCGCAAGGAATTCCTGGCTGGCGCCCTTGCCGGCCAGGAATTTCGCCAGCCTGGAAAGCTCCTCTTCCCGTGCGGCCGAGGCGATCTCCGACAATTCCTGTCTGGCACGGCCTGCGTCAAGCGGCGCCAGTTTTGCCACTGGCTGCAAAAGCCAGCCGGTTTCGACACGATCCGCAACATTACCTGCCGTCATCAGTGATCCCCCCGCTCGGGAAAACTCATGATCACGGATAGTCCGGGATTGCCAGGCAGAAGATCAAGCTGGCCGTTGTGGAACTTCATGATCGCCTTGGCGAGGCTCAAGCCCAGGCCCGAGCCTGGCTGCGAGCGGCTTTTTTCCAGCCGCACGAAACGCTCGGTCGCGCGAGCACGGTCGGCATCGTCTGGGATGCCATGGCCATTGTCGGCGACCGAGAGCTTGATCTGGTGGTCGGCGCGCTCAAGCGTGACGACCACTCTTGGCTTATCCGTCGCATCGGTCGAATATTTGATGGCGTTGTCAACGATGTTGGAGAGAGCCTGGCCAATCAGTTCACGGTTGCCACCAATGATGAAATTGCCTTGGACAGCTGTTTCGAGCGACACGCAGGCTTCCTCGGCCACCGGCTCGTAGAGTTCAACGACGTCTCGCACGGCCTCGACCAGATCGACCTTGCTGGTGCTTTCGGACGAATAGCCCGCCTCCAGCCGCGAGATCATCAGGATGGCATTGAAGGTTTTGATCAACTGGTCGGATTCAGTGATCGTGCCTTCCAGCGCCTGACGATAGGCGGCGGTGTTGTGCTTGCCGGACAGCGTTGCCTCGGCGCGATTGCGCAGCCGCGTGAGCGGCGTCTTCAGATCATGGGCGATGTTGTCGGAGACCTGCTTCAGCCCCTCGTTGAGCGTGGCGATCCTGGCCAGCATGGAATTGAGGTTTTCGGAGAGCCGGTCGAACTCGTCGCCGGCACCCGTCACGGGCAGCCGGCCGGACAGGTCGCCACCCATGATGCGGCGGCTCGCCTCCGAGACGCTGTCGATGCGCTTCAGGGCCGCGTGTCCGACGAAGAACCAGATCAGCAGCCCGCCAAGCCCCATCATGCCGAGAGCCAGCATCAGCGAACGTTTAATGACGGCGCGGAAACGCTCGGGCTCGCCGAGGTCACGGCCGACCAGCATGATCATCTGGTTCGGCAGCCGCAACACAAGTGCAATGGCGTTGTGACCCTTCTCGCCTTCGGGCTGGGCAACCGCATCACCAGACTGAGGGGTGGCCGGATCAGATGCACCGGAGCGCTGCCGGTCGAGTTCACCTTCGCCGAACCGGCGGTAGGAGAATGGTTCGGTTGTCCAGCCCTCGGTATCGATCACCCCCGGCTCCAGGCTCTGCACATTTCCCGTCAGGATCTGGCCGTTGGCGTCGGCGATCAGATAGAGATTGGCGCCGGGCTGGCGCGATCGCTGTTCCACCACGCGCACCAGGATGGGCAGGCCGCCGCGCTGGTAGGCCCGGGCGAGACCGAGAACCTCGTCGTTGATGGTGTCCTGGGTCTGCGCGGTCAGCATGCGCGCTGACAGCGAGGTCATGTAGAAGACCAGCAGGACCGCGCAGAGCGCGAAGAGCAGCAGGTACAGCGCCGAAAGCCGCGCCGCCGTCGTCTTCATGATAGCCGGCACGGAAAGAGCCATGCTAGCCGCTCTTGAGCATATAACCGGCGCCGCGAACCGTGTGCAGGATGGCTTTGTCAAAACCCTTTTCGATCTTGCCCCGCAGCCGCGAAACATGAACGTCGATGACGTTGGTCTGCGGATCGAAATGATAGTCCCAGACATTTTCGAGCAGCATCGTGCGCGTCACCACCTGGCCGGCATGGCGCATCAGATATTCGAGCAGACGGAATTCACGCGGCTGCAGCGTGATCTCGCGCGACGCACGGCGCACCGAATGGGAAAGCCTGTCGAGTTCGAGATCGCCAACCCGATAGACGGTCTCGGACTCCTTGGCGCTGGCACGGCGGTTCAGCACCTCGACGCGAGCGAGGAGTTCGGAAAAGGCATAGGGCTTGGTCAGATAGTCGTCGCCGCCAGCACGCAGACCGGTCACCCGGTCATCGACCTCGCCAAGCGCCGACAGGATCAGCACGGGCGTGGTGTTGCCCCTGGACCTCAGGCCGGCGATGACGGACAGACCATCGCGGCGCGGCATCATCCGGTCGATGACCATCACATCATAGTCACCGGAATCGGCGAGCGCAAAACCGGTTTCGCCGTCGCCGGCGACATGTGCCGTGTGGCCGGCCTCGGTGAAGGCTTTCTGGAGATAATCGGCCGCCTCGCGGTCATCTTCTATAACGAGAATCTTCATAGAGCCGTTATACGCGATTTCGCTGGAAGGTTGAGTGGCCGGCACGTGCATTGTGGCCTTCTCCAATACGCATCGCGACTAAATTGATCAGGCGATGGCCATAAATCTTTTCTTTGAACGTCGTTGCGTCAAAATCACCCGGCGATCCCGGGCGGCATGCTTGTACTGAGCATGGCGTAGCCGTTCGGCACTTTCCAAGAACAGCGCCAGTTCAGCCCTGAAATTACGCGGCAGCGGGCGATGGGGGCCCGCTGCCGCCGGGGGGAACACGATGACTGACTAAAGTGTTGCGGCCCCGTGCTTTCCCGTGCGGCGGCTCGGGGGTGTTTGAAACCGCCGCACGGGAAAAGTCTGCAACCCTGTTTTCAACCCTTGCCGACAGGCAGGGCGACGAAGCGGTTGTTGTCGTCGCGGGTGATCTGCATCAGCACCGCCTTGCGCCCGGATTTCACCGCATCGGCCATGGCCTTGGAAACGTCGTCGGTGGTGGTCACCGCCGCTGAGTTCACCGCGGTGATGACATCGCCCGGCTGGATGCCACGATCGGCGGCATCGCTGTCGGGATCGACATCGGTCACCACAAGTCCCTTGCCGTTGTCGGACTTGGTAACGGTGAGGCCGAGGTCGGCAAGCGTATCAGGCTTTGCCGGAGCCGCCGGCTGCTGATCGGCCGAAGCCTGCTTGTCGGTGTTTGGCAGTTTGCCGAGATCGATCTTGATCGACTGGGCCTTGCCATCGCGCCAGACAGTGACGCCGACCGACTTGCCGGGCGCATAAGCGCCGATCAGGCGGGCGAGTTCCTTCGGCGAGGCAACATCCTTGCCGTCCACCTGGGTGATCACGTCACCAGCAACGATGCCGCCCTTCTTGCCGGGACCATCATCCTGGGCGCTCGAAACCAGCGCACCCTTCTGCGATTTCAACCCGAGCGACTCGGCGATGTCGGAGGTGACCGGCTGAATTTCGACGCCGAGCCAGCCGCGCTGCACCGAACCGTTCTTCATCAGGTCCTGCACGACCTCCTTTGCCGTGGAGGCAGGAATGTCGAAGGCGATGCCGACGCTGCCGCCCGAGGGCGAGAAGATGGCGGTGTTGATGCCGACGACCTGGCCGTTGAGGTTGAAGGTCGGGCCGCCCGAATTGCCACGGTTCACGGAGGCATCGATCTGAAGGAAGTCGTCATAGGGACCAGCGCCAATGTCGCGGCCACGTGCCGAAACGATGCCGGCGGTGACCGTACCGCCGAGGCCGAACGGGTTGCCGACAGCCACGACCCAGTCGCCGACGCGAACCTTGGAGTCATCGGCAAAGTCGACATAGGTGAACTTGCTGCTACCGTCGACCTTCAGCACGGCAAGATCGGTACGCGGGTCGGTGCCGACGAGCTTAGCGTCGAGTTCCTTGCCGTCATTCATCACGACGGTGAAGGCCGAACCTTCCGAGACGACATGGTTGTTGGTGACGAGATAGCCATCATCGGAGATGAAGAAGCCTGAACCCTGCGCCACCGGGCGGGGCTGGTCGTTGCTGTGGTCGCGATGTCCGAAGCGACGGTTGCCGCCCTGGCCACCCTGATCACCGAAGCCGCGGAATTCCTTGAAGAACCGACGAAGCTGCGGGTTGTCAGGAAGGTTGTTGAAGCCATCCTGGTCAGACTGATCGGAGCTGTCGTCTGCCGTCTGATCGATCTTGGCCTTGACCTTGACGCTGACAACGGCGGGCGACACGCGCTCCACGATATCGGCGAAACCCGGAACCTGTGGCGCGTCGACACGCACAGCATCGGCCAGTACCGGGACGGTTCCACTGGTCAACGCGCCAACGCCGACCGCGCCGACAACTGCGAGGGACGCAGCGGCGGTCATCAGACGTTTGCGGGTGCGGGAATATGAATTGGGGGCAATATTCATTTGTCTCGTATCCTCTTTCAAGGGACGCGCTTTAAATGGCGTCCTCATGGGCAAGAGAATTAGAGAGCCGCACATTACAGCGCCATTTCCGACGCATGAAACTTTCGTAATGTTTGGAGCGATTTCAGTCCCGACGCAAAATAGTGTCGAGCGCCGCCTGTTCTTCTGTGGTCAATGACTTCGTCCCTGTCGAACGACGGGATCGGGCGGTCAACGCAATGAAAAGGCCTCCGGCCAGCAGAAGGATAATCGGAGCACCCCACAGAAGGGCGGTGCGCGGCTCGAAGCGCGGCTTCAGCAACACGAATTCGCCGTAGCGGGAGACGATGTAATCCATCACCTGCTGGTCGGTGTCGCCGGCAACGATTCGCTGGCGGACGAGAACACGCAGATCGCGGGCAAGGTCGGCGTCGGATTCGTCGATCGACTGGTTCTGGCAGACCATGCAGCGCAGGCCTTCCGAAAGCGCCCTCGCCCTGGCCTCCAACCCAGGATCCGCCAGCACCTCATCCGGCTTCACGGCCTGTGCCACGCCGGAAAACAACAGCGTCAGCAGCAGGACCAGAGACGCCAGCGAAAACGTGCTTGCGGTGGCGCGGTTCATGACGGGCTCGGCGAGGGAGCGGTACGCGCCTGCTTGCGGCGGGCGGGCGCACCGACGCGCAGGCGACGGTCCATCAGCGACATGGCGGCACCCGCCATCATCACCAATGCTCCGCCCCAGATCAGCGTCACCAGCGGCTTCCACCAGATACGGACAACGACCGCGCCGTCATTCCCCTCGTCGCCGAGCGAAATGTAAAGCTGGCTGAAGCCCATCGTCGTGATGCCCGATTCCGTCGTTGTCATCTGGCGGACCGGGTAGAAGCGTTTGGCCGAACTGATTTCGCCAACCGCGCTGCCACCGACACCGATGATTTCGAACCGGCCCCGATCCTCGCTGAAATTGGGGCCCTGGGCCGGATGAAGGCCGACGAAGCGAAGCGTATGGCCTGACAGCTCCACGGTTTCACCGGGATGCATGGACAGGATCTTCTCGGTGCCGAAGCAGAGCGTGCCGACAATGCCGAGCGTGGTCAGTCCAAGGCCGAGATGAGCGAGTGCCGTGCCGAAGACCGAGCGCGGCAAGCCAAGGAAGCGCCTGAGCGCGACACGCGCCCCGACATTGCCGATCCCCGACTTGATGGCGAGATCCGTGAGAGCGCCAAAGACCAGCCAGAAGGCCAGCCCGGCGCCAAGAGCCGCGAACACCGACGACCCATCGATGAACAACGCCGTCACCAGCGTTGCCAGAAGTGCGGCCGCGAAGGCCGCCATCAGGCGCTGGGCCACGCCAAAAATGTCGCCGCGTTTCCAGGCAAGCAGCGGCCCGAAGGGCACCATGACCAGCAAGGGCACCATCAGCGGCCCGAACGTCAGGTTGAAGAACGGTGCGCCGACCGAAATCTTGTCGGACGAGAAGGCTTCGACGGCCAGCGGGTAGAGCGTGCCGATGAGCACTGTCGCCGTGGCCGTCGTGAGGAACAGATTGTTGAGGACCAGCGCGCCTTCGCGTGAGATCGGATGAAAGAGGCCGCCGGACGTCAGGCGGGAGGCGCGAAACGCAAACAATGCCAGCGACCCGCCGATGAACAGCGTCAATATGCCGAGGATGAACACGCCGCGCGTCGGATCGGTGGCGAAGGCATGGACGGATGTCAGCACGCCGGAGCGCACCAGGAAGGTGCCGAGCAGCGACAGGGAGAAGGTGAGGATCGCCAGCAACAGCGTCCAAATCTTCAGGGCCGAGCGTTTCTCCATGACGATCGCCGAATGGAGCAGCGCCGTGCCCGCCAGCCATGGCATGAACGAGGCGTTCTCGACCGGATCCCAGAACCAGAAGCCGCCCCAGCCAAGCTCGTAATAGGCCCAGTAGGAGCCCATGGCGATGCCGCCGGTCAGGAACATCCAGGCGACCAATGTCCATGGCCGGACCCAGCGCGCCCAGGAGGCGTCGATGCGACCTTCGATGAGTGCCGCCACCGAGAAGGAAAAGCAGATCGAGAAGCCGACATAGCCGAGATAGAGCAGCGGCGGATGAATGGCGAGGCCGAGATCCTGCAGGATGGGATTGAGGTCGCGGCCCTCGATGGGCGCCGGGTTCAACCGGGTGAAGGGATTGGATGTCGCCAGGATAAACAGGAAGAAGGCAGCGCCGATCGCACCCTGCACCGCCAGCACATTGGCGCGAAGCGTGGCTGGAAGATTGGTGCCGAAAGCAGCGACGAGCGCGCCGAAGAAGGTCAGGATCAGCACCCAAAGCAGCATCGAGCCTTCATGATTGCCCCAGGTGCCGGTGATCTTGTAGATCAACGGCTGCAGCGAATGCGAATTTTCCCAGACGCTCGCCACCGAGAAATCGGAGCGGGCATAGGCGGTCGCCAGCGCGACGAAAGACAGCGCGGTCAAGGCGAACCCGGTCACCGCGACCGGACCGCCAACGGCCATCATGCGCTGGTTGTTGGTCCGCGCGCCAAACATCGGCACCACGGTCTGCACAAGCGCCAGCGCAAAGGCCAGGACCAGCGCGAAATGTCCGGTTTCAACCATTGTGGCGGCACCCGCTTGATTCCGGTTTTGCGGCAAGGTCTTGCCGCAAAACCGTGAAGGACTTCTGCGGAACTTGGCTAATCACTCTTGCTTTCCTCCCACACACCCTTGGCCTTGAGGCTATCCGCCACTTCCTTGGGCATGTAGTTTTCGTCATGTTTGGCCAGCACGCTGTCGGCGACGAACACGCCGTCCGGGCCGAACGAGCCTTCGGTGATCACGCCTTGGCCTTCGCGGAACAGGTCGGGAAGAATGCCGGTGTAGGTCACTTTGACATCTTTCTGCTTGTCGGTCACCGAAAAGGCCACCGTCGTGCCCTGCCCGCGCTGCAGCGTCCCCTTCTCGACGAGGCCACCAAGCCTGATGCGCTGGCCGGGTTGCAGGCTGGCGGTGGTCAGATCGGCGGGCATGTAGAAATAGGACGCCTTCTGGCCAAGCGCATAGAATGTCAGCCCGGTGGCAGCGCCCAGGAAGGCCAGTCCGCCCGCGATCACCGACAATCTTTTCTGCTTGCGCGTCATGGCAGGCCCTACTCCGTCGCCGTCAGGCCAAGCGAGGCGGCAAAGGCGGTGAATTTCTTGGCTTCATCGCTATCGGCCCCAAAGACGGCAATGGCGCGACCCAGCGCGTCACGCGCCTGATCGGCCTTGCCAAGCACGACATAGGAACGAACCAGCCGCATCCATCCTTCCGGATCGCGCGGATTTTGCCGAAGTTTTTCATCGAGCCCGGCGACCATGGTGTTGATCATGGCCTCCCTGTCTTGCGGCGACATCGACGACGAGGCGTCGACATCCCCGGCTGTCGGACCTTTCTCGACCTGCCCGGACGCAACACTTCGCTTGGCCGACTCGGCCAGCGCCTGCTCGACGGCGCCGCGCCAGGGCGAGTCCTGCGGCAACGCGGCAAGCATGCGCTGCCAGGCGGACGTCGCCTCGCCGTAGCGGCCCTCTTGGGCCAGCGCCATCGCAAGGTAGAAGGATGCCTTGGGATTTGCCGGATCAAGCTTCAGGGCTGCCTCAAAAGCATCCTGGGCGTCCGCCGACACAATACCGCCCCCGGCATTGGCAATCGCCTCGCCCAGACCTGTCTGGCGAACGGCGCTGTCACCATCGAGCCGGATGGCGTTGCGGTAGGCTGTCGCCGCCTCGGGAAAGCGCTGCAGGCGCAGATAGATGGGTGCCAGTACATCCCAGCCCCGGCCGTCGGATGGATTGGCGGCAAGGTGAGCCTCGGCGCGCGCCACCAGTTCGTCGACGGAACTGTCGGCGGGATTCTTGGCCAGCCGCTCACTGAGCGGCTGTGACGGCAGGTCGGGTGACCCGATCTTGCTATACAGGCCCCAGCTGAGGACCGGAACCATCAGAACCGCCGTGGCGGCGACAAGTCGGGTCGTCTTTGAAGCCCGATGGGCGACCGGTCTTGCCGCTGTGTCACCACCGCCGAGGCGAATGATGCGGCGCGCGATTTCGGCGCGCGCCTCTTCGGCCTCCGTCGGCTGGATCAGGCCACGCGCCGCGTCGCGATCAAGTTCGGCCAGCTGGTCGCGATAGACTTCAAGATCATGCTCGCTGCTGGATGACGCGCCATTCGACCTGCCGGCCAGCGGCAGCAGCACGGCCAGGCTTGCACCCAGCGTGAGGACGGCGGCTATGACCCAGAACAGCATGTTTCATCCAATAGCGGCAGAGCCCCGCTCTGCCAACACAAGCGTCCTGCGACGCTTTGACGGCAGGCGTCCGCCGCGGCTCCCGATCGACATCAACCGAACCGGATCCCGCAGGATCCAACCGGGTATCACGTAAGAGGTGTCCAGCTGCCATTGGCGTTGCGGCACGCGGTTCCGCGCGCGGTCACGCCCGTGGTGCTGGCACCGGTAAAGACCGTCTGCGTGTACTGCCTGCAGTCCTGCGAGCCGACGCGGTATGGCTGCGCGGGCACGACCTCACCATAGCGGGTCGGCTGATCGCCCTTCCACGTCACCTTCTGGCCGCTCGCGGTGTATTCCAAGGCCTTGTATTCGGCCTCAAGCGCGCTGCGCTTCTCGGTGTCGCTCAGGCCGGTGCCGATCGACCCGCCGACAAGGCCGCCATCCATGGCGGAAATGATTGTCGAGGTCAGCTTGCCGCCAGCAGGCGGTTTGCCGGCAGCCGGCGGCAGCATAGCCACACCGGGCCCCTTGCTGCCTGTGGTGGTGCAGCCGGATACGGCGAGCAGTGCGGAAAAGAGCGCGACGCGAATCTTCATGCCAACAACCGGTTATCTTGAACTTGAAGAGGATGAGCTGGGGGCCGCGTCATCGAGAGACTGACGTGGCCATAGTATTGATATTTGTCGGAAATTTGGCCGTAGCCGGCCGGGGTGAACATCACTGAAGGCTCCGCAATCGAACCACCACCTTCAATCCGCCCATGCCGGACCTCTCCAGAGCCAGGACGCCTCCATACTCGTTGACGAGGTCCGCGACAATGGACAGTCCCAAACCAGTGCCTGGCTTCGTCTCGTCGAGACGTCGTCCTCGCTTCAGCACGTCGCGCGCCTTGTCTTCTGGAATGCCCGGGCCATCGTCCTCGATGCTGATTTCGAACAGGCTGGCCACATCATCCCTGGTCGCAAGAGGCGTCACCGATACCGCGACCGCGCTTCGTGCCCATTTCATAGCGTTCTCAAGAAGATTGCCAAGCAATTCCTCCAGATCCTCTCGTTCGCCGGCGAAGACGATCTCGGCGGCGGGCAGCGAAAGCGACAGGCTGGTTTGCGGATTAAGCTTCTGCAGCACGCGCACCATGCGCTGTACCAGCGGCGTCACCGGTGTGCGGTAGACAACGCTGTCGCGCTGCGCCGCGACGCGAGCCCTCTGCAGATAATGCTCGACCTGCTTTTGCATCGATGTGGCCTGCTCGGCGATAAGCTGACCCTTGGCGCCACCAAGCGCCCGCCCCTCGTTGATGAGCACCGCGAGCGGCGTCTTCAACGAATGCGCGAGATTGCCGACCTGCGTTCGCGATCTTTCGACGATGCGCTTGTTGTTTTCGATAAGCGCATTGGTTTCGTTGGCAAGCGGTTCGATCTCGGCCGGGAACCGACCGTCCAGCCTCTGCGCGGTTCCCTCGCGCACCATGGCGAGCGCATTTCTGACGCGGCGCAAAGGCTGCAGGCCAAGCAGGATGGCCGCCGCGTTGATGGCGATCATGCCGACACCGAACAGCGAGAGATAGGTGAGCAGGCGACGCTGGAAGCTGCCGATTTCCTGTTCGAGTTCGGTCTGGTTGCCCATGACGCGGAAACGGGCAGCCCGGTTTTTCGTATCCAGAACGAATTCGCTCTCGAACACCTGCAATCTCTCGCCGCTTATTCCCTCGGTCGAATAGCTGCGCTGGAAACTTGAGTTGAACGGGACCTCGGCCACACTCGGCGAAGGGATCGTCCTGGTCATCGACGAAGAATGGAGGTCGCCATGCACGCCCTCCGAAGCGGGCTCAACCGACCAGTACCAGCCCGAATTCGGTTCGGAGAACCGAAGATCCCCAAGATCAGGCGCGCCGGTCAGCGCACCGGTGTCGGAAATGCCGACCGAGCCGATCAGGTTGAAGAGGTGAGCCGAAAGCAGGCTGTCGAAACCCCGCTCGTTCGCCTGACGGTAAAGCGTTGTGATGAGCGTGAAGATGACAATGAGGGTGAGGATCGCCCAGACCGTGGAAAAGGCGATCACCCGAAATGCCAGCGAGCGCGGCCAGAAACGCAGCGACAGCGTCCTGGGGGCGGCCGGTTTTGTAGGGAGCTGTTCCGCGTTACGCCTCCGGCTCGCGCATACGATAGCCCATCCCGCGAACGGTTTCGATCATGTCGATGCCCATCTTCTTGCGAAGTCGCCCGACGAAGACCTCTATGGTATTGGAATCGCGGTCAAAATCCTGATCATAAAGGTGCTCTACCAGTTCCGTGCGCGAGACGACCTCACCCATGTGGTGCATCAGATAGGCAAGCAGACGGAATTCGTGCGAGGTCAGCTTCAACGGCTGACCGCTGACATCGGCCTTGGAGGCCTTGGTGTCGAGGCGCAACGGCCCGCATGTCAGTTCGGAGGACGCGTGGCCGGCCGCACGCCGGATGAGCGCCCGAACGCGCGCCAGCACCTCCTCGATGTGGAACGGCTTGGTGACATAGTCATCGGCCCCGGCGTCGATGCCCGACACCTTGTCGCTCCAGCGGTCGCGCGCCGTCAGGATCAAAACCGGCATCTTGCGGCCGCCGCGCCGCCAGCGTTCGACCACGCTGATGCCATCCATCTGCGGCAGGCCGATATCAAGCACGACAGCATCATAGGGTTCGGTATCGCCGAGAAAATGACCTTCCTCGCCATCGAAAGCCCGGTCCACCACATAGCCGGCATCCACCAAGGCATCGGCTATCTGCCGGTTGAGATCCTTGTCATCTTCGACAACGAGTACGCGCATGCGGATCAAAGCCTGTAGCGGTTAGGCCTGCAATGAGGCCGGTATCAGATATAGGCCGATTCCCGCGGCCGTGGAAACGATGGGGTCAGCTCAGTTCTGGGGAACCACGATTTCGGAACGGCGCGGACGCTGTCCGTCCTTGCCGGGCACGAGCACGACGATGACGCAGACAGGCTGGCCACCGCGCGTCGATTGCGACGCCTTGGCCAAGGTCCCGCCATTCTGCTCGGCCACCTGCTGGCCGATCGCATAGCAATCAGACGAAGCCAATATGATCGGATCAGCCGGCTGCGGCATGTCCATCGGCAATGCCGTCGCCCGCGACGCAAACAGCCCGGCCGCAAGGAGCACCAGTACCGCGGTTCTGAGGTGGGAGCGAAGCGTTTTCATGGTCGGCGTTGTAACGCATCGGTGCTGAACGTGAAATGAACAGTGAACGCCGATAAAAACATGCCTGCCAAACCCCTGAAACACCAGAAAACAAGACTGTGATTTTCGTAGCCCAAGCGAAGATCACGAGATTTCAGTCTAGACTGCGTTCCAACCTCAATGAAAGCACATCAGGCGCTTTCCTGCATCACGGCGCGAAAACGCAGCAGCCCGTGATACAGCAGCAGCTCATCGTCATGACGGATCTCGGAGAATTCGAGCACAAGGTGTGTCCGTCCGCGCGCACCTATGGCCAGCACCGCCTTGGCGAGGCGCGCCTTTATCCTGTCCATGATCGCACGCGTTTCGGCTTCGCCATGGGCCTTTGACCAGATATGCAGCGTGACCAACTGATCGGCCTCGTTCTGGACACCGGTGTCCCAGTCGAAGGCGCTGGTCTGGCCGCACGTTACATAGGGAAAGGCAACATTCTCGGCTGGCCGTTCGAGCAATCCCGCACCGCCCAGCAGCGCCGAGAGCGATGCATCGCTTCTCAGTCTCTGGAATAGTGCCTGCTGCAAATCGCCGGACGCGGTCATCGTCTTGTTCCATCACCAGTGTGTATCTGAGCCGCCGGCAGCTTTCCGATCGAACCTAGCCGCGTTCGGATTCTTCCGCCAGATCACGACTTGCGGCGTGGCCTGCTGTTAGCTCTTGTGGGTGCCGAAAAAAAATACGAATAGTCTTGTCGATGCGCCGTTCCGAAACTGCGCGCATGCAGTTTCCGCGCGCAGCCGAAGACGGATTTCCGAATGGCCAGTCCCGAACCGCGCAAGAGAAGAGGACCGATCGCCGCCTGGTTGCTGGCCCTGGATGCATGGATCGACTCTTCGCTCTATGAGATCGGCTTCAAGGCGCGCCAGTTCTGGGAAGCGGCGACGATCTTTTCCCGACGGTTCCGCCTGAAAGGCTGGCGCCGGGGCATCATCGAACTGCTCAGCGAAGGTTTTACGCTCGGTGCCGGCGGCAGTGTCGTCATGCTGGCGTTGGCCATGCCCGCATTCCAGGACACGACAGGCGATTGGCGGGCCCAAGGCGACTTCGCCGTCACCTTCCTTGACCGCTACGGCAACGAGATCGGCCAGCGCGGCATCATCCAGCGCGATTCCGTGCCGGTCGACGAGATGCCCGATCATGTCATCAAGGCGGTCCTCGCCACCGAGGACCGCCGCTTCTTCGATCACTACGGCATCGACGTCCTCGGCCTTTCGCGCGCGATTTTCGAGAACGTCCGCGCCAATTCCGTGGTGCAGGGCGGCTCCAGCATCACCCAGCAGCTGGCGAAGAACCTGTTCCTGACCAATGAGCGGACATTCGAACGCAAGATCAAGGAAGCCTTCCTGTCATTGTGGCTCGAAGCCAATCTTTCGAAAAAGGAAATCCTCCAGCTCTATCTCGACCGCGCTTATATGGGCGGCGGCACGTTCGGCATCGAGGCGGCCGCCGATTTCTATTTCGGCAAGAGCGTCAAGGACCTGAGCCTCGCCGAGGCCGCCATGCTGGCCGGGCTGTTCAAGGCGCCGACCAAATACGCGCCGCACATCAACCTGCCGGCCGCCCGCGCGCGCGCCAATGTGGTGCTCTCCAATCTCGTCGACGCCGGCTTCATGACCGAGGGCCAAGTGCTGCAGGCGCGGCTGCACCCGGCCGATGTCGTCGACCGTGGCGAGCAGAAGAGCCCAGACTATTTCCTCGACTGGGCGTTTGACGAGGTCAAGAAGATCGCGGCCAAGACCGGTCAGCATTCGCTGGTAGCCCATACGACCTTCGACGCCAACATCCAGAAAGCTGCCGAAGAATCGGTTGAATTCCACCTCCGGCAATTCGGCAAGGAATACAACGTCACCGAGGGCGCCGTCGTCGTCATCGAGACCAACGGCGCGGTGCGGGCAATCGTCGGCGGTCGGGACTATGGCACCAGCCAGTTCAATCGCGCCACCAAGGCGCTTCGCCAGACCGGCTCGTCGTTCAAGCCCTATGTCTACGCGACCGCCATGGAACACGGTTTCACGCCGAACTCCATCATTTCGGGCGGGCCGATCAGCTGGGGCAACTGGTCGCCGCACAATTACAGCGGTGAATCCGCTGGCAACATCACGCTGATCATGGCGATGGCCAAATCGATCAACACCGTACCGGTGCGACTGGCCAAGGATCACTTGGGCATCGCGCCGATCAAGGCGCTGGCCGAGTCATTCGGGGTCGAGTCACCCCTCGAGGCCCACAAGACAATGGTGCTCGGCACCTCCGGCATGACAGTGATGGACCAGGCGACAGGCTATAGCGTGTTCGCGCAGAACGGCTTTGTCGGCTCGCGTCATGGCATCACGCAACTCGTCAACCGCACCGGCCAGGTGGTCTACGACTTCACCAAGGATGCGCCGCCTCCGCACCGCGTGCTGTCGGAACAGGCGCTGAAATCCATGAACACCATGCTGGCGGCGGTGCCGGTGATGGGTACGGCGCGGCGCGCCCAAATCCCCAACATCGTCGTCGCCGGAAAGACCGGCACGACGCAGTCCTACCGCGACGCCTGGTTTGTCGGCTTCACCGGCAACTACACGGCCGCCGTATGGCTGGGCAACGATGATTTCAGCCCGACCAAGAACATGACGGGCGGGTCGCTGCCGGCGATGGTGTGGCAGCGCCTGATGGTCTATGCGCACCAGAATATCGACCTCAAGCCGATCCCGGGCATCGACAAGCCCTTTGTCGACGCCGAAACCGCGGCCAAGGCCGACGAAGCGCAGAAGAAGAGCGCCGAACAAGCGGCCGCCGATGCCGCCGCCGAGCGTCCGCCGGTCCTGTCCAGCAGAACCACCCAGACGCTGCGGGATATGTCAAAGGTGTTCGAGGAGGCCCCCATCCTCCGGGCTCCCGCCACGCCGCAAACCTTGTCGGCGCTTTGATCCCAGCGTTGCGCCGGAAGGCAAATTCCTCGGCCCGCTTGCCATCAGGCCCTGCGTCGCGATATCCCGAACTGTAATCCTCTCTCCCTGCGGCTCTTCATGCTCAAGAACGCATTCCTGACACTTGTCGCGCTTGTCATCGCCATCGGCGGTGGCGGTGGCAGCGTCTGGTATGCGCTGAAGGTGCAGGACGGCGTCGGCGCGATCCGGATCGGCCAATGGACAGCGTTCCCCTATATCGGCACCCCGGCCGCCGACCCCTACTCCAAGGCCCGCGTGGCGCGCGAAGGTGTGCTCGCGCTTGGGCAGGCCGAGGGATTGTCCTTTGTCGCCGAACGCGATTCAGGCGGCGAGCCGCTCAAGCGGGAATGCGCCTACAAGATCGAAGGGGGATTTCCGACAGCCCGGTTCTGGACCCTCTATGCCGCCGACCGGTCGCTTGGCGTGGTCGAAACCGGCAAGCCGCGGCCTGCCGCTCTCCAATCCTACCAAGTCCTGCGCGAACCCGACAATTCCGTCATCATTTCCGTCGGCGGCCGCCCCGCGCCAGGCAACTGGCTGCTCTCGAACGGTGCCGGCACGATGTATTTCGTCCTCACCTTCTACGATACGCCGATCGCCAGCAGCACAGGCCTGTCGGACGTGACCCTGCCGCAGATCCTGAAGGTCGGCTGCAATGCGTAGGCTGCTGCATGTCATCCTGCTTGGCCTGCTCGGCGCCGGCATCATCCATATCGCCGTGCTGCTTCTGGTTCCGGAGTTTTCCGAACGTGACGCCTGGTCCCGGCTGGCGATGGCTTCCGATCTCTACAAGATAACCAGGTTAGACGCGGAGGCCGGCGGTGCGCCGGTGGTCAAGTCCGTCGACCCGATGTTTTATGCGGCGGCGTGCCGGTTCGACCTGGTCGACGGGATGGTTCGGGTCAAGGCACCTGGTAACGTTCCGTTCTGGTCCGTCTCGGTCTACGACCGCAACGGGCACAACATCTATTCCTTCAACGACCATACCGCCAATGGCGGGGCACTGGATGCCGTGGTCCTGACGCCAGCGCAAATGATCGAGGTCCGCAAGGACCTGCCCGAGCAGCTCCAGGGCGCGATCTTTGTCGAGGCGCCGATCGACGAAGGCATATTCGTCATCCGCAGCTTTGTGCCAGACGACAGCTGGAAACCGATCGTATCGCGGTTTCTCGATCAGAGTTCCTGCGAATTGCAGGACTTCTAGACCCGTATCCGACCACCCGCCGGCGCCTACCCCTTGGCCGTCGTTTAGTGGTGAGGTGCGATCGGCCGGGTTGACCCTGGCTTGTCCGGCCCAGTTGGCCGTGCCTCGCCGGTCAGCGGCCGCTGTTCATAGCGAACGCCTGGAAAGATGATCACCGCCGCCGGCGCGCCGGTGTTCTGACTTGCTCGATTGGTCGCCGCCGTTCGCGGCACGAAAGACAATACCATGCCCATGGTTCGCGCATTCCTCTCGGTTTCCCCGGAGCACAACGCAACGCCTCCAAATGTGATTAAGGAG